>CAWFBN010000102.1:0-14706 GCA_963813955.1 uncultured Alphaproteobacteria bacterium | reverse complement strand
TTGGCCTCCTTGACGATCTTCTTGATTTTCTTCCGCGCCTTGGCGGGGCTGCTTCGGTTCATTGCAGTCCTCCGGCGCATGCGTAGGCCAGAGCGGCAATCAGCGCCGCCATCGGCATGGTGAGCACCCAGGCGACGACGATGCTCTGCGCCACGTTCCAGCGCACGGCGGAAAGGCGCCGCGCCGAGCCAACCCCGATGATCGCGCCGGTGATGGTATGGGTGGTCGAGACCGGAACGCCCAGCCCCGTCGCCAGGAACAGGGCGAGCGCGCCGCCGGTTTCGGCGCAAAAGCCCTGCATCGGCGTCAGGCGGGTGATTTTCGATCCCATGGTGTGGACAATGCGCCAGCCGCCGAAAAGCGTCCCCAGCGCCATGGCCGACTGGCAGGACAGCACGACCCAGAGCGGAACATGAAAGGCGCCGCCATCGCCATGCGCAAACAGCAGGACGGCGATGACGCCCATGGTTTTCTGCGCGTCATTGCCGCCGTGGCCGAGCGAATAGGCCGAGGCGGACACGAATTGCAGCAAACGGAAACTCTTGTCGGCGGCGGCAGGCCGTGAGCGGACCAACAGCCAGGACACGGCGAGCATCAGGAACAGCGCCAGCACAAAGCCGAGCGCCGGCGACAGCACGATGGCCGCGGCGGTCTTGCTCAGGCCGCTCCACACAATGGCGTCCGGCCCTGCCTTGGCAAGTCCTGCGCCCACCAACCCGCCGATCAGGGCGTGCGAACTGGACGAGGGAATCCCGAGCAGCCAGGTGATGACATTCCAGACGATGCCCCCGGTCAGGGCGCCGAAAATCAGCCGGTCGTCGACGATATGCGCATCGACGATGCCGCTGCCGACCGTATTGGCGACATGCAGGCCGAAGATGGCGAATGCGATGAAATTGAAAAAGGCGGCCCAGGCAACGGCATATTGCGGCCGCAGCACCCGCGTCGAAACGATGGTGGCGATGGAATTGGCGGCGTCGTGCAGACCGTTCAGGAAATCGAACAGCAGCGCCACCGCGATGAGCGCGAACAAGACCAGATTGGCGCCGTCCATAGCCGGCCCTTACATATGTTCGAGCAAAATGCCGTCGATACGGCTGGCGACATCTTCAAAACAGTCGACAATCTTCTCGAGATGACCGTAAATCTCCGCTCCCACGATATATCCCATCGGGTGATCTTCCTTGTGCTGCAGGTACAAGGCTTTCAATCCCTGCAGATAAAGTTGGTCGGACTCCTCCTCCAGTTGAACCGTCTTTTCGTTGGCGGCATGAATGCGCGCCGCATTGGCGTTGAGCGAACGCAACAGCGGCAGAGTCTCCACGGCGACTTGCGCCGATTCCACCACCAGATCGCCGATCTTCACCATGCCCGGCTCGAAGGCGACGACATCGAACAGGCGAATCGCTTTCACAGCCTGCCTCATCTGGTCGACGGCGTCGTCCATGTCGTCGATCAGGCTCTGGATGTCGCCGCGATCGAAGGGCGTGATGAAGGTGCGCCGCAGCGCCTGAACGACATCATGCGCCACCGCGTCGGCGTCTTCCTCATATTGGAAGACGGCCTCGCAATGGCTCGCGACCTTGTCGCCGCCGTCCAGCAAAGCGCGCAGGGAGTGAGCGGCGGCCAGCGTAATCGCCGCGTGTTTTTCGAAGAGATCAAAAAACTTTTCCTCTTTCGGCATCAGAGCCTGAAACCAGCCCAGCATGGCGCCCCCGGAAATATGACAATTTCACGAAACTTTTATGACAGCCCTAGGTCTCTATGACTGTACTGTAAAGGGCTTGCAGATTGGAATTGATCCAAAACAACATTTTAAGCCGCAACGTCAACCGCGCGCGGCCCGGCGCGGCAGCCTACAGCCTGCCGCACTTGAAAAATTCCTGCGGTTCAACCACATGAAATTGCAGAAAGAAGCGCCGGCAGGGCGCCGGTCGCAGGAGGATGGAGTCGCCAATGGCCTCCTTCATCGACATCAACAAATCACATTCCCAGGATTACGCTAATCTTGTTCTCGGCGCATTGCTGTTCGTTGCGCCCTGGGCGCTCGGCTATGCCGGAGAAGAGATGGCGGCGCGCATGGCCTGGATCAGTGGCATCATCATCTTTGTCCTGGCTTTGGCCGCGATCGTCAGGTTCGCCGAATGGGAAGAATGGCTGAATCTTCTGGTGGGGCTGGCGGTGATCGTCTCGCCCTTTGTGTTCGGATTCACCCATGTCACGCATGCAGTGGCGGCGCATTACGTGCTCGGCGCGCTGGTCGTGCTGTCGACAGGTTGGGAATTGTGGACGGTGCGTCACACCTCATCGCCCCGCATGATGTGACAGCACAGCCCGCGCCTTGTTCAGTAGGCGCGGGCGATGAGGATTTCTTCCACCGCCGGACGGCCGGTGAAGACGCAAGCCCCCTGCGCGGCGCCCTGTGCCATCGGGACGTTGCGCAAGGTCAGTTTCAGCGCCTTGAGTCGTGTCTCGACCTGCTCCAGTTCGGCGCCGGTCGGACGCGCCCAGGGCGCGCGCACCCAGCCCTTGAAGGCGCCGCCCTTTTCGTCGTCGTCAGCCGCCTTGCCGAAAAACGCGGCAATCGCCTCGAAGCTGAGCAGGTCGGAGCGGATATTGCCGTCAAGCCGCGCCTTGGCCTCGGCGAAGAGATTTGCTTGGATTTCGGCGAGCAGCCCCGCGACATTTTCCTTGAAGGCTTCTCGTGTCAAAAGCTCCGAGCGGACCTTTTCGCCTTCATAGAGCTTGTCGCGGCGGATCATCGTCACCTTGTCGCTCGCCGCGTCGCGCGGTCCGACTTCCAGAATGACCGGTGCGCCACGGCGCACCCAATCCCAACGCTTGGTGGCGGCGCGAGCGGCCTTCTTGTCGAGTTTTGCGCGCAAGGGCTGGCCAAAGGCGACAAGCCCGTCGAGTTCGGCCTTGAGCTTTTCGCAATAGGCCAACACCTCGGCATCCTCAGGCTTTTCGCGCAACATCGGCACGATCACCACTTGCTGCGGCGCTATGCGCGGCGGCAGGCGCAGGCCGTCGTCGTCGCCATGGGTCATGATGACGCCGCCGATCAGGCGGGTGGAGACGCCCCAACTCGTCGTATGGCAATAAGTCAGTTCGCCTTCCGCCCCCTGGAAGCGGATGCCCTGCGCCTGCGCGAAATTGGTCCCGAGGTAATGCGAGGTGCCGGCCTGAAGGGCCTTGCCGTCCTGCATCATCGCCTCGATGGAATAGGTGGCGTCGGCGCCGGGAAAACGCTCATTCTCGGGCTTTTCGCCGACCATGACCGGCATGGCCAGAACATCTTCCGCGAGTTCGCGATAGACTTCGAGCATCTTTAACGTTTCTTCGAGCGCGTCCTCGCGGCTGGCGTGGGCGGTATGGCCCTCCTGCCACAAAAATTCGGTAGTGCGGAGAAACATGCGGGTGCGCATTTCCCAGCGCACGACATTGGCCCATTGATTGATCAGAATCGGCAGGTCGCGATAGGAGCTGACCCAGCGCCGGAAGGCGTCGCCGATAATGGTTTCCGAGGTCGGACGCACCACCAGCGGTTCTTCGAGCTCCGAGGTCGGGTCGACCACCAGCTTGCCATCGACAGCCTTGAGCCGGTGATGGGTGACCACCGCCATTTCCTTGGCAAAACCTTCGACGTGGCTCGCTTCCTGGGCAATAAAACTCAGCGGGATGAACAGCGGAAAATAGCAATTTTCGTGGCCGGTTTCCTTGATGCGCTTATCCAGCGCCGCCTGCACCAGCTCCCATATACCCCAGCCCCATGGCTTGATGATCATGCAACCGCGCACCGGCGAGGTTTCGGCCAGATCGGCCTGATCGACCACGGCCTGATACCATTCGGGAAAATTGTCGTCGCGGGTGACGGTCAAGGCGCGCTTCATTATCGGGGTCCGGCCATTTCTGCTGGGAAAGAGGCCGTCACTACTGGACCGAAAACGCGCCTTTTGCAATGTTTGCGCGATGTTTCCGATGCGGCCCATCCTTCGAGACGCGCCCTTACGGGGCGCTCCTCAGGATGAGGTTCGAGACGCGCCCTTACGGGGCGCTCCTCAGGATGAGGTTCGACGCGCCCTTACGGGGCGCTCCTCAGGATGAGGTTCCATGACGCGCCCTGTGCGGCGCTCCTTGTTGTAAGCGCTATTGCTTTCAATTCATTGACAACCTCATGGTGAGGAGGCCTTGAAAAGGCCGTCTCGAACCATGGGCAAACGCACGTCAAAGATCGGGCCGATCAGCGCCGGGCTTTTTGCTTTCCAACTGGCTTGCAAAAGCGCAATTCGCGGGGCTCCGAAACCACTGCGCCGGGACGCAGCGCTTCGATTGGCATGTCGCCCTTGGCTCCGCTTTCCTGGCACCAGGCGAAATGAATACGCGTCGGTAAACCGCAATAAACACAGCTCGATAACGGCATCGTTCAACTCCTTTTGACAAGGTGTTGAACAGGCCTGGACTGTCTCCAGCCGGGTCTGGACAGCGCGCATAAGCAATTGCTGCATTGCACGTATCGTGCCAAAGGCTCGTTCAGAATTGGTTAACGACGCGAGCCCTTTTCGCCACACGCTTCCACGAAAGCGCTAAGCGAAAAATCTTCCGGTTCCTGTGCAAAAGAGCTAGAACGCGGGAGGCGCCGCACAAGGCGCGTGGTTTTCAAAGGCGGCGGCAATGCTCTCAGGTCTTCTCGCGCTGGGTTTCGCTTCGGGCTTCGCCGGCGCGTCGCTTTACGTGACTCTCGTCGAGCAACCGGCGCGGCTGGCGCTCGACAATTCGTCGATGATGCGCGAATGGGCGCCCAGCGACCGGCGCGGCTTCGCGCTCCTCGGCGGCCTCGCCTTGCTGGCGGCGATCTCAGGTCTCGCCGCCTTCGGCCAGGGCGGCGACATCCGCTGGCTGGTCGGCGCGCTGATCGCGCTGGCAAGTTGGCCCTATACCTATTTCGTTATCGTGCCGCTCAATAACCGCCTGCTGTCCGCGCCGGGGGATGCCAATTCGCGTGAAATCGTCACCATCTGGGGCCAGCTGGAGTGGGGCCTTTTCGCTCTCGGCCTGATTTCGGCGGCGGTCTTCGCCTGGACGCTCGGCTAGACAACCGCTTTTTCAGTGTCTGCGCGTTCGAACACGGGCGAAGGCGTACTGCCTGCCAAGTAGAGCGTGCGCGTCGGGAAGGCGAATTCGACGCCCATCTCCGTCACGAGATCCATGATCCGCAGCAGGATGTCCTCGCGATATTCGAGTTCCTGTGCGGAATCATCGGTCATGAGATGGACGATCACCAGGATATTCAGGCTGCTCTCGCCGAAATCGTTAAACCGGACGCGGGAATTCGCGCCATTGGCGAAGGGATGCTCTCTCAGGATCTGCCTGATCCCTTCGAGCAGCGTGTCGAGTTTTTCCCGGGTCGTGTCATAGGTGACCTGCACGAGAAATTTTTGCCGCCGCTGCGGACGCAAAGACAGGTTCTCGACCGTGGTGTTGACCACCGAATTATTGGGGATTGAGATCAGTGAATTGTCGGGCGTGCGAATCCGCGTGCTGCGGAAACCCACATTCTCGACCGTGCCGGTAGTGCCTGCGATGTTGACCAGATGGCCGACCCGGAAGGGTTTCTCAAACATGATGAGGATGGAGCCGAGCAGGTTGGCCACGCTGTCGCGCGCCGCCAACGCCACCGCCAGACCGCCGACGCCGAGACCGGCCACCACCGAATAAGCCGGCAGGCCAAGCGCGTCGGCTCCCCGGATCAGGACGGCGATCGCGCCGATCACGCCGACAATCCGCGCGCCGAGATGGAAAAGCTGGCCATCGAGGCTACCGGTCTTGAGACGCTCCGACGCGACAATGACGTCGCTGATCAGAACGGCGCCGACCATGCACAGCCAGGCTTCGGCCAGAGTGCTCACCGTGGTCTCGGCATAAGCCAGGATCACGCGCGGGGTGTCGCCGATCCGAAGAATTCCCCATAGGGTCGGCAAGGCCAGACCGGCCAGGAAAATGACGGCGACGGGGATCAGCAAGGCATGCCATTTCGGCCCGTCGCGGTCGCCCCTGCGGCGCTTCAAGCTTATCCTCAACCGGTTGACGGCCGAAATCAGCAACGCGCCGAAGGTCAGCCCGATCCCGACCCCCAACCATTGCCAGGGCGCGAGGCCGAGCACCCTTACCTTGGCCCAGGCGGGCATGGCCATCAGCCACCTGGGCGGCACCAAGCGCCCCAGAGCCGCCGGCGAACTCAGATAAGCATCGTAGACCGTCCCGTAGGGGTCGGGGTTCAGTTTCGCCATCGCCTTGAGCAGCGCGCGCGTGATTTCGGACTTTTCGGGGAGGCTTTTGACCCGCGCGAAGAAGTCGGGCAGGCGCTCCACCGTGTCGGCCGATACGAGATATTGCCCGGCGCGGGGGCCGTCTTCGATCAGGACAAGATCGATTTCTGTGTCCGGCACGCGCCATTTTTTTAATCCGAGCCGCGTCATTTCGGCGCGGTCCGGAATTTCGGCCGCGGCGGGAATGTCGATGCGATCCAGGACTTCGCGCAGCAACAGGGCGCGCTCTGCTCCGACAATGTCGGTGAGAACGGGGGAAATCTGCGACGTGTCGAGATCGGCGAGAGCGCGCGGAATGAAGGCGCCCACGGCCAATTGCTGGGCTTTTTCTTCCTCATTCAGGTAAAGCCGGCCGAACTCAGCGTAGCTGGTGAGGAGGCGCGTGCGCAAGCCATAGAGCGCATCGGTGGTCGCGAGAAAGCCCATCAGCGTCTCGCGCGGGCTGCCGGTCGGGACGGGTTTGAGCGGGTGCGCGTCATCCGCCCACGCCGCGCCGCCGCCCAGCAAAGCGCAAATCACGATGCCGAAGCGCAAGGCCTGCGCCAGGCGCGCCGCCGGGAACTTAACAAGGCCCAACGCTATTCTCCCTGCTGAAATCAAGCGGGTCCATTAGACAAAAAACACTGCCTCGGCAACGCGAAGTTTTTCAGGAGCCTCATTTGACAGTCTCCTTGCGCCGGGTCGACACTGCGGTTTGTCAAGGTGGAGGCTTCTATGCGCGCCATGGTGCTGAACCGGATCGGAGCGCCGCTGGAGGCCATCGAGCGCCCCGACCCCCTCCCCGGCCCCGGCGAGATCCGGCTGAAAATTTCGGCCTGTGGGGTCTGCCGCACCGATCTTCATGTGGTGGACGGCGAACTCCCCCATCCGCGCGTCCCGATCATTCCCGGCCATGAAATCGTCGGGCGCATCGACCGACTCGGCCCCGGCGTCAGCGGATTGTCACTCGGCGAGCGCATCGGCGTGCCTTGGCTCGGCCATACCTGCCAGACCTGCCCCTGCTGCGCCACCGGCCACGAAAACCTGTGCGACAACCCTGAATTCACCGGCTATTCACGCGACGGCGGCTTTGCGACGATGACCATCGCCGACGCGCGTTTCGCCTTTCCGCTCGGCGAGACCGGCGAGGATTCGAGCCTCGCTCCCTTGCTTTGCGCGGGTCTGATCGGCTGGCGGTCGTTCAAGATCGCCCTGCGCAGCGCCGGGCGGCTGGAGCGGGTCGGCCTCTATGGTTTTGGCGCCGCCGCCCATATTCTGGCCCAGGTCGCAACCAAACAGGGGCATGATGTTTTCGCCTTCACCAAGCCGGGCGATCGTGCTGGCCAAAATTTCGCCCTCTCGCTCGGCGCGGTCTGGGCGGGCGGCTCCGATGAGGTCCCGCCGGAAAAACTCGACGCCGCAATTATTTTCGCGCCCGTGGGCGGCCTCGTTCCGCTCGCATTAAAAGCCGTGCGCAAGGGCGGCGCGGTGGTCTGCGCCGGCATTCATATGAGCGACATTCCGAGCTTTCCCTATGCGCTGTTGTGGGAGGAGCGCCAACTTGTCTCGGTCGCCAATCTCACCCGGCGCGACGGGCTCGAATTTTTGCGCCTCGCGCCGCAACTCGGCGTGACGACGACAACAAAGCTTTATCCCCTCGCCGAGGCCAACGCCGCCCTCGCCGATTTGCGCGCCGGCGCCTTTGAAGGGGCGGCGGTTCTGATTCCATAGGGAAGAAACCGTGAGCAAAAAACCCGCGATCTACACAAAAAAATTTCGCGCGAAAGAAGACAAGAAGGTCGATCTCGCCAAATGGCCGACGCGCATAAAACCGGTTTATGGGTCGAAGGAGGAGTATCATGCGCTCCTCGCCCATCACGTCGAGCGGCTCAGCGACATGCAGCAGAAGCTCTACGCCGGCAACAGCCACGCCCTGTTGCTGATTTTTCAGGCGATGGATGCGGCGGGCAAGGATGGGTGCATCAGCCACGTGATGTCGGGAGTCAATCCGCAGGGTTGTCGGGTCACCAGTTTCAAGCATCCCGGCGGGGCCGAACTGGAACACGAATTTCTCTGGCGTTCGATGCAGGCTCTGCCGGAGCGCGGCCAGATCGGCATTTTCAACCGCTCCTATTACGAGGACGTGCTGATCGTGCGCGTCCATCCCGAGCTTTTGCAAACCGAAGGGCTTAAGCTCGGCGACGACCCGGACATATTCTGGAAAGAGCGCTATCGCTCCATTCGCGGCGTCGAGCGGCACCTCGGCGCCAATCATGTCCATGTGCTGAAATTCTTTCTCCATCTGTCGAAGGAGGAGCAGAGCAAGCGCTTTCTCGCCCGCATCGACGAGCCCGAAAAGAACTGGAAATTTTCGCAGGCCGATATGGACGAACGCGGCTTCTGGGACCAATACCGCCGCGCCTATGAAGTCTGCCTGTCCGAGACCAGCACCGATGACGCGCCCTGGTTCATCATTCCCGCCGACGACAAGCTGTCCGCGCGACTGATCGTGTCGCAGATCGTGCTGGAGAAAATGGACTCGCTGGACCTCGCCTTCCCGACCGTCAGCGAAGCGCGCAAGGCTGAATTAAAGGCAATCCGGGCGCAACTGGCGACCTTAATCCGGCAACTGCTCCATCCATACCTGGAAATGGCGCAGCATATGCGGCCCAAAAGTCTGGACCAGCGGCACATCCGCCGCATCGCGGCCTCGGGCCATCAGGATGCGGCCGACGCGCGGCGCGTTGTTGCGCGGATCGAAGGTCCACCACTGGCCGCCGAGGTAAACTTCCATCCAGGCGCAGAAATCCTGGTCGGAATAAGGCGGCGGCAGGCCGATGTCGCTGATATAGCCGGTGCAATAGCGCGCCGGGATGTTCATGCAGCGCGTGAAGGCGATGGCGAGATGGGCGAAGTCGCGGCAGACGCCGACGCCCTTGTAATAAGCCTGCGAGGCGGTGCGGGTCGGATCGCAATCCTGATAATTGAAACGCAGGTAATTGTGGACGTAATCGCAGATCGCCTGCACCCGTCCCCAGCCGGTCGGCGCGTTTTCGAACAGCCGCCACGCTTCCTGAGACAGAATATCGGTTTCGCAATAGCGGCTGCCGAGCAGAAACTGCATCGCATCGTCAGGGCAGATCCGCGATCTCGTGCTGGATGGCGTTCAGGTTGACCGGATCGGGAGCGCCGGAATCATGCAGCACCGCATCGGCGTGAAACCTGATATCGCCTCCTGGCGAGACGAGGCGAAAGCAGAAATTGCCGAAGCTGTCATGGTAGGTCGAGATCGGCACCTGCGGTTCGGTGGTCAGGAAATCCTGCGATTTGAGCTGTCCGGCGCGGCTATGATGAACATTCAGCATGCCAACCATCGGCGTGGGTCTTTGCGTCTGGTAGGTCATGTCGTAGCCGAAACGAATGCGCATGCAAATTCCTGATGTCCTGGGAAGCCTCATCCATCGGTTGCGCCTGCAACAAGGGCGCAAGAAAGCGCCCGGACTATGGCGGGAGAGGCTCACCTTATCGCGGTTCGCGGTCAGGACGAAATCGAAAAGCCGGACAAAACGCTCAAATATCAGGCTTATCCCGCACGTTTTCGTGTCGGCGACGGTTTTGAAGGCTTTTCCGACCGAAAGCCAGCTCAGCTGAGCTTCCAGCTATCGCCGGTGCGGCAGGCTTTCCCCGTGCCGATTTGCGGCCGTCCGTTGATATAGACCGTGTGGGTGAAGTCGCGGCAGTCGCCGGTTCCCGCCACCGGCGCGACATAGCCATAGGAGCCATCGTCGCCGCGCCAGGTCTTGCGCTCGCCCGAGGCCAGCGCCGACAATTCCGCCTTGTTGGCCGCGGCCTTGCCAGTGACGTTGAGGCTTTGGCCGAGCGAACCGCTGGCGAGGCCGTTGTAGGGCGGCGGAGGCGGAGGCGTGACCGCCACAGCCGCCGCGGCCGGCGCAGGCGTCTCGACAGAGGGGGAGGCTGTGGAGGCGCAGCCCGAAAGGGCGGCGAGAGCGACCAGGGCGAAACCGGCGCGCGCCAGAGAAATCACGGCAAAACCTTATAAAAATCTGGGCCTCGGGCGCATTTCTGCTTCATGCAGCGCTGATGTCCCGCTGCGAAAGACGAGCCGGGCGAATTTTTTCATTTCGTCAAGCGATGAATGGCGTGGGCTTGCATCGGTCAAACATTTGGCCCTTGTCAGGCTATGTGGGGAATCCTTTAGCTTTCTCGCCTGTATCGACCTGACCCGTCATTGCGAGCGAAGCGAAGCAATCCATGGCTTGGGTTGTGGCCAGGGTGGATTGCTTCGTTTCGCTCGCAATGACGACCCTGGTTCAGGTCAGGCGAAGAATGCTTAGAGGGCCGGCCCATTTTCACAAAGCCAGGTTTCGAGGGCGAGGAAGGTCGCGCGCGCCGGTCACTCGCGTGTTCCCGAGCCTCTGGCGTCGCGCATCGGGCGTCGACAATCGCGGAGAATCGCCGCCACATCTCATGAACATCCGGCCCATAGCTGGCCAGATAACTGGCGCGATGCGTAGCCGACAGTCCGAGCTTGCGGTGGACAATGGGCAGGAGATGCTGGCCGCCGAGTGTTCGCCTTCCAGCACGTAAAACCCGCCCAGAGCGGCGACCTCGTCGGCCACAGGCGGGACGCTGGCCAAGTCCGTCGGGGGAAGGCCGCCCAGAGCTTCGATATCGCGCGCGAGCAACGACGCTTTCAGGCGTTGGGGATAGTCGTCGATCGCGCCGAGCAGAAAACCCGCCCATTGCGCCTCGGCGGCGGCATGGAAGCTCCATAGTTGGGTCAGGTGATGTCGATAAGCTGAAATTTCAGAAAAACGGTCTTTGATCGCCAAACGCTTCTCGAGTTGGAGATGCCGGTCCCAAGTGCTTTCCTTCAAAAATTTCATCTTTTCGTTTTATTTCAAAGTTTCGCGTCAATCCATCAAATTATCGGTTTTCCGTCACGATCGACTCTTGACGCCCGAACGGGGACGCTAAACGGGCGGCAAGGCTGGCAGGATCAGAATCGCGCGCAAGCCGCCGAACGGCGAATCGCCGAGGTCGAGACGCCCGCCATAAGCCGCCGCCAGATCGGCGACGATGGACAGGCCGAGCCCCGAACCCGGCTTGCTCTCGTCGAGCCGTTGTCCCCGCCGCATCGCGTCCGCTCGTTGTTCCGCGGCGAGTCCCGGCCCGTCGTCATCGAATGTCGGCACGGAAAAAGACCGGTCGAGTTCGCCGGAGGGCAATTCCTCGACGCCGACCCGCACTTCGCCCGTCGCCCATTTGCAGGCATTGTCGATGAGATTGCCGGCCATATCGTCGAAATCCTGCTTTTCACCGGGAAATTGCAGGCTTTCCGGACACTCCACCTCGAGATCGAGCGCCGGATAGATCTTACCGAAGGCCCGAGCCATCGCGGCCAAGGCCTGGGCCGGATCGGCTGCGGCGCCGATCGCCCCGGCCCGGGTCGCGGCGCGGGCGCGGTCGAGATAGAACGGCACCTGATCGCGCATCACCTCGGCCTGCTCGCCGACTCCTTCCCAGCCGAGCGCGTCCCCGTCCGCTTCGTTGACGATTACGCTCAGCGGCGTTTTGAGGGCATGGGCGAGATTGCCAACCTGGGTGCGCGCCCGCTCGACGATTTCGCGATTGGCGCCGATCAACAGGTTCAGTTCCTCGGTGAGCGGCGCGATCTCCAGCGGGAATTCGCCGGCGATGTCTTCGGCCTGTCCCCGGCGCACCGCGACCACGTCGCGCCGTAGCTGCCGCAACGGCCGCAGGCCGTAGCGCGCCTGGAAGGCCATGGCGACCATGAGCAGGAGCGCGAGCAGGAGGAAGGTGACGCCGAGGTCGATCTCGGATTGCGCGAGGCGACGTTCCACGCTCTGGGTGATCGCCGCGACCTGGACCAGGAATCGTCCCTGGTCGCCGGCGTCGATGTCGCGCTCCAGCATCCGGAGCGACTTGTTGTCCGGCCCGAGATATCGCTGTGCCGCCTCCCGTTCACCGCGGCTTCCGCCTGGGCCGCCGGTCGCGGCAGGCGCGAGGCGAACAGCGAGCGCGACGTGCGATGTCGGCGGGTCTTCCGTATCCAGCTGGGTGATCTGCCAGTACCAGCCCGATTGCGGCAATTCGAATTGCGGCTCGCCGAGTTGGCCCGCTTCGGACGCGCGATCATCGCGGGGCGACAGCATGTCCGCCGACCAGCGCGCGCAGATAGACGCCGGGTTGTTCGTCGAGGGCCGCCTCGGCCGTTTCGCGATAGAGCGCCGTCAGCGCCAGTCCGGCCACCGTCAGGATCACGATGCAGGCCGCCGCTGAGGACAGGAACAGCCGCGTCGCGATCGAGCTCGTGCCGAGACCTTTGTCGAAGCTCTTGCCGATCCGCCAGCGCCGCCGCTTCATTTTCGCGCGTCGGGGTAGGTCCTTTCCGCTCTCGCCGGCGTCGAGCATATAGCCAAGGCCGCGCACCGTCTGCAGCACATCGACCCCGAGCTTTTTGCGCAAGCGTCCGATGAATACTTCGATCGTGTTGGAATCGCGGTCGAAATCCTGGTCGTAAAGACGTTCGACGATCTCGCCGCGCGAGACCACCCGCCCCGGATGGTGCATCAGATAGGCGAGCAGCCGATATTCATGCGAGGTCAGCTTTATCGGCTCCCCGGCGACCGTCACTCGCCCGGATCGGGCGTCGAGCGACACCGGCCCGCACAGCCCTTCGCTGCTGGCGTGGCCCGTGGCGCGGCGCACCAAGGCGCGCAACCGCGCAAGAACCTCCTCCAGATGGAAAGGCTTGGCGACATAATCGTCGGCTCCCGCGTCGAATCCCTGCACTTTTTCGGTCCAGCCGTCGCGGGCGGTCAGGATCAGCACCGGCATGTCCTTGCCCGCCTTGCGCCAGGCGGTCAACACGGAGATCCCCGTCCATTTTCGGCAGGCCTATATCGAGCACCACCGCGTCATAGGGCTCCGTCTCGCCGAGGAAATGCCCCTCCTCGCCATCGGTGCCGATTTGACGGCATAGCCCGCCGTTTCAAGCGCCCCGACCAGCTGGCGGTTGAGATCCTTGTCGTCTTCAATCACGAGCAGGCGCAATTTATTGTCCCCAATTTCTTGCTCCGCGCGAATCCCATCAATGCGCGTTCGGGCGCCGACGAGCTGTCCGCTCGCGGCGTTCAGGAATACATGGATTACCCGCCCGTCGCGGCCGCAACAGGCTGATTTCGTAGATATCCAGATCGTTCCAACGGCACATTCCCCGCGAGCGCCTCGGCATGCGCCATGGCCGACGCCTTCCGCATCAGCGCGAAAGGCTCGTGCAATTTGTGGGAGGAGACGCGTTCCCTCGCTTCGGCCGGTTTGTAACAGACACGCGGACCGAGTGGAATGCATGTCGGGAGGCGGACCGATTGGCGGCTCCTCCGACGGCGGCTCCATCTCATAACGACGCGGGCCATCATAGCGAGGACCATCGTAGCGCGGACCATCAAAATTGCGACCCGCCGAAAGCGGGCACGCCAAAATGCCAGAGCCCAAAGCGCAAGCCCTGAGCCTGCGCAACGCCGTCGCCAACGGCGAAGTGCAGGCAAAGGCCCCCAAGCAGGACTTCAGCCAGGCGTTCTCGCCGAAGTTTTCGCCCAAAATTTGGCCTACTGACGAGTTTGGTCTTTCAAGTCTGAATGTGGCGTGAATTGGTTCGGTCGCAAGGCTGCATGAATGGCGCCATGAGAAGTCTAATTTCGCCGTCTCGTTTCAGCCGCAATCATCGGGCTTTTTGTCCTTGGTAGCACCGCTTACAGCCCGCTGAGGCCTCGCATGATTATGCACGACCACGGACAAGAAAAAGCCGCGAAATCGCACGGCAAAGCCGCGCGCGGAAATCGCCGCGCGCGGTCTTCGCCGGCGCGCTGACCCTGTTTGCGCTCGCCGACATGCCAGCGCGCGCGCCTGCCCCAGCCGCAGTCGTTGTCCCCGTCCCTGCCCCGGCGCCTGCCGAACAGGCGCCCGCGCGGCTGCGTTCAGCCAGCTATTATCCGGAAGATCTCGCGGCCTTGCAGAGCCTGCGCGGTTTCCAACCCATGGCGAATGAAGGCGAAAAGCCGGCTGAAGTCGCGCGTCGCTCTCGCTGCTCCGGCAAAAGCCGGCGCCTTTCGATCCCAAAGGCGCCGCGCCGCCCGGAGGCGAAAACCACTGTCGCGCCGCCGACCGCCAGCAGCGCCGCGGCAAGCGGCGCAACAATCGCCGCCGGCGCCCACTGCCGAAGCCCGTTCAAGGTTTTCGGCTTGTCCCTGCCTGTCGATGTCGGGGCGCAAGTGAACGCACAGGTCACCAATATGCGCGACGTGGCCGGGCGCTGGGGCGCTGCGGCCTCAACGCTCTGGCGCTGACGGCCCTG
>CAWFBN010000101.1:0-17207 GCA_963813955.1 uncultured Alphaproteobacteria bacterium | reverse complement strand
GCGTCAAAGGCGTTCAACTCGCTCGATAGCAGGGGGCGGTCGAACAAATCGCGCGCCTCGCCCTTGATCGAGCGCAGATCAAGAGCGGCGCGACCGGCGCGCAACCCGGCGGCGAGCGCCTCCACTTCGCTTTCGACGCAAAAAACCTCGGCCTTTTCGGCCAGCCGCAAGGCGAAAGTGCCGACGCCGCAATAGAGATCGGCGACTTTTTTGGCGTCGCCGACCGCTTCAAGCACAAGGCGCGCAAGGGCCTCTTCGCCGGCCGCCGTCGCCTGCAGGAAGCTGCCGGAAGGGGGCGTCACGCGGGCGCGGCCCATCTGGATTTCCGGCGGACGACGCTCGACCAAGGGTACGCCGTGATTGGCGATGCGGGCGAGGTCGAGTTTGGTCGCCGCCGCGATCAATTCCTGCTCGATGGCGAAGTCGAGCTTGCCGCAACCGCGAATGTCGATGTCGAGCCCGTTGAGGCTGGCGGTGACCTGAAAATCGAGCGGTTTTTCGAGCGGCGCGAGGATGAGCGCAAGCTCGCGCAGGATGGGCAGGGCGCCGGCAAACTCGGGCGCAAGAATGGGGCAGGCGTCGATTTCGACGATGCGATGCGCTCGCGCCTGCATGAATCCGACATGGGGCAGGCCGCGCTGGTCGTTGCGCGCATGGAACGTGGCGCGCCGCCGCCCGGCGCCCCAGGCTTCGACCAAAGGCCCGACCTTGGCTTCGATTCCCTCCGGCTCCACGCCGGCGTTGCGCAGCGCCTCGACCACCAGTTCGCGTTTCCATGCGGCATAGGAGGGCTCGGCGAGCGTCTGCACGGCGCAGCCGCCGCAGACTGTGAAATGCGGGCAGGGGGCGGGGACTTGTCCGGTGCGGGTTTGACGATCTCGACCAGCTTGCCACGGTCGCCGTCGACTTCGGCCAAGATGTCCTCGCCGGGCAGGGCGTAGGGGGTGAAGATCAGGCCGTGGCGGCCACGCGAAACGCCCTCGCCGCGCGCGCCGAGCCGTTCGATATGCAGTCGGGCATTGAGATCGATGACCTCGACAGTCGGAGGTTGTCTCATGAATCCCAGTCCTTGGTTATTATGATGGGGCGTTTTTTGCCGCCCGCTTGTTGCGCATCCTAGACCGTCTGAGGGCGACGTGACACCCCCGCCAATCTCACTGCGGCGCCCGAACCTCGATGGTCAGATGCGACAGCGCTTTGAAATTTTGCAGTTTTTTCCGATAATACGCCTCATTGCGCTGGGTTGGCGTGACCACGGACAAGATGGCGCCGAGATGACCCGGTCCTAGCCGCCAGAGGTGAAGGTCGACGAGATCGTCGCCGTCGCCCTCGATGGCCTCGCGCAAATGCTCGCAGATGTGGTCGTCGGGATTCATGTCGAGCAGGATCGCGCCGGTATCGCGGATCAGCGTCGCGGCCCATGACGCGATGACCAGCGCGCCGACAATGCCGGCGAGCGGGTCCATCCACAGCCAGCCGAAGGCGCGGGCCAGCAGCAGGCCGGCGATCACCAGCACCGAAACGGCGGCGTCGGCGATCACATGCACAATGGCGGCGCGAAAATTATTGTCATGCGCGACCTTGCCCTGGGCGTGATGTTCGTGGCCGTGGTCATCGTGATCATGGCCGTGCGCGTGGCCGTGATGATGGTCGCCGCCGCTCAGCAGCCAGGCGCTGGCGACATTGACGGCGAGGCCGAGCACAGCGATCGGGATGGCCTCGTTGAACTGGATCGGAACCGGGTCCAGCAGGCGCTGGATGGATTCATAGCCGATCAGCAGCGCGATCATGGCGAGGATGATGGCGCTGGTAAAACCGGCGAGATCGCCGAATTTTCCGGTGCCAAAAGTGAAGCGCGCGTCGCCGGCGTGGCGGCGGGCGTAGGTATAGGCCAGCGCCGCCAGCAGCAGGGCGCCGGCATGGGTGCTCATGTGAAAGCCGTCGGCCACCAGCGCGACCGAGCCGAACATCCAGCCGCCGACGATTTCCAGAATCATCATCGCGGTGCAGAGCCAGATGACGGCCCAGGTCTTTTTTTCGCTTTTCTCGTGGCCTTCGCCGAGAAAGACGTGGCTGTGAAAGCGGAGCGCTTCGCTCATGTCGTTTCTCATTTCAGGTAAGAGCGGACGACGTCGAGCAATTGCTCGGCGGCTTCCTTGTTGAGCGCGCCGGGATTTTTTTCTTCATCCACCAGATGGGTCCGGACATGCTCTTCCACCACCTCGGCCATGAGCCCGGCCATGGCCCCGCGCGCGGCGGCGATCAGATGCATGACCTTTTCGCAGCCCGCCTCGCTGTCGAGAGCCCGCTCGACCGCCTCGACCTGCCCGCGAATGCGGCGGACGCGGGCGAGCAGCTTTTGTTTTTCATGGATGGTGTGGGACATGTTTTCTGGATAGCATACCCCCCATACCTATGCAAGTTTGTGGCGTGTCATTGCGACGGAGTCGCAATGACGACGACCCGGCAGTTGCTCGTGCGTACTTTTTTAGGTACAATGATTATATGAAAACGACCTCCTACAGCGAACTGCGCCGCAATCTCGCCAGCATGATCGACGGCGTGAACAACGACCATGAGCCGGTTATCATCACGCGCGACAGGGGCAAGCCTGCGGCTGTCCTGATGTCGCTCGAAGATTACGCTTCCTTCGAGGAAACGCGTTATCTGCTTGCCAGCCCGAAAAACGCCGACCGCCTGCGCGCCGCGATCACGGAATTGGACTCCGGCGGCGGGCAAGAGCGGGACCTTTCCGAGTGAAACTGGTTTTCAGCGAGCAAGCCTGGGAAGACTATCTCTATTGGCAGGCGACGGACGCCAAGCTTTCGGCGAGGTTGAACGGGCTCATCAAGGAATGTTTACGAACGCCTTTTTCCGGAACCGGCAAGCCGGAACCCTTGCGCGGGGCGCTGTCCGGTTGGTGGTCGCGGCGGCTGACGCAAGAGCACAGGCTGGTTTATCGCGTCGCCGATGAGGCTTTGCAGATTGCGCAGTGTCGCTATCATTACGGGTGAGTGTGCGCATGGCTTGCGTTTCTCCCCCGAAATCGGCTATTAGAATTCCTCCAGGCTGTTTTGAGCCTTTTTTGCGAGCCGCACGTGCCTCAAGACGCACACCAGACGCCAACGATGATCGCCGGGCCAAGCGCCCAGCGGCCGTTCGCGCGCGCTCTCGCCCTCCTTCTTATCAACCCCTGAGGGCCGGCCGGGCTTTGCCTGGGCGCTCAGGGGTTTTTGTCTCAGCCGATTTCCGGCCCCGTTTGACTTGTTCCGGGGCGAAAAAAATTCCAGGATCAAAGCCATGACCGAACCGCAAAACACCTCCGCTTCCGATCGCGTCTTCATCTTCGACACCACCTTGCGCGATGGCGAGCAATGCCCCGGCGCCTCGATGACTTTTGAGGAAAAGCTGGAAGTCGCCGATATTCTGGACGCCTTGGGCGTCGATATCATCGAGGCCGGCTTTCCCATCGCCTCGCAGGGCGATTTCGAATCCGTGTCGGAAGTCGCCCGCCGGGTGAAAAACGCCTCCGTCGCCGGCCTGTCGCGCGCCGCCCCCAAGGACATCGACCGCTGCGCCGAGGCGGTGCAAGCCATGCCCGCATCCCGCGCATCCACACCTTCATCACCACTTCGCCGGTGCATATGCAGTACAAGCTGCAGATGGACGCCGGAAAAGGTGCTGGAGCTGATCGCGTCGTCGTCGCGCGGGCGCGGAATCATGTCGAATTCGTCGAATGGTCGGCCGAAGACGGCACCCGCACCGAGCATGATTTTTTGTGCCGCGCGGTGGAGACGGCGATCAACGCCGGCGCGACCACCATCAACATTCCCGACACCGTCGGCTATACGACGCCGCAGGAATATCGCGCGCTGTTCGAAATGGTGCGCGCGCGCGTGCCCAATTCCGACAAGGCGATTTTCTCCGTCCATTGCCATGACGATCTGGGCATGGCGGTGGCCAATTCCATCGCCGGCGTCTGCGGCGGCGCGCGGCAGATCGAATGCACGATCAATGGCATAGGCGAGCGGGCCGGCAATGCGGCGCTGGAAGAAATCGTCATGGCCCTGCGCACCCGCGCCGATGTCCTGCCCTTCACCAACAACATCGAAACCACCCTGCTGACGCGGGCGTCAAAGCTGGTTTCGGCGGTCACCTCCTTCCCGGTGCAATATAACAAGGCCATCGTCGGCCGGAACGCCTTCGCGCATGAGAGCGGCATCCATCAGGACGGCATGCTGAAAAACGCCCATACCTACGAGATCATGACGCCGGAAACGGTGGGCGTGTCGAAAACCTCGCTGGTGATGGGCAAGCATTCCGGCCGCCACGCTTTTAAGGAAAAGCTGAAGGAACTGGGCTACGATCTGGGCGAGAACGGGCTGGAAGTCGCCTTCACCCGCTTCAAGGATTTGGCCGACCGCAAAAAGATCGTCTATGACGAGGACATCGCCGCTCTGGTGGATGACGAGATCGCCTCCTCGCATGAGCGCATCAAGGTGGTGGCGCTGACGGTGATCGCCGGAACCAAGGGGCCGCAATCCGCCGCGCTGACGCTGGACATCGACGGCGTGCAGCAGACCCATCAGGCGACCGGCAACGGCCCGGTGGACGCGATCTTCAACGCCATCCGCGCGCTGGCGCCGCATGACGCCAAGCTGGAGTTGTTTCAGGTCCATGCCGTGACCGAAGGCACCGACGCGCAGGCGGAAGTCTCCGTGCGGCTGTCGGAAAATGGAACGGTCGTTTCGCGGCAAGGGCGCGGATCCGGACACTCTGGTCGCCTCGGCGCGCGCCTATGTCGCGGCGCTCAACAAGATTGCCGCCAAGCGCGGACGCGCTCCGCTGGAGGCGATCGCAGGGATATAAAAACCCGGCAGGCTTCGGCCTGCGGAGTTGAAACCGCCGGGAGAGCATTTTCGTCCATCAAGGCCGAAATGCTCTCCCGGCGGGCGCCTCCCGGTCTTGCGAAGGGTCGGCAGCGTTTGAAAAGGACCTGCGATGAAATTGGTGGACGGAAATGGCGCCCACCGATGGCAAAGTTAACACTTCCCGAATTTGATGCATCCCCCATTTGGGGTAGAATTTGCGGAATTTATGCTATTTCAGTGACTTGATATTGGTCAAGTTTGGGCGGGTTGACTCCTGTTTTATTTTGACACTTGCTTTCAATTCCTTGAATTCGGCTCGGTCGGGAGAGCGGATGGATCAAAGTTTCAGCCGGGCAGTAGATTTCATCTATGATGCGGCGCTGCAACCTTCGCTTTGGCCGCGGGCGCTTGAGGCGGTCGCCGATTGCTCTGGGGATATCGGGGCCCTCTTGATCTGGCGGCGCGAAAGCGGCGGCTTTGGAACGATCGTCTCGCCGGGCCTGAGCGCCGCGCAGGCGGATTATGACGCGATCTGGCAGGTTCACGACCCGCGTCCGGATCGATGTTTTGAACGCGCCTTTCTGGCGCCCGACGACGTCATTACCGATCTCGATGTGATGACCGCCGAAGAAATCGCAACCTTGCCAATCTACACCCGCTTTCTGGCCCGCCACGGATTGGGATGGTTCGCCGCGGTCGTGCTCTCGCCGGACAGCGGGGTGTTCGCCGCCGTCAGCGTCCAGCGCGCTAAAAACAAGCCTCTTTTCAGCTCCGAGGAGTTGCGTCGCATCGAAAATCTCGGGCGACATATCGAACGATCGCTACGCCTGTCGATCCGCGTGTTCGACGCCGAAAACTGCACCCTGGGCATGCGCGAAATTCTGGGCCGGATGGGCATAGGCGTGTTCGCCGTCGACGCGGACATGCAAGTGATCTTCATCAATGCGGTCGCCCGCAACGCGTTCGGCGCCGTTTTCTCGGCCTGTGATGGGTCATCGGCAGTCTTGACCCCGGCTGCGCGCGAAAAAATCGAGCTTGCGCTGACACAGGCGAGCAAGACCGAAACTCTGGCGCCAGCCCATGTCCTCATCGAACGCAGCGAAGCCGGTCCGCCGCTGACCCTTCATATATTGCCGGTGACAACGGGCGCCGCGGCGTCGCATGACCTGCTGGCGCGGGCGCGTGGCCTGGTCCTGCTGGTTGACGCCTGTGCCGGCGCCGCGCCCGACCCGGCGTTGGTGCGCGATATCCTCGGCCTGACCCTCGGCGAAGCGAGAGTGGCGGCGCTCATCGGCTCTGGGCTGGCGCCCAGGGCGGCGGCGGAAAAACTCGGCATAGCGGAGTCGACCGCGCGCACCGTATTGAAACGCGTTTTCGCCAAGGCCGGGGTGTCGCGGCAAAGCGAACTGGTCGCCTTGTTTAGTAAAAGATCGCTGCGATAAGACGCCGCACGGCCTTGTGTTAAAGCGTGGCCATGCTGATCTAGGCTTTGCCGATCTGAGCTTGGCAATTGGAGGTGATCATGGTTGGTTTTCTCATTCGCGCCGCTGTCGTCGCGGTTGGCCTGTGGGTGGCGTCGCTGATCGTGCCGGGCGTGTCCTTCACCTCGAACGAGAGTCTGATCTGGGCGGCGCTGCTGCTCGGAATTGTCAACGCCATCGTGCGGCCCATATTGGTCATCCTCACCATCCCGATCACTATTCTGACGCTCGGACTGTTCCTGCTGGTCATCAATGGTCTGATGGTCGAATTGGTCTCGCATTTTTTGAGCGGTTTTCAGGTGGCTGGTCTGGGCACGGCCATCCTCGTCTCGCTGGTGGTCAGCCTGACGAGTTGGGTGATTTCCTGGTTTGTCGGCCCGAGGGGGCTGGAGGTCGTCGTCGTCAGGCGTTGACTTTGACATGACCCAAGGCCTTCAACGACAATGAAGTTGATTCTTGTCGTTGAAGGCTGAATGTCATGGAAATTGTTTTGTCATTTGTCGTCGCCGTCGCGCTTTTTCTTGCGCTTGTCGCTTTTTTCGGCAGTTTCTTCACCGTGCAGACGGCGGAGGTCGCCATCATCACCCGCTTCGGCCGTTATCTACGCAGCGCCCAGGCCGGTCTGAACTGGAAATTTCCCTTCATCGACAAGCTCGAAGGACGCATGAGTCTGCGCGTCAACCAAATGACGCTGACCATGGAGACCAAGACGCGCGACAATGTCTTCGTCACCATTCCGATTTCGGTGCAGACGAGGGTGCGGCCGAAAAAGTCTCCGCAGCCTATTACAGCCTGACCGATCCCGAGGGGCAGATCAAATCCTATGTCGAACAGGTCGTGCTCGGCCATGTGCCGGGAATGACGCTCGACGAAGTTTTCGCCAGCCAGTCGAGCATAGCCGCCGCCGTCAAGCATGAACTCGATGTCGACATGGCGGCTTTCGGCTACGAGATCGTCAATGTCCTGGTGACGGACATTATCCCCGACGCCAAGGTCAAGTCGGCGATGAACGACATCAATGCGGCGCAGCGCGAACAGGTCGCGGCGGCGGCGCGCGGCGAGGCGGAGAAAATACTGGTGGTCAAAAAGGCCGAGGCCGAGGCGGAAAGCAAGGCCCTGCAGGGGCAGGGCATAGCCAATCAGCGCCGCGCGATCATCGAGGGCTTGCGCGGTTCGATCGAGGATTTTCAAAAAGCTCTCGGCGACGCCAGCGCCAAGGAAGTCATGCAACTGGTGCTCGTCACGCAATATTTCGACACCCTGAAATCCATCGGGGAATCGGACAAGACCAACACGCTTTTCATTTCGCACACGCCGGGAGCGGTGCAATCCATTTCCGAGCAGGTCATGCAATCGCTGGCGGCGACGCAAAACCTCAAGAATTGAGGTTTGCCTTGCGGCGAGCACAATATTGCGCGCCAGGAGACCCGTCATCGTCGCATTGGGCGCGAAGATTGCCCGTTCCGATCCGGGCTTGCCCCCGGAACGAAATCGTGTTTATTTGACGACATCGACGGTTCCTCGTTCCGCATCTGCGGGCGGGGTTAAAAGGGAACGCGGAAACGATTTTCTACTCGGAGATCTTGTCGATCCTCGAATGTCAAGTCGAAAGCCGCGGCTGTCCCCGCAACTGTGAGCGGAGAGGGATCGGTCCCTCGGATTGCAGCAAAAGCAATCGGCCACTGGTCGCTTCCCCAATTTCCACTCGGGGAGAGCAAACTGACCGGGAAGGCTGGACCGAAACACGACGACCCGCAAGCCAGGAGACCTGCCGTTGAAATTGCGTCGTACGCGTCCTTGGGCGGGGTGTCCCGAATGGCGTGCTCCTTGCGCCGGTCAATGACCGGACGAACGGGCGGATAGTACGGCGCTTCATACGGCTGAGGTGGAATGATGCACATTATGGAAGGTTTTTTGCCGGTCGGGCACGCCATCGGCTGGTTTGCCGCATCGACGCCCTTTGTCGTCGCCGGAGCCATTTCCCTGAAGAAAATCGTTCGCGAGCGCCCGGAAGCGCGGCTGACGCTGGCCGCCACTGGCGCCTTCGCCTTTGTCTTGTCGGCGTTGAAAATGCCGAGCGTCACCGGCTCCTGCTCGCATCCAACCGGCACGGGCCTCGGCGCCATCATTTTCGGGCCTGCGGTGATGGCGGTTGTGGGCACCATCATCCTGCTGTTCCAGGCGCTGCTGCTGGCCCATGGCGGCCTGACCACGCTCGGCGCCAATGTCTTCTCCATGGCCATCGTCGGCCCCTGGGTTTCCTGGGCGATCTGGCGCGGCTTAAGCAAGCTCGGCGCCTCCATCGGCGTGGCTGTGTTCTTCGCCGCGGCTCTGGGCGATCTCGCCACTTACGCCACGACTTCGGTGCAACTGGCCTTGGCCTATCCCGATCCCGCCTCCGGTTTCCTCGGCGCCATGCTGAAGTTCGGCGGCATTTACGCCATCACCCAGATACCACTGGCGATCGCCGAAGGCTTTCTGACCGTCGTGGTCATGGACGCCCTGTCCGGCCGCGCCGGCAAAGGCGACGAGATCGCGTTTCTCGCCGGGGAGACGAGATAATGGCGATCCATCGTTCCGTCTTTTTGCTCGCCGGCGCCGTCGCCATCGTCGTCGCGCCGCTCGTCATCCCCGGTCTGGGCGGCGCGTTCAAAGGCTCCGACGACCTCGGAACGGAGGCGATCCAGGAAGCTGTTCCCGGCTATACGCCTTGGTTCCAGCCCTTGTGGAAACCGCCGAGCGATGAGGTCGAGAACCTGTTGTTCTCGTTGCAGGCGGCTCTGGGCGCCGGGTTCCTTGGCTATGTGATCGGGCGTCGTCAGTCGTCGCGCGGCAATGTCGCCGGTCGATAGGGCCGCCCACCTCAACCGCTGGCGCCATCGTTCCCTGACTGAAAAGGCCACTCTGGCCCTCGGCATGTTGCTGCTCGCTATCGCTCTGCCGCCGGGTCCGGGGGCGCCGATGGTCGCGGTGGTCATGACGTCGGCGGCTCTGGGGGGCGCGCGCGTGCCGCCAAAAGTCTGGCTGGCCTGCGTGGCGGCGCCCTTGGGCTTCCTGCTGGTCGGGGCTTTTTCGCTGGCGGTTCAGGTGAATGCGAGCGGATTTAAGTTGGCGCCCGGTGGCTTGACGGCGGCGGCGAGGCTCGCGGCGCGTTCCTTCGCCGCTTTGACCTGTCTGCTGTTCCTGGCGCTGACGACGCCGGCCACCGATTTGATCGCTGGGCTGCGTCGATTGGGCCTGCCCGCTGAAATCGCTGAAATCGCACTGCTCATGTATCGCTTCCTTTTCCTGCTGGGAGATACGGCGATGGCGATGGATTCGGCGCAAGCCGCCCGGCTTGGTCATTTCGGCGCAAAACGGCGCCTGCGCTCGCTGGGGCTGTTGATCGCCAATCTGTTGCCGCGCGCCCTTGGCCGGGCGCGCCGGCTGGAAGTGGGGCTGGCGGCGCGGGGCTGGAACGGAGAAATGCGGGTGCTGTCGAAGCGCATCAAAACATCCATGCCGTCTCTGGGCTTGGTTCTTCTGGTTGAGGCCGCAATTGCGGCGACAGGAATTTATCTGTCATGATTTTGCTCGAAGCTCATGGATTGACCTATGCTTATCCAGGTGGCTTTCCCGCGCTGCTGGGGCTCGATCTTCGGATTGAACGCGGTCGACGGCTGGCCATCCTCGGTCCCAACGGCGCCGGCAAGACCACCTTGCTCTTGCACCTGAACGGCACATTGCGGCCCGCCTCGGGCCAGGTGCTGCTTGACGGCGCGACGACCGGCTATACTCGTGCTGAACTCTCGAATTGGCGGCGACGCATCGGCCTGGTGCTGCAAGACGCCGACGACCAATTATTCGCCGCCTCGGTGGCTGAGGATGTTTCGTTCGGGCCGCTCAATCTGGGCCTGAGCGACGAAGAGGCGCGCCAGCGCGTCGATGAGGCTTTGGCGGCGCTACACATCGCCGACTTAGCGGACCGCGCGACGCATATGCTGTCGTTCGGCCAGAAGAAGCGCGCCGCCATCGCGGGAGCTGTGGCGATGCGCCCTGAAATTCTGCTGCTCGACGAGCCTACCGCCGGCCTCGACCAACTGGGGTCGGCGCATTTCCTGACCGTGCTGCAACAGCTTGAGGCCATGGGGACGACTCTTGTCTTCACCACTCATGATGTCGATCTCGCCTGGCATTTTGCGGATGACGTCGCCCTTTTCAAAACAGGCCGCGTCATCGCCCAGGGCGCCGCCAGCGATATCTTGATCGATGAAGCGGCAATGAGCCAAGCCGGCCTGAAAACGCCGTTCCTCGCCGGATCGGTCTGGAATTGCGATCCTGCGGCCTTCTCGCCGCGGATGCGCCCCTTCCGCGCGAAGAAACGAGCGCGCTGCAACTTCTGTCACGGATTCGTGGCTGACCGGCGTCTCGACAAAAAAGCGCCATTTACGGGCCGAACAAAATTCTCGCCAGACGTTGAAATTCCGCGTCGCCATGCGGAATGCCGAAACGCAGAACTTCCGGCTGGGCGGCGAAGGGGCGGGTCAGAACGCCGCCGCGCCCAGACGCGCGAAAATTTCGCGCGCCTCGGCGTGACGGGCGAGGCGGAACAAGGGCGTCCCGCCGAGAATTTCGAAACCGGCGTCGCGCAGAACCACGTCGAGGCGCGCGCCGTCCTTTTCGAGCCGTGCGGCGCTCTGCATCAGCCATTCGCGGTCGGCATAGGCGCGTGCGCCGATTTCCACCGCCGCGCCGCTGACCGCCCAGGGACCGAGCGCGCCGCGCAACCGCGCCGCCATTTCGGGGGTCGCACAAGGCAAAGCCAAGCCTCAGGCCGGCCAGACCGAAAGTCTTGCCGAAAGAGCGCAGCACGATCAGTCGGGGCGACGGGCAGATGCGGCGCGAGGCTCGCGTCCGGCGGCAGGAAATCGACAAAGGCTTCATCGACGATCAAACTCTTGCCCTGCGCGGCCATTTTCCGCGCCAGCGCCAGCAGGTTTTCCACGCTGACCAACCGCCCGTCGGGATTATTGGGATTGACGACGATCGCCACATCGGCGGCGGCAAGGTCTTCGAGATTTTGGCGCGTCTTCACCTCGGCGCCGCTCGCGGCCCAGACATGCTCATGCTCGGCATAGGTAAAGTCGAGGATCGCGACTTTTCGGGCGGGCAACAGGCGCGGCAGGATCTGGATCAGGCTTTGCGTGCCCGGCGCCGCGACGGCCTCCGCACGCCGCCCAGGCCGAAGGCGCGCGCGGCGGCCGCTTCGAGGGCGGCGATGGACGAGGCCTCGGGCAGGCGCGAAAAAGCCGCCGCGCTCAAGGCGCCGACCGGATAGGGCAGGGCGTTGATGCCGGTGGAAAGATCGAGCCAGGGCTCCGGCGCCTCGGGAAAACGCCGCCGAGCGGCGGCCAGCCCGCCGCCGTGATAGGCTAACGCCGTTTCCGCCCTGCGATTCGTCTCCAAAGCAGTGCTCACTTTGTCCGCTTTCACCATTTCCCTCGCCTTGGCCGCCCTGATCGTCGAAGCCCTTTTCGGCTATCCGGCGCCTGTCTACGCCGTTTTACGCCATCCTGTCGCGTGGATCGGCGCCCTTATCGCGCGTCTGGAGCTTGCGCTCAACCGCACCGACTGGCCGGACGCCCAGCGCAAGCGCGCGCGGCGTGCTCGCGCTCGTCCTCGTGCTGGCGGCGACGGCCGCCGTGGCGATGGGTTTGACCGCGCTCGCGCCCAAAAACCTGCTCGGCTTCGCGCTTTTGGCCTGTCTCGCCTCGTCGCTGACAGCGCAGCGAAGTCTCCATGACCATGTCGCCGCCGTGGCCCAGGCGCTTTCGACCGAAGGTCTGGAAGCCGGACGCGGAAAAGTGGCGCTCATCGTCGGACGCGACGTGGCGGCGCTCGACGTCGCTGGCGTTTCCCGCGCGGCGGTCGAGAGTCCGGCCGAGAATTTTTCCGATGGCGTTGTCGCGCCGGCTTTTTGGCTCGCCGTGTTCGGCCTTCCCGGCGGCGCGCTCTACAAGGCGGCCAATACGGCGGATTCGATGATCGGCCACAAGAACGAACGCTATCTCTCTTTCGGCTGGGCGGCGGCGCGTTTTGACGATCTTATAAACCTGCCGGCCTCGCGCCTCGCCGCGCTGTGGCTGATTTTCGCGGCGTCTTTTTCGCCCGGCGCCGATCCCCGCGAGGCATGGCGCGCGGTGCGGCGGATCGCGAAAACATCGTTCGCCCAATGCCGGATGGCCGAGGCGGCTATGGCCGGCGCGCTCGGCTTCAAACTGGCCGGTCCGCGCGTCTATGGCGGCGAAAACGTCGACGATGTTTTTATGGGCGACGGCCGCGCCGATCTCGACGCCGCCGACTTTTTCGCGCTCTGGCGCTCTATCGACGCGCCTGCGCCATGCAGATCGGCGCGCTGGCGGTTGTGCTTTTCTTTGCCTCTTAATTCGTCATTGCGAGCGAAGCGAAGCAATCCATTTGTGAGTGTCGATTGCTTCGCTTCGCTCGCAATGACGCTTTTTATTTCGCCAGAGCGAGCAGCGCGTCCAGATCGACATGCCGCGCGAGGTGATCGGCCAAGGCGTCGAGCGTGCGCTCGACCTCCGCCTCATAGGCGAGGTCCAGGTCTCCGCGCCGATCCAGCGCAACATGGCATGCGCGAACCTTCGTGGGCGAACAGGCCGTGGACATAGCAGGCGCGGATGTCGCCCTCCGGCGATTGCGCGCCGTCGCCGCGTCCGTCCGCAAATGTTAGCATGGGTCGGGAGCTGTCAGGCCCCTGTGTCAGCCCGACATGCATCTCATATCCCGAGAAAGCCGCGCCTTCCGTCGAGACGCCCGCGCAAGCGCGCAAAACCTTGTCGGCGGTCAATTCGTTCTCGACATCCAGCAGTCCGAGCCTTGCGACCTCGCTCGGCAGCCCCCTCCATGCCGAATGGATCGGCGATCTTTCGGCCGAGCATCCGTAGCCGCCGCAAATGCCGAGAATTTTGCCGCCTCGCCGCGCGTGGGCGGAAGATCCACGTCCCAGCCTTGCGCGCGGAAAAAGGCGAGGTCGGCGATGGTGGCCTTCGAGCCGGGCAGGATGACCAGATCGCAAACCGGCAGAGGTTCGCCTGGCGCGACCATGACCAGCCGCACGTCCGGCTCCATTTTCAGCGGGTCGAAATCGTCGAAATTGCTGATGCGCGGCAGCATCGGACGGCGATGACCGTCTTGCCGCCCGAAAAATTATCGCGCCGCGCCAGCGCCATGGCGTCTTCGGCGGGCAGGCGCGCGGCGTCGGCGAAAAACGGGATCAGCCCCAGCGCCGGCCAGCCGGATTTTTCCGCGATCAGGTCGCATGCCATCGGCGAAAAGAGCTGGCGTCGCCGCGAAACCTGTTGACGACAAAGCCGCTCACCATGTCGGCGTCGGCCGGGTCGAGCACCGCCTTGGTCCCGACGATCTGCGCGATCACGCCGCCACGATCGATGTCGCCGATCAGCACCACCGGGACATTCTCGGCCCGCGCGAAACCGATGTTGGCGATATCGCCCCGGCGCAAATTCCCTCGTCCGGATTGCCTGCGCCTTCGACCAGCACCACCGGCGTCGCCGCAGTTTTGAAAAACTATCCGCAACGAATTCCATCATCTGCGGCTCGAGCGCCTGCTAATCACGGGCCTTGGCGGTTGCGAAAATTTTGCCCTGCACCACGATCCGCCAGCCGATCTCGCTCTGCGGTTTGAGCAGCAGCGGATTCATGCGGACGCTCGGTGTGCAAAAACAGGCGCGGGCTTGGAAGCGCCGCGCCCGCCCGATCTCGCCGCCATCGGCCGTCACGGCGGCGATGTTCGACATATTCTGCGGCTTGAACGGCTTTACGCGCATTCCCTGCTGGGCGAAGGCGCGGCATATTCCGTCGACCAGCAAGGATTTGCCGACATCGACCCGCCCTGAAACATCAGGGCCTGCGTGATGGCAGAAGCTTCCGTCGCCCCCGCCCCGCTTGCGGGGGGCGGTAGTACGGTTGATAGGCCTGGATATATCTTAATGCGGCATTCGGTCTCAATTTGTCTTCGACATGATCGTTGCTGATGGTTGGCGATGTACCTTCTCCCGCAAAATGCGGGAGCAGGCGCTCTGGCGCGCATCTGCTCGGGCGATTTTTCTCATCAAAACTCGATGCCCTGCTGCGCTTTCACCCCGGCGGCGAAATGGTGCTTACCGCCTGCATTTCCGTCACCAGATCAGCGGCGGCGATCAGTTCCGGCTTCGCGTTTCGCCCCGTCACGACGACATGCAGATCGGGCCGCCGCGCCGACAGTTCGGCCACCACCTCGTCGAGCGGCAGATGCTCGTAGCGCAAGGCGATGTTCAGCTCGTCGAGCACCAGCATTTTGATCGTGTGATCCGCCATCAATTCGGCGCCTTTTCCCAGGCGCGGGCGGCGGCGCGAGGTCGCGTCGCGGTCCTGCGTCTCCCAGGTGAAGCCCTCGCCCAGCGTGTGCCAGCTCACCTGATCGCCGAACCGTTCCAGCGCCTGCGCTCGCCGGTCTCCCAGGCCTTTGACGAATTGCACCACGCCGATCCGCCAGTTGGCCGAGGGCGCGCAGATCAGCCCGAAGGCGGCGGTGGACTTGCCCTTTCCGGGACCGGTGGTGACGATCAGCAGGCCTTTGGACTCGATCGTCTTCCGGCGACTTCGGCGTCCTGAACCTGCTTGCGTTTCGCCATTTTCGCCGGTGGCGAAGCTCGTCCTCACTCATTTTGCGCCGTCCTCGATGCCAATGATTTCAATGCCGAAGCCCGCCAGCCCGACATATTTGCGCGGCGCGTTGGTGCGCAGGCGAATATCGAGGAAACGCCGAGGTTGCGCAGGATTTGCGCGCCGACGCCAATATCGGGCCAATTCCGCGCGCGCATCGTTTCCGTGCCTGATCTTCCTGCTGGCCCACCAGATTGGCCGGCACGCCCGCCGCGCCGTCGCGCAGATAGACCAATATGCCGCGCCCTCCGCTCGTGAAAGATTTCAGCGCCGAGTTGATCGACACGCCGCCGCCAAAAACGTCGCCGATGATGTTGGCGCGATGCAACCGCGCCGGAATGTCGCGGCCATCGCCGATCTCGCCGGCGACCAGCGCGAAATGCTGCACCGAATTAAACGGGGTGACGAAGGCGTAGCCGGTAAACTCGCCGAATTCCGCGTGTTGACTGGAAAGGCGGCGACGCGCTCGACCAGGCTTTCACGCGCCTGGCGATAGGCGATGAGGTCATCCACAGAAATCTGGTGGAGCTTGTGCTTTTCGGCGAAGGCGGCGATTTGCGGGCCGACCATGACCGTGCCGTCGTCATTGGCCAGTTCGCAGATCACGCCGACCGGCGGCAGGCCGGCCAGTTTGCAGAGATCGACCGCCGCCTCGGTGTGGCCGGAGCGCATCAGCACACCTCCTTCGCGCGCGATCAGCGGAAAGACATGGCCGGGCCGCACGAAAATGATCTGGCGCCGAAATTATTATTGGCGAGGCCGCGCACGGTATTGGCCCTTTGTTCGGCCGAAATGCCGGTGGTGAGGCCATGCTTGACATCGACGGTGACGGTGAAGGCGGTGCCGAGCGGCGCGTCGTTTTCGGCCACCATCGGCTGTAGATGCAGGCGATGCGCTTCGTCGGCGGAGAGCGGCGCACAGACGATGCCGCAGCAATTTCGGATGATAAAGGCCATTTTCTCCGGCGTGCACCGGCCAGCGGCCATCACCAGATCGCCCTCGTTTTCGCGGTCGTCGTCGTCGGTGACGATGACGATCTCGCCGCGACGGATCGCTTCGACGGCCAAAGGAACGGAATTGCGACATGGAAGCCTCCAGCATCTTGTCCTCGCCCGCAACGTCGGGCAGAAAGTCGTTGGGCGTCACGGCGCCCTGGGTTTCGCGCGCCATGGCCTGTGCGGTATCTCGTGACATCCAGACGCTTTCGTGATTGCACAAGCTGGCTCACGGCGCCGGGCGTCACGCCAAGCCGCCGTGAAAACTCTTGATCCGGCTCATGCCGGATTTGCGCAACCAATCCGCCAGCTTCATGGCGCCAAGGCTTAGAGATTTTGGTGATTTTAGCAATACTAAAATCCGCCCCGCGCGCAGCGATCCTGATGCTGTTGCCGGTCCTGCTGGACTATGCGGCGCGCCGGCTTGCGCCGCGCCCTGCGTCGATATGGCGCAAGGCGGGCAATCTTTCACGATTTGCCGCTTCGATCCCAAACAAGGACGATCTGCGCTTGTTCTGGCGGGGTTCCGATGGCGAGCCTTTCGCCAGTTTCGAAGCGGTGGCGGGCAAGCCTCAAGCCCGGCGAAAAGCTGATTTTCGGCATGAACGGCGGCATGTATGACGACCGCCACGCGCCGGTCGGGCTTTACATCGAGCATGGCGTCGAGATGAAGCCGCGCCAACACGCGCGGCGGCGCCGCCAATTTCCACCTCAAGCCGAATGGCGTTTTCTTTGTCGGCGGCGGTCAGGCCCTGCGTGCGGGAAACCTCGCATTTCCTCGCCGGGCGACCGGCTGTGGATTACGCGACGCAATCCGGCCCGATGCTGGTGCTCAACGGCAAGATCCACCCGCGCATAAATGCCGATGGAACCTCGGCGAAATTGCGCAATGGCGTCGGCGTCGTTGACCACGATGGCCACGCCGGTCTTCGCCATCTCCGAATCAGCCCGTCACATTCTATCAGTTCGCCAGCCTGTTCCGCGACAAGCTCCGGTTGCGACAACGCGCTGTTTCTCGACGGATCGATTTCCGCGCTCTATGCGCCCGAACTCGACCGCGACGATTTTACCTTGCCGATGGGGCCGATCGTCGGCGTGGTGGCCGCAGGGAAATGAAGGGCGGGAAATCGGGC
>CAWFBN010000100.1:0-16271 GCA_963813955.1 uncultured Alphaproteobacteria bacterium | reverse complement strand
CGAGGAACTCCTGGACGATCTTCTTGACTTTCTTCCGCGCCTTGGCGGGGCTGCTTCGGTTCATTGCAGCCACCCGGCGCACGCATAAGCCAGAGCGGCGATCAGCGCCGCCATCGGCATGGTGAGCACCCAGGCGACGACGATGCTCTGCGCCACGTTCCAGCGCACGGCGGAGATGCGCCGCGCCGCGCCGACGCCGACGATGGCGCCGGTGATCGTATGGGTGGTCGAGACGGGAACGCCGAGCGCCGTCGCCAGAAACAGGGTCGAGCGCGCCGCCGGTTTCGGCGCAAAAGCCCTGCATCGGCGTCAGGCGGGTGATTTTCGATCCCATGGTGTGGACGATGCGCCAGCCGCCGAACAAGGGTGCCGAGCGCCATGGCCGCCTGGCAGGACAGCACGACCCAGAGCGGAACATGAAAGGCGCCGCCATCGCCATGCGCGAAGAGCAGCGCGGTGATGATGCCCATGGTCTTTTGTGCGTCGTTGCCGCCATGCCCCAGCGAGTACAGCCGAGGCCGATACGATTGCACCTTGCGGAAAATAGCGTGACCTAAACCGCGCCGAGCATGGTGTGCGCCGAAGCCCCAGGTGACCCCCAAGCACCAGCAGCAAGGCGAGGACGAAGCCGAGCCCCGGCAACAGAAAGATCGCAACCGCGACAGCTTGCTCAGACCGGCCCAAACGATGGCGTGCAGGCCCGAACGGGCGACGCCCGCGTCGACCAATCCGCCGACCAGCGCATGCGAACTGGACGAGGGAATGCCGGCCAGCCAGGTGATGATATTCCAGACAATCGCGCCCACTGAGAGGCGCCGGAGATCACCTGATCGGTGATGACGCTGGGCGAGAGACGATGCCGGTGCCGATGGTTTTCGCCACTTGAAAGCCGAAAACCAAAAAAGAGATGAAATTGAAGGCGGCCCAGGCACGGCATATTGCGGCCCCAGCGCCCGGGTCAAACGATGGTGGCGATGGAATTGGCGGCGTCGTGCAGGCCGTTCAAAAAATCGAACAGCAGCGCGACGGCGATGAGCGCGAACAATACCAATTGGCGGCGTCCATGGCTAGACCTTACATGTGTTCGAGCAAATGCCGCTGATACGATTGGCGAAATCCTCGAAACAATCGACAATTTTTTCGAGATGGCCGTAAATCTCGGCCCCGACAATATAACCCATAGGATGGTCGTCCTTGTGCTGCAGGTACAAGGCTTTCAATCCCTGAAGATAGAGGCTGGTAGGAATCCTCCTCCAGGTTGAACCGTTTTTTCATTGGCGGCATGAATGCGCGCCGCGTTGGCGTTGAGCGAACGCAACAGCGGCAAGTCTCCACGGCGACTTGCGCCGATTCCACCACCAGATCGCCGATCCGCACCATGCCCGGTTCGAAGACGACGACATCGAACAGGCGAATCGCTTTCACGGTCTGCCTCATCTGGTCGACGGCGTCGTCCATGTCGTCGATCAGGCTCTGGATGTCGCCGCGATCGAAGGGCGTGATGAAGGTGCGCCGCAGCGCCTGAACGACATCATGCGCCACGGCGTCGGCGTCCTCCTCATATTGGAAGACGGACTCGCAATGCTGCAACCTTGTCGCCGCCGTCCAGCAGCGCGCGGAGGGAGTGAGCGGCGGCCAACGTAATCGCCGCGTGTTTTTCGAACAGATCGAAAAACTTTTCCTCTTTCGGCATCAGTGCCTGAAACCAGCCGAGCATGGCGCCTCCGGAGATGACAATTTCACGAAACTTTTGTGACAGCCCTAGGTCGCCATGGCCGCACTGTAAAGGTCCTGCCGTTTGGAAAAGACCCAAATCAAGCTTCAGCCGTGGCGGGAGGTTCAGTAGGACCGGGCGATAATGATGTCTTCGACGGCAGGGCGCCCGGTGAAGACGCAAACGCCTGTAGGCGGCCCGGTTACCGGCGGGAACATTGCGCAAGGTTAGCTTGAGCGCCTTGAGCCGCGTCTCGACCTGTTCGAGGTCGGCGCCGGTCGGACGCGACCACGGCGCGCGCACCCAGCCCTTGAAGGCGCCGCCCTTGTCGTCGTCCTCGGCCGCCTTGCCGAAAAACGCGGTGATCGCTTCAAAATTCAGCAGGTCGGAGCGGATATTGCCGTCGAGACGCGCCTTGGCCTCGGCGAAGAGATTGGCCTGATTTCCGTGAGCAGTCCCGCAACATTTTCCTTGAAGGCTTCTCGCGTGAGAAGTTCCGAACGGACCTTTTCGCCCTCATAGAGCTTGTCGCGGCGAATCATCGTGACCTTGTCGCTCGCCGCATCGCGCGGTCCGACCTCCAGAATGACCGGCGCGCCACGGCGCACCCAATCCCAACGCTTGGTGGCGGCGCGGGCGGCCTTCTTGTCGAGTTTTGCGCGCAAAGGCTGGCCGAAGGCGACAAGCCCGTCGAGTTCGGCCTTGAGCTTTTCGCAATAGGCCAGCACCTCGGCGTCCTCAGGCTTTTCACGCAACATGGGCACGATCACCACTTGTTGCGGCGCGATGCGCGGCGGCAGGCGCAACCGTCATCGTCGCCATGGGTCATGATGACGCCGCCGATCAGCCGGGTGGAGACGCCCCAACTCGTCGTGTGGCAATAAGCCAGTTCGCCCTCCGCCCCCTGAAAGCGGATGTTCAGGGCTTGCGCGAAATTGGTCCCAAGATAATGCGAGGTGCCGGCCTGAAGGGCCTTGCCGTCCTGCATCATCGCTTCGATGGCGTAGGTCGCGTCGGCGCCGGGAAAACGCTCATTCTCCGGCTTTTCGCCGACCATCACCGGCATGGCCAGAACATCTTCCGCAAATTCGCGATAGACTTCGAGCATCTTCAACGTTTCTTCCAGCGCGTCTTCGCGGGTCGCGTGGGCGGTATGGCCCTCCTGCCACAAGAATTCGGTGGTGCGCAGGAACATGCGGGTGCGCATTTCCCAGCGCACGACGTTGGCCCATTGATTGACCAGGATCGGCAGGTCGCGATAGGAGCTGACCCAGCGCCGAACGCGTCGCCGATGATGGTTTCAGAGGTGGGACGCACCATCAGCGGCTCCTCCAGCTCCGAGTCGGGTCGACCACCAGCTTGCCATCGACGGCCTTCAGCCGGTGATGGGTGACCACCGCCATTTCCTTGGCGAAGCCTTCGACGTGGCTCGCTTCCTGCGCGATGAAGCTCAGCGGGATGAACAGCGGGAAATAGCAGTTCTCGTGGCCGGTTTCCTTGATGCGCTTGTCCAGCGCCGCCTGCACCAGCTCCCAGATCCCCCAGCCCCAGGGCTTGATGATCATGCAGCCGCGCACCGGCGAGGTTTCGGCCAGATCGGCCTGATCGACCACGGCCTGATACCATTCGGGGAAATTGTCTTCGCGGGTGACGGACAAGGCGCGTTTCATTATCGGGGTCCGGCCATTTCTGCTGGGAAAGAGGCCGTCACTACTGGACCGAAAACGCGCCTTTTGCAATGTTTCCGCGATGCCTCCTATGCGGCCCACCCTTCGAGACGCGCCCTACGGGCGCTCCTCAGGATGAGGTTCTAGACGCGCCCATGGCCGTCGGCTACTTCTTTGAATTCATTAACATCCTAGGTGAGGGGGCCTTGAAAAGACCGTCTCGAACCATGGGCAAACGCCCGTCCGAAGCCGATATTAAGCTTCGGGCCGATCAGCGCCGGGCTTTTTGCTTTCCAACCGGCTTGCAATAGCGCAATTCGCGGGCTTCGGCGACCACAGCTCCGGGACGCAGCGCTTCGAGCGGCATGTCGCCCTTGGCTCCGCTTTCCTGACACCAGGCGAAATGAATCCGCGTTGGTAAACCGCAATAAACACAGCTCGATAACGGCATCGTTCGATTCCTTTTGACAAGGTGTTGAACAGGCCCGGACTGTCTCCAGCCGGGTCTGGACAGCGCGCATAAGCAATTGCTGCATAGCACATATCGTGCCAAAGGCTCGTTCAGGAAAGGTTAACGAGCGACAAGCTTCCACGAAAGCCTGAGCTGAAAAATCTTCCGGTTCCTGCGCAAAAGAGCTAGAAGGCGGAGTCGCCGTGCAAGGCGCGCGTATTTTCAAAGGCGGCGGCAATGCTCTCAGGTCTTCTCGCACTGGGTTTCGCTTCGGGCTTCGCCGGCGCGTGCTTTACGTCACTTCGTCGAGCAACCGGCGCGGCTGGCGCTCGATGATTCGTCGTTGATGCGCAATGGGCCCCAGCGACCGGCGCGGCTTCGCGCTCCTCGGTGGCCTTGCCTTGCTGGCGGCTATCTCAGGTCTCGCCGCCTTCAGCCAGGGCGGCGACATCCGCTGGCTGGTCGGCGCGCTGATCGCGGTGGCGAGTTGGCCCTACACCTATTTCGTTATTGTGCCGCTCAACAACCGGCTGCTGTCCGCGCCGGCGGATGCCGACTCGCGCGAAGTCGTCACGATCTGGGGCCAATTGGAATGGGGCCTTTTCGCTCTCGGCCTGGTTTCGGCCAGCGTCTTCGCCTGGACTCTCGGTTAAACATCGGCCTTTTCAGCGATTGCGCGTTCAAACACGGGCGAAGGCGGACCGCTTGCCAGTAGAGCGTGCGTGTCGGGAAGGCCAATTCCACCCCCATCTCCGTCACGAGATCCATGATCCGCAGCAGGATGTCCTCGCGATATTCGAGTTCCTGCGCGGATCATCGGTCATGAGATGGACGATCACCAGCATATTGAGGCTGCTTTCGCCGAAATCGTTGAACCGGACGCGAGAATTCGCGCCATTGGCGAAGGGATGCTCTCTCAGGATCTGTCGTATCCCCTCGAGCAGCGCGTCCAGTTTTTTCCGCGTCGTGTCATAGGTGACTTGCACGAGAAATTTCTGCCGTCGTTGCGGACGCAGAGACAGGTTCTCGACCGTGGTGTTGACCACTGAATTATTGGGGATCGAGATCAGCGAATTGTCGAGCGTGCGAATTCGCGTGCTGCGAAAGCCGACATTTTCGACCTTGCCGGTATTGCCCGCGATGTTGACCAGATGGCCGACCCGGAAGGGTTTCTCGAACATGATGAGAATGGAGCCGAGCAGATTGGCCACGCTGTCGCGCGCCGCCAGCGCCACCGCCAGACCACCGACGCCGAGACCGGCGACCACCGAATAGGCCGGCAGCCCCAAGGCGTCGGGCTCCCTTGATCAATACGGCGACCGCGGCAACCACGCCGACAATCCGTGCGGCGAGATGGAGAAGCTGTCCGTCGAGACTCCCCGTATCGAGACGCTCCGATCCGACAATAACGTCGCTGATCAGAACGGCGCCGACCATGCACAGCCAGGCTGCGGCCAGAGTGCTCACCGTGGTCTCGGCATAGGCCAGAATAACGCGCGGTGCGTCGCCGATCCGAAGAATGCCCCATAGGGTCGGCAAGGCCAGACCGGCCAGGAAAATGACGGCGACGGGGATCAGCAAGGCATGCCATTTCGGCCCGTCGCGGTCGCCCCTGCGGCGCTTCAAGCTTATCCTGAACCGGTTGACGACCGAAATCAGCAACGCGCTTAAGGCCAGGCCGAGCGCCACTCCAAACCATTGCCAAGGCGCGAGCCCGACCACCCTCACCTTGGCCCAGGCGGGCATGGCCATCAGCCACCTGGGCGGCACCAAGCGCCCCAGAGCCGCAGGCGAACTCAGATAAGCGTCGTAGACCGTCCCGTAGGGGTCGGGGTTCAGTCGCGCCATCGCCTTAAGCAGCGCGCGCGTGATTTTGGACTTTTCGGGGAGGCTTTTTACTCGCGCGAAGAAATCGGGCAAGCGCTCCAGCGTTTCGGCCGATACGAGATATTGCCCCGCGCGAGGCCCGTCCTCGATCAGGACAAGATCGATTTCTGTATCCGGCACGCGCCATTTCTTCAGTCCGAGCCGCGTCATTTCGGCGCGGTCCGGAATTTCGGCCGCGGCGGGAATATCGATGCGATCCAGGACCTCGCGCAGCAACAGGGCGCGTTCCGACTCCGATCGTATCGGTGAGCACCGGGGAAATCTGCGACGTATCGAGATCGGCGACAGCGCGCGGAACCAGGTCGCCGACGCTCGATTGCTTGGCTTTTTCTTCCGCATTCAGGTAAAGGCGGCCGGAATCCGCGTAGCTGGTGAGCAGGTCCCGTGCGCAAGCCATAGAGCGCATCGGTGGTTGCGAGAAAGCCCATCAGCGTCTCGCGCGGGCTGCCGGTCGGGACGGGTTTGAGCGGGTGCGCGTCATCCGCCCACGCTGCGCCGCCGCTCAGCAAAGCGCAAATCAGGACACCGAAGCGCAAGGCCTGCGCCAGGCGCGCCGCCGGGAACTTAACAAGGCCCAACGCCATTCTCCCCTACTGAAATCAAGCGGGTCCATTAGCCTGAAACCCCGGCCTCGGCAACGCGGGGTTTTTGGCCTCTCGTTTGACAGTCGCCTTGCGTCGGGTCGACACTGCGCTTTGTCAGGGTGGAGGCCTTTTATGCGCGCCATGGTGTTGAACCGGATCGGAGCGCCGCTGTAATCGATAGCGCCCCGATCCCCTCCCCGGCCCCGGCGAAATCCGGCTGAAAATCTCCGCCTGCGGGGTTTGCCGCACCGATCTCCATGTGGTCGACGGCGAATTCCCCAATCCGCGCGTCCCGATCATTCCCGGCCATGAAATCGTCGGACGCATCGATCGGCTTGGCCCCGGCGTCAGCGGATTGCAGATCGGCGAGCGCATCGGCGTGCCCTGGCTTGGCCATACCTGCCAGAGCCTGCGCCCCCTGCGTCACCGGCCATGAAAACCTCTGCGACAATCCCGAATTCACCGGCTTTTCACGCGACGGCGGCTTTGCGACCATGACCATCGCCGACGCGCGCTTCGCCTTTCCGCTCGGCGAAACAGGCGAGGATTCGCGCCTCGCGCCACTGCTCTGCGCAGGGCTGATCGGCTGGCGCGTCTTCAAGATCGCCCTGCGCAGCGCCGGGCGGCTGGAGCGGGTGGGCCTCTATGGCTTCGGCGCCGCCGCGCATATTCTGGCTCAGGTCGCGACGAAACAGGGGCATCGACGTCTTCGCCTTCACCAAGCCGGGCGATCATGCGGGCCAAAATTTCGCCCTTTCGCTCGGCGCGGTCTGGGCCGGCGGCTCCGACGAGGCCCCGCCGGAAAAACTCGACGCCGCCATCATCTTCGCGCCCGTCGGCGCGCTGGTTCCGCTCGCGCTTAAGAGCGTGCGCAAGGGCGGCGCGGTGGTCTGCGCCGGCATCCACATGAGCGACATTCCGAGCTTTCCCTATGCGCTGCTGTGGGAGGAGCGCCAGCTGGTCTCGGTCGCCAATCTCACCCGGCGCGACGGCGTCGAATTTCTGCGCCTCGCGCCGCAACTCGGCATCGAGACCGACGACAAAGCTTATCCCGCTGACCGACGCCAATGCGCGCGCTTGCCGATTTGCGCGCTGGCGCCTTCGAGGGCGCGGCGGTGCTGATTCCCTGAGAGGAGAAAACAGTGCCCAAGGACAAGATTGCTATCCACACGAAAAAATTTCGCGTCAAAGAAAACAAGAAGGTCGATCTCGGCGAAATGGCCGACGCGGATCAAACCGGTCTATCGCCTCGAAGGACGAATATCATGCGCATGCTCGCCCATCACGTCGCGCGGCTCAGCGACATGCAGCGAAAGCTTTATGCCGGCAATAGCCATGCGCTGCTGCTGATCTTTCAGGCGATGGACGCGGCGGGCAAGGACGGCGCATCAGCCACGTGATGTCCGGGAGTCAATCCGCAGGGCTGTCGAGGTCACCAGTTTCAAGCATCCCGGCGGCGCCGAGTTGGGGCACGAATTTCTCTGGCGTTCGATGCAGGCTCTGCCGGAGCGCGGCCAGATCGGCATTTTCAACCGCTCCTATTACGAGGACGTGCTGATCGTCCGCGTCCATCCCGAGCTTTTGCAAACCGAAGGGCTAACGCTCGGCGACGACGACGGATTTCTGGAAGGAGCGCTATCGCTCCATTCGCGGCTTCGAACGGCACCTCGGCGCCAATAATGTCCATGTGCTGAAATTCTTTCTCCATCTGTCGAAGGAGGAGCAACGCAAGCGCTTTCTCGCCCGCATCGACGAGCCGGAAAAGAACTGGAAATTTTCGCAGGCCGACATCGACGAGCGCGGCTTTTGGGACGATTACCGCCGCGCCTATGAAATCTGCCTGTCCGAAACCAGCACCGAGGACGCGCCCTGGTTCATCATTCCCGCCGACGACAAGCTTTCGGCGCGGCTGATCGTGTCGAGGATATTGCTGGAGAAAATGGACGCGCTGAACCTCGCCTACCCGACCGTCAGCGAAGCGCGCAAGGCCGAATTACAGGCGATCCGAGCGCAACTGGCTTAACGCTCAGTCCGGCAACTGCTCCATCCACACCTGGAAATGGCGCAGCATATGCGGCCCAAAAGTCTGGACCAGCGGCACATCCGCCGCATCGCGGCCCCGGGCCATCAGGATGCGGCCAACGCGCGGCGCATTGTTGCGCGGATCGAAGGTCCACCATTGGCCGCCGAGGTAGACTTCCATCCAGGCGCAGAAATCCTGGTCGGAATAAGGCGGCGGCAGGCCGATGTCGCTGATATAGCCGGTGCAATAGCGCGCCGGGATATTCATGCAGCGCGTGAAGGCGATGGCGAGATGGGCGAAGTCGCGGCAGACGCCGACGCCCTTGTAATAGGCCTGCGAGGCGGTGCGGGTCGGATCGCAATCCTGATAATTGAAACGCAGGTAATTGTGGACGTAATCGCAAATCGTCTGCACCCGTCCCCAGCCTGTTGGCGCATTTTCGAACAGCCGCCACGCTTCCTGAGACAGAATATCGGTTTCGCAATAGCGGCTGCCGAGCAGAAACTGCATCACATCGTCGGGCAGATCCGCGATCTCGTGCTGGATGGCGTTCAGGTTGACCGGATCGAGGGCGCCGGAATCGTGGAGCACCGCATCGGCGTGAAACCTGATGTCGCCTCCTGGCGAGACGAGGCGAAAGCAGAAATTGCCAAAACTGTCATGGTAGGTCGAGATCGGAACCTGCGGTTCGGTGGTCAGGAAATCCTGCGATTTGAGCTGTCCGGCGCGGCTGTGATGAACATTCAGCATGCCAACCATCGGCGTCGGTCTTTGCGTCTGGTAGGTCATGTCGTAGCCGAAACGAATGCGCATGCAAATTCCTGATTTCTTGGGAAGCCTCACCCATCGGTTGCGCCTGCAACAAGGTCGCAAGAAAGCGCCCGTACAATGGCGGGAACGAGACTGACCTTATCGCGCTTCGCGGTCAGGACGAAATTGAAAAGCCGGTTAAAACGCCCAAATTTCAGGCTCAGCCCGCACGTTTTCGTGTCGGCGACGGCGTTCAGGCTTTTCCGATCCGATGGCCGAAAGTTTAGCTGAGCTTCCAGCTATCGCCGGTGCGGCAGGCTTTCCCGGAGCCGACCTGCGGGCGGCCGTTGATATAGACCGTGTGGGTGAAGTCGCGGCAGTCGCCGGTTCCCGCCGCCGGCGCGACATAGCCATAGGAGCCGTCGTCGCCGCGCCAGGTCTTGCGCTCGCCCGAGGCCAAGGCTGCAAGTTCCGCCTTGTTGGCCGCCGCCTTGCCGGCGACGTTGAGGTTCTGGCCGAGCGAGCCGCTGGCGAGGCCGCTATAGGGCGGCGGAGGCGGAGGCGTGACCGCCAGAGCCGCCGCGGCCGGCGCAGGCGTTTCGACAGATGGGGAGGCTGTGGAGGCGCAGCCCGAAAGGGCGGCGAGAGCGACCAAGGCGAAACCGGCGCGCGCCAGAAAAATCACGGCAAAACCTCATGGAAAATCTGCGCTTCGGGCGCATTCCTGGCGGCATACTAGCCGCTGCGGTCCCGCTGCGAAAGACAAGGCGAGCGAATTTTTGTCTTTTCCGTCAAACGAAATGTTGCAGCCGCTGTTTATTTCCAATATTCTGGAAATATGGAAGATAACTTGGCCCTTGCCGCCCTCGCGGCCCTTGCGCAGGCGACCCGCCTTCAGACATTCCGGCTCCTCGTGCGCCGTGAGCCCGACGGCGTTCCCGCCGGTGAATTGGCGCGCGAGGTGGGAGTGCCGGCAAACACCATGTCGGCGCATTTATCTATTTTGGAAAACGCCGGTCTTGTCATTGGCCACCGTCTGGGCCGTTCCATCCTCTATCGCGCAAATCTCGCCCGGTTCAGCGACGTTGTTTTGTTCCTGCTCAAGGATTGCTGCGGCGGCCGCGCCGACGTTTGCGCGCCGCTCATCGCCGATCTCGTCCCCTGCTGTCCGCCCAAAATCCTTCCCCTTGACTGAGTTTGTCCATGTCCAGATTTCGAACGCTATCTCACCCTCTGGGTTTTGCTCTGCATCGTCGCAGGTATCGCCCTCGGCCATTTCTTCCCCGCGCTTTTCCAGACCATCGGGGCGGCGGAAATCGCCAAGGTAAATCTGCCGGTCGCCGTGCTGATCTGGCTGATGATCATTCCGATGCTGGTGAAGATCGACTTTGCCGCGCTGTCGGAAGTCGCGCGGCATTGGCGCGGCATTGGCGTGACCCTCTTCATCAACTGGGCGATCAAACCCTTCTCGATGGCCCTGCTCGGCTGGTTTTTCATCGGCTGGCTGTTCCGCTCCCACCTGCCCGCCTACCAGATCGACTCCTACATCGCCGGCTTGATCCTGCTGGCGGCGGCGCCTTGCACCGCCATGGTCTTCGTCTGGAGCAACCTCTGCAAAGGCGAGCCCCATTTCACGCTCAGTCAGGTCGCCCTCAACGATGTCATCATGATCGTCGCCTTCGCGCCCATTGTCGGGCTTCTGCTGGGCCTGTCGGCCATCGCAGTGCCATGGGAGACGCTGCTCCTTTCGGTCGCACTCTACATCGTCATTCCGGTGATCATCGCCCAGATCTTGCGCCGCCTGCTCTTTACACACGGAGGAGCAGGCGCTTTGCAAGCTTGCTGACCAAGCTTCAGCCTTTGTCGCTGGTCGCGCTTCTGGCCACGTTGGTCTTGCTGTTCGGCTTTCAGGGCCAGCAGATTCTGGCGCAGCCCTTGATCATCGCGATGCTGGCCGTCCCGATCCTGATCCAGGTCTATTTCAACGCCGGACTGGCCTATGTGTTGAACCGCATGACCGGGGAAGCCCATTGCGTCGCCGGACCCTCGGCCTTGATTGGCGCCAGCAATTTCTTCGAACTGGCCGTGGCCGCCGCCATCAGCCTGTTCGGCTTTCATTCCGGCGCGGCCCTTGCGACCGTCGTCGGCGTGCTGATCGAAGTGCCGGTCATGCTTTCCGTGGTCAAGATCGTCAACGGCACGCGCGGCTGGTATGATTCCGGAGCGCGCCGTTCAGCGCCGCATCGCCGCCGATCGCCCTTCAGGAGCAAGCTATTGGCTGAACCTGCCAATTCCACGCCCAATCTCGACGAAGTCCTGCTTCCGTCCGATCGACGAGCAAAGCTTGCTCGGCGCCGTGCGAAAAAATCATGCTCCCCGCATCCTTCTGCTGCATGGGTCGGTGCGAAAACGCTCCTTCAGCCGCCTGCTGAACGAGGAGGCTGCGCGCATCCTGCATCGCTTCGGCGCCGAGACGCGCACCTTCAATCCCAGCGGTCTGCCGCTTCCCGATGACGCCGAGGCCGACCATCCCAAGGTCAAGGAATTGCGGGAGTTGGTCGACGTGGTCCGAGGGCATGGTCTGGTCGTCGCCCGAGCGACACGGAGCCATGTCGGCGATCTTGAAGGCGCAAATCGACTGGATTCCGCTGACGCTGGGCGCTGTTCGTCCGACCCAGGGCAAAACGCTGGCGTTGATGCAGGTCTCCGGCGGCTCGCAATCCTTCAACGCCGTCAACCAGATGCGCATTCTCGGGCGCTGGATGCGGCTGATCGCCATCCCCAACCAGTCCTCCGTCGCCAAAGCCTTCATGGAATTCGACGACCATGACCGGATGAAGCCGTCGCCTTATTACGACCGCGTCGTCGATGTGATGGAGGAACTGGTCAAGTTCACCCTGCTGACGCGCGACTGTTCGGACTATCTGGTCGACCGCTATTCGGAACGCAAGGAAAGCGCGGAGTCGCTATCGAGGCGGGTCAATCAACGATCCATCTAGCCCGGCGCATGTCCACACAGCCAGGTTTCGAGGGCGAGGAAGGTTGCGCGCGCCGTTGCGCTCGCATGTTCCTGGTCCTGTGGCGTCGCGCATCGGGCGTCGACAATCGCGGAGAACCGCCGCCACATCTCTTTCACATCCGGCCCATAGCTCGCCAGATAGCTCGCGCCATGCGAAGCCGAAAGGCCGAGCTTGCGCTGGACAATGGGCAGGAGATGCTGGCCGCCGAGCGTCGCGCCTTCCAGCACGTAAAACCCTCCCAGAGCGGCAACCTCGTCGGCCACTGGCGGAACGCTGGCCAAGGCCGACGGCGGAACGCCGCCGAGCGCTTCGATATCGCGCGCGAGCAATGGCGCTTTCAGACGGGCGGGATAGTCGTCGAGCAAGTCGAGCAGAAAACCCGACCATTGCGCCTCGGCGGCGGCATGGAAGCCCCATAGCTGGGTCAAGTGGTCGCGATAAGCGGAAATCTCGGAAAAACGGTCCTTGATCGCCAGCCGCTTCTCAAGCTGGAGATGTTGGTCCCAAGTGTTTTCCTTCAAAAATTTCATCGCCAGAGTTTTCCCGATAATTGCGCAAACCGGATACATCACTTCTGCATTCGAGCATTTTTCCTTATTGCAAAGTTCGGCGCCAATCCATTGATATTTTCACTTTTTTGCAAAAATTCGTCCCGGCTGCTCGAACGACGCTTACGCAGGTGGCAAGGCGGGCAGGATCAAATTCGCCTGCAACCCGCCGAGCGGCAAATCGCCGAGATCGAGACGCCCGCCATAGGCCGCCGCCAGATCGGCGACAATCGACAGGCCGAGACCCGAGCCGGGCTTGCCCTCGTCGAGCCGACGTCCCCGCCGCAAGGCTTCTTCGCGCTGCTCCGCGGCGAGGCCGGGGCCGTCGTCGTCGAAGGTGGCGCGGAAAAACGTGCGGTCGAGGTCGCCCGACGGCAGGGCCTCGACGCTGACCCGCACTTCGCCCGTCGCCCATTTGCAGGCGTTGTCGATAAGATTGCCGGCCATGTCGTCGAAATCCTGCTTTTCGCCCAGGAACCGCAGGTTGTCCGGACAGTCCACCGCCAGATCGACCAAGGGATAGATCTTGCCGAAGGCCCGCGCCATGGCGGCCAAAGCCGGGGCCGGATCGGCGGCGGCGCCGATCGCCCCGGCCCTCGTCGCGGCGCGGGCGCGGTCGAGATAAAAACTCACCTGATCGCGCATGACCTCGGCCTGTTCGCCGACTTTCTGGCGAGGGGAGACGCGTCATTGTCCGCTTCGTTCATGATGACGCTGAGCGGCGTTTTCAGAGCATGGGCGAGATTGCCGACCTGGGTGCGCGCCCGCTCCACGATGTCGCGATTGGCGACCAGCAGCAGGTTGAGTTCGGCGGCGAGCGGCGCGATCTCCAGCGGGAATTCGCCGGCGATCTTTTCCGACTGGCCGCGCCGCACCGCGATCACGTCGCGCCGCAACTGCCGCGAGGGCCGCAGGCCGTAGCGCGCCTGCAAGGCCATGGCGACCATGAGCAGGAGCGCCAGCAGCAGGAAGGTGACGCCGAGGTCGAGTTCGAACTGCGCGACCTGAAGGTCTACGCTCTGCGTGGTCGCCGCCACCTGCACCAGATAGCCGGCCCTGATCGCCGGCGTCGATGTCGCGCTCCAGCATCCGCAGGGGCTTGCCGTCCGGCCCGAGGATGTCGCCGTGGCGCTTCCCGTCCGCGAGGCTTCCGCCTGAGCCGAGGTCAGCTTGGGCAGGCGCGAGGCGAAAAGCGAGCGGACGTGCGGATGTCGCCAGAATTGTATCGAGCCGCGTGATCTGCCAGTACCAGCCCGATTGCAGCAATTCGAATTGCGGCTCGCCCAACTGACCCGGCTCGGACGCGGCCTCATCGCGGGAGGCGCGGCGTGGCCAGTTCGGCGACCAGAGCGCGCAGATAGATGCCGAGCTGTTCGTCGAGCGCGGCCTCGGCCGTCTGGCGATACAGCGCCGACAATACCAGCCCGGCCAGGGTCAGGACCACGATGCAGGCCAGCGCCGAGGACAGGAACAGCCGCATCGCGATCGAGGTTTTTCCGAACCCCTTGCCGAAGCTTTTGCGAGAACCGCCAGAATCGCCGTTTCATTTCCGCGCGCCGCCTGGGTCGCCCAGTCGATCATATAGCCCAGGCCGCGCACGGTTTGCAGCACATCGACGCCGAGCTTCTTGCGCAAGCGTCCGATAAACACCTCGATCGTGTTAAAATCGCGGTCGAAATCCTGATCATAAAGATGCTCGACGATCTCGCCGCGCGACACGACCCGCCCCGAGTGATGCATCAGATAGGCGAGCAGGCGATATTCATGCGACGTCAGCTTTATTGGCGCGCCCGACCGTCGCCGCCCGGACTTGGTGTCCAGCGCCACCGGCCCGCACACAACTCGTTGGTCGCGTGGCCGGTCGCGCGGCGCAACAAGGCGCGCAATCGCGCCAGGACCTCCTCGAGATGAAACGGCTTTGGCACATAATCGTCGGCGCCGGCGTCGAAACCCTGCACTTTTTCCTCCAGCCGTCGCGCGCCGTCAAGATCAGCACCGGCGTGTCTCTCCCCGCCTTTCGCCAGGCGGTCAGCGCCGAAATCCCATCCATTTTGGGCAGGCCAATGTCGAGCACCACCGCGTCATAGGGTTCGGTGTCGCCGAGGAAATGCCCCTCTTCGCCATCCATCGCCGAATCGACGGCATAGCCCGCCCTCTCCAGCGCCGCGACAAGCTGGCGGTTGAGGTCCTTGTCGTCTTCGATCACCAGCAGGCGCGATTTTCCTCTTTGTTTGATGTGAGACGCGTTCTTTTCAATGCAAATTTCGTCAATGCGCGTTGCGGGCGCCTACGACTGCACGATGGCGGCGTTCAAAAACACATGGATCACCCGGCCGTCGGCCCGCAATAGGGTGATCTCATATATGTCGATCTCGTTCCAATAGCACAGTCGCCGGCCAGGGCCTCCGCATGGCTGAAGGCGGAAGCCTTGTGCATCAGCGCAAAAGGCTCATGCAATTTCTGGGCCACCACGCGATCCGTGTCTCCGTCGGCGTATAGCAGCTGTGGGGACCGAGAGGCCGCATGTCGGAAGGCGGGCCCATTGGCGGCGCGTTCAGGCGGCTCCATGTCGTAACGACGAGGCCCGTCGTAACGCGGGCCATCATAGCGCGGACCCGCCGAAAGCGGGCACGCCATAATGCCAGAACCCGAAGCGAAAGCCTTGAGCGGACGCCCCGCCGACGCCGAAGGCGAACAGCATGCAGGCGCCTAAAAGCAGGAGTTTCGCCGGGAGTTTTCGCCCAAGATTCTCGCCCAAAAATCGGCCATGACCCAGTTTGATCTTTCAAGTCTGAATGTGGCGTGAATTGGTTCGGGCGCAATGCGGCGTCAGCGCCGCCATGACAAGTTCGGTTTGCCGTCTCGCTTCAGCCGCAATCATCGCGTTTTTTACCGTCATAGCTCTGTTTCCGCCTGCCGAGGCCTCGCGTAAAATCTACGAACACGTCCAGACATGCCTCTACGAGATTTGCCTCGCACCCCCAAAAGCCGGCGCCCCAAAACCGCGCGCGGAAATCGCCGCGGCGTTGTTCGCCGCCGCGCTGACCCTGTTTGCGATTTTCGACATGCCGGCCCGCGCGCCCGCCCCCGCCGCGGTTGCCGTCCCCGATGTTTACCCGCTCAACCGGCGCCCGCGCCGTTGCGTTCGGCCAGTTATTATCCCGAACATCTCGCGGCCTTGCAAAGCCTGAGCGGTTTTCAACCCATGGCCGATGAAGGCGAAAAGCCTGCGGCCTCGCCCGTGGCCCTCGCCGCTCCCAGCAAAACAGGCGCCATTGGATTCCAAGGCGCCGCGCCGCGCTGAGGCGAAAAACACTCGTCGCGGCGTCTCCCGCCGGCGCGCCGGGGCAGGCGACGCGACCTCCCCCCCGGCGCCCCCAGAGGAAGCCCGGTCAAGGTTTTCGGCCTGAACCTGCCCGGGTGTCGGCGCACAGGTAAACGCGAAAGTCACCAATTTGCGCGACGCCGCCGGTCGCTGGGGCGCCGCTCTTTCTGGCGTTGACCGCCCGGCGCCTAAATCTTGTCGTGATACACCATACGCCGGGCCTGAAAAGCTTGCACGACGATCCGCGTTCAAGGCACGAATGCGCTCGCCTTTCGCGGAACTGCAGGCCGGGACGCCAGACC
>CAWFBN010000099.1:0-118262 GCA_963813955.1 uncultured Alphaproteobacteria bacterium | reverse complement strand
TTTGCGCCACGGTCATGCTCTCCAACGGAAATGTCCCAGGGAACCATCATCCGAGACGAATCAGCCCGCGCAACCCAGGGTACCAGGCGGCGGACGACGTCGCGGACATCGCGGTGGACGCGGACGCGCGGCCCGCGCCATCCGTTCCAGTGGCGGAGCAACCGGCGCAGGCTGAATCACTGCCGCCGCAAGTCGCGCCACCCGTCGGCGCCCCGAACTTCCGGCACGACCCGCACCGCCGAGGCAGAATTTCAACCTGCGGTTCAGCGGAGCGATCGACGAGCCGCAGCGAGACTGCTGCAACCGCCTTGAGCAGTGAATCCCATGTATTTCGACAGCAAGTCGAGGACTTTTTTCTTCAACTCTCCGAAGTCGACCAAGACGTAAGTTCTGCTGAAGGCGGGAAATCGACGTTCAACGTCAGCCCGGCTTTGTCGGTGGCGGCGCGGAAATTGCTCGCAAGCTCAGTGGTCATGGCCGACAGATCTATGGGGCGAAAATGGCCTGCGCCCGTCCGGCCTCAAGTCGCGAAAAATCGAGCAAGGTATTGACGAGCCGGAGCAATCGCAGCCATTGCGATGGACGACTGGATCCATTCGGTTTCGTCGGGGGGAAGATGAGCCGATTTGTCCAGCCTGTCCTCCAGCGGCCCCGATATTAGGGCGAGTGGCGTTTGAAATTCGTGACTGATGTTGGAAAAAAACGCGGTCCTGGCGCGATCTATTTCCGCCAGGGCTTCCGCCTTGCGGCGTTCGTTCTGGTAAGCTTCGGCATTTGTTATCGACGCTGAGATCTGGCCCGCGATCAACCGGACGAAACTCCGATATTTTTCGTCGTACACCCGGAACGGATTCAGCCCGACAATAAGGACGCCGTGGCAGCCAACGTCACCGGTCGCGGACAGCGGAAGAATGGCGGCGCATTCGGGAGCCTTGGTCCAAAAACCGGGTGGGAATTCGGCATCAAAATGCAGCGCTAATTCGACCACCTGATCGCCTTCGCGTAGTGCATCCGTCGAAGGCCACGCCGACGCGCCGTTGACAAAAAGCTCCGGCGCCGCCGGATGCCCCGCTCAATCCCGCATGTCTCCTTCAGGGCCGGCGCCGTTTCGCCTCCAGTGGCCAGATAGATCATGGCGAAGGCGATATCCTGCGGATCGGTCGCCAGCGCCGCGGCGCTGCGCCGGCAGGCTTCATCGGAGGTGCGGACGTCGGCCGTGCCGGCGGACAAATCCCGCAGAAGCGCCAGTTGGCGTTCGCTAATCACCCTTTGGGTGTCGTCGGTGTTCGCGCAGATAATGCCGCCGGCGTCGCCCTCGTCGTCAGGGATCGGACTATAGGAAAAGGTATAATAGGTCTCTTCGGGATAGCCGTTGCGCTCCATGATGAGGAGATGGCTCTCGAAATAGGTTCCCTCCACGCCGGTCATCGCCTGCGACAGCATTGGACCGATATCGTTCCAGATTTCATGCCAGACGACGTTGGGGGGCGACCGAGACTATGAGGATGCTTGCCGCCGATGATCGCCTTGTACGGATCATTTAAAAAACAGGAGATCGGATCCCCAGCCGATCCAGATCGGCTGGCGGGACGTCAACATGATGCGAACGGACGTTTTCAGGCTTTGCGGCCAGCCTCCGCCGGACCAGCGAGGTCGACGCCACTCGAAGGCCCTGATACGGCGCCCATTTCGCCCCCGCCGGCCGAAAGCGCAGTGCGGCTCCAGATGCCTTCGACGTTCTTGCGACGACGATATTCATATTGTCGTTCTCTCCAATCAGAATCGGAAAACGCTCATTCGCAAAATCCGAAACCGCGGAAAGGAACAGAAAGTTTCAACTCAAACTTCCCCCGCCGCCGGCAAAGGACACCAGGTCAACGCCAATATCGACTGCATCGACTCCGCGCGTTATAGCTTCAGATGTGCGCCAGTTGTTGTTCGATTCGGCTCCGGCATGGAGTTGGAATCTGAAGAGGCCGTTCATGCCCCTTCCGCTCTGGGCGTCGAGGAGGGTAAGGTTGGCAAAATGTCTGTCAAGGGACGCAAGGAGACCTGATCGGCAAGGTCCCTTAGAGCCAAGGGCGGCTGACATTAACGGGCAAGTCCCGAAGGAACTTTTAAACTCAGCGCCCGGCAGCAGCCTCCTGCGTAGCGTGACTGCGGCCAATTTGCTGACGCCTTCCATCGTCGGTCGAGAAGTCGTCTGGCGTGACCCTATCCTAGCGCCGTCACCGGTCCGATTTTATTGACCGGGCTCGCCGCCTGCGCGACTTGCGGCGGGGCAATGATTGGTGGACCGGACCGAAGTCGACGACGGCGTCGCGCGGATCATCGGAGATAAAAGCACACTGGAAAAAGCCATTGCAGGGCGCGTCATAGCGTCGGGCGGTGTTCGCAGATGTGTACCGAAGTGGCGCACCCGACAGGATTCGAACCTGTGGCCTCTGCCTTCGGAGGGCAGCGCTCTATCCAGCTGAGCTACGGGTGCTTCGCGCCTTATTTAGCCGATGTGCGCCGGATCGGCAAAGCAATTTTGCGGACCTTTGGACGGGCCGCCCGTTTGCGTATAAATAACCGCGTCCCTTGCGGGCGCCCCTCCCTCCAGGATGATTGCTCCGAGACGAATGGCCATGACCGACGCATCCCGTCCCCTCGCCCCCGGCGATCACGTCTTTCTCGTCGATGGCTCGAACTTCATCTTTCGCGCCTATTTCCAGTCGATACGGCAGGACCAGAAATATAATTTCCGCGCCGACCGGCTGCCGACCGGGGCCATTCGCCTGTTCTGCACCAAGCTGCTGCAATTCGTCCGCGATGGCGCGGCCGGGGTCAAGCCGACTCATCTCGCCATCATTTTCGACAAAAGCGAAAACTCCTTTCGCAAGGAAATCTATCCCGCCTACAAGGCCAATCGCTCCGAGCCGCCGGAAGACCTCGTGCCGCAATTTCCGCTGTTTCGCGAGGCGGTCCGCGCTTTTGGAATGGAGCCGGTCGAACAGGACGTCTACGAGGCCGACGATCTCATCGCCACCTATGCCAGACAGGCGGCGGAAGCCGGCGCCGACGTGACCATCATTTCCGCCGACAAGGATTTGATGCAGCTCGTGCGGCCCGGCGTCGCCATGTTTGATCCCGCCTCCGGCGAGGGCGATAAACGGCGCGAGGAGCGCAGGATCGGCCGCGAGGAGGTCATCGCCTATTTCGGCTTGCCACCGGAAAAAGTCATCGACATTCAGGCTTTGGCCGGCGATTCCACCGATAATGTGCCGGGCGCGCCGGGCATTGGCGTGAAAACCGCCGCGCAACTGATCGGCGAATATGGCGATCTCGAAACCCTGCTCGCCCGCGCCGGCGAGATCAAGCAGAACAAGCGCCGCGAGACGCTCTGCGACCCCGCCGTCGTCGAAAAAATCCGCCTGTCGAAAAAACTGGTGCAATTGGTTGACGACGTGAAGATCGTGACGCCGCTCGAAGACCTGCGCCTGCCCGAACCCGACGGCAAGACGCTGGTCGGGTTTTTCAAGGCGATGGAATTCACCACGCTGACCCGCCGCGTCGCCGAAATTTACGATGCCGACATGGCGCTGGTCGATGCCGATCCCGCCTTTGTCGGTCCCAATGGCTGGCGCGGACGCAATGGCGATGTCGCCGCGCCGCTGCCCGAGGCGGCAAACGAGGCGGCCAAGACCGGAACCGAAGCGCCCGCGACCGAAGCGCTCACGCCCGCCGCTCTCGCCAGACGGCGCAAGGACGACGCGCTCAAGACGCCCTTCGATCGCAGCCAATATGTCTGCGTTTCGTCTCTCGAAACCCTCGAAAAGTGGATTTCCGACGCTTTCGACGCCGGTTTCGTCTGTTTCGACACCGAAACCGATTCGCTCGATCCGATGCAGGCCAATCTGGTCGGCCTGTCGCTGGCTCTGGCGCCCAATCGCGCCTGCTACGTCCCTTTCGGCCATCGAGCGCCCGGCGCCGACGACCTGTTCGGCGGCGCCGATCTCGTGCCGGGGCAGGTGGCGTTGGGCCCGGCGCTGGCTTTGCTGAAGCCTTTGCTGACCTCGCCCGCAGTGATGAAAATCGCGCATAACGTCAAATTTGCCTGGCTGGTTTTGGCCCAGCACGGGATCGAGGTTGCGCCGGTTCAGGACACCCTGCTGGCCTCCTACACGCTCGACGCCGGCGTCAACGGTCACGGCATGGACGAGCTTTCGCTCAAAATGCTGGGCCATAGACCGATTCCCCTCAGCGAAGTCGCCGGACAGGGCAAGAGTTTTATTGGCTTCGCCAAGGTGGCGCTCGACAAGGCAGCCGAATATTCGGCCGAGGACGCCGACGTCACCTTGCGGCTGTGGAACGGCTTGCAGCCGCGTCTGGTCGCGGAACGCATGACCACGGTCTATGAAACGCTGGAGCGCCCGCTGGCCACCGTGCTGGCGCGGATGGAGCGACGCGGCATCTGCGTCGATCGCGCGATATTGTCGCGGCTTTCCGGCGAATTCGCGCAGGACATGGCGCGGCTGGAGGCGGAAGTCCAGACGCTGGCCGGCGAGAATTTCAATCTCGGATCGCCCAAGCAATTGGGGGATATTCTGTTCGGCAAATTCGGCCTGCCCGGCGGCAAGAAAACCGCGACCGGCGCCTGGTCGACCTCCGCCAGCGTGCTGGACGATCTGGCCGAGCAAGGCAATGAATTGGCGGGAAAACTGCTCGAATGGCGGCAGGTGCAGAAATTGCGCTCGACCTATGCCGAAGCGCTGCCGCGCTTCATCAACCCGACCACCGGGCGCGTCCATACCTCCTATGCCATGGCCGCAACTTCGACCGGGCGGCTGTCCTCCTCCGAGCCCAATCTGCAGAATATTCCGGTGCGCAACGAGGCCGGGCGGAAACTTCGCCGCGCCTTCATCGCCGCACCGGGCCACAAGCTGATTTCGGCCGATTATTCGCAGATCGAATTGCGGCTGCTCGCCCATATCGCCGATATTCCGCAGCTGAAACAGGCCTTTGCCGAAGGCAAGGACATTCACGCCATCACCGCGTCGGAGATTTTCGGCGTGCCGGTCGAGGGCATGTCAGCCGACGTGCGGCGGCGGGCCAAGGCGATCAATTTCGGCATCGTCTATGGCATTTCGGCCTTTGGCCTCGCCAACCAGCTCGGCATTCCGCGCGAGGAGGCGGGCGCCTATATCCGCGCCTATTTCGAGCGCTTTCCCGGCATTCGCGTCTATATGGACGCGACCAAGAAACTTTGCCGCGAACAGGGTTTTGTGACCACCCTGTTCGGCCGCAAATGCCATTACCCGCGCATAAGCTCGACCAACGCCTCGGAACGCGCGTTCAATGAGCGTGCGGCGATCAACGCGCCGATTCAGGGGGCCGCCGCCGACATCATCCGCCGCGCCATGATCGGCATGGACGCCGCCCTGGCGCGGGCCGGGCTGCGCGCGCAAATGCTGCTGCAGGTGCATGACGAATTGGTGTTCGAGGCGCCGGAAGCGGAAGTCGCCGAGACCATCGCGGTGGCGCGGCAGGTGATGGAGCAGGCGGCGCTGCCGGCCGTGCAGATCAGCGTGCCGTTGCACGTGGATGCGCGCGCGGCGGATAACTGGGATGAGGCGCATTGAGCGGAGCACAAAAAAACCCCGCCAAAGCGGGGTTTTTCGTGAGGCGGAAACCTCAGCCTCTGCGGTCGCCGGTGAGTTGCACCAGCGCCATGAAGATGTTGATGAAATCGAGATAGAGCATCAGAGCGCCATTGATCGACTTCTTGGTCGCGACTTCAAACTGGTCCGACTCGAGATACATCGCCTTGATCGACTGGGTGTCCCAGGCGGTCAGACCCGCGAAAACCAGCACGGTCAGGATCGACAGGCCGAACTGGAACATCGAGCTCTGCACGAACAGGTTCACGATGCTGGCGATGACGATGCCGATCACGCCCATGATCAGGAACGAGCCCATCGCCGACAGGTCTTTCTTGGTCGTGTAGCCATAGAGGCTCAAGGCGCCGAAAGTCGCCGAGGTGATGAAGAAGGCGCGGGCGATCGACGAGCCGGTGTAAATCAGCAGGATCGACGAAAGCGACAGGCCCATCACCGCCGCGAAGGCGAAGAACAGCGTCCGGGCGGTCGAGGCCGCCATGGTGTTGATCTTGAGCGAGAAGAACAGCACGAAGGCCAAGGGCGCGAACATGATCACCCAGCGCAGCGGGCTCGAATAGATCGCGGCGCCGAAGCTGGTCAGATAGATGATGCGAACCCAGTTGATAGGGGGTCGGCAGGGCGGACACCGCCAGCAGATTGGCGCCGAGCGCAACCAGGCCCGTCAGCGCCAAGCCGATCGTCATGTTATTATAGACGCCGAGCATGAACGCGCGCAGACCTTGATCTACATCGGCGCCCGTCCGGGTGTAGCCCCGGCTCCAGGGAGCGGCGTTGCGGTCAAAGTTGGACATGAGTGCCTCACGTTAATTGCCGCCGGAAGATCCGCCCAGACAATCTGTGGCGTTGCGGCGTGTTCGAATATGGCGGCCACGCCGTTAAAAGACAAGCCGTTCAGCTCCCGAGACCGGGCTCAGACGGATTACATTTTGGTCATTCTTCGCGCAGGCGCCGCGCCGGCTTCTCGCCGAGAATGCGCCAGGTGCCGCTTAACCCGATGAAAATGGCGAAAATCACCGCCGCCAGAGCGAGCGCCGCCGCCTGCAGCGGGAAGAATTCGAACTCCATGTCCAGCACCCGCGTCACCACCAGCCAGGCGGCGAGGCTCCCCGCCAGCAGGCCGAAAGCCGCCGTCGCCGCGCCCAAAAGCGCGAATTCCAGCGTCAGCGCCGCCAAAAGCCGCTTGCGCGTCGCGCCGAGGACCTTGAGCACCACCGCTTCATAGATCCGCGCCCGCTGTCCCGCCGCCAGCGCGCCGGACAACACCAGCGCCGAGACGACAAAGGCCAGCGACGCGGCGCTTTGAATGGCGATCGAGAGTTTCCCCAAAAGCGCGCCCAACGTCGCGAGACTTTCGCGCATAGAAACGCTGGCGACCGAGGGAAACTTTTTTGCGGCGTCGGACAAGATTGCCGCTTCGCCCTGAACGTCCGGCTTTTGCGGCACGGTAAGCGTCATCAACTGGGTGAAAGGCGCGCCGGCAAAAGCGTTGGGCGAGAAGACCATGACGAAATTGATGCCGAAGCTGCGCCAGTTCACCTTGCGCAGATTGGCGACCTTGGCGGTGAGCACGCGGCCGAGCACATTAACCGAAATCCGGTCGCCGACCGCGAGGCCGAGGCCGTGCGCGACATCGGTCTCCATCGAAACCAGCGGCGGTCCGGCGTAATTTTCCGGCCACCATTCGCCGGCCACCACTTGCGAGCCTTGCGGCGGCTTGGCCGCGAAGGTCACGCCGCGGTCGCCTTCCAGCGCCCATCGGGCCTTGTCGGTGGGCTTGACCTCTTCCGCCGGCGTGTCCTTCACCCGCACGATGCGCCCGCGCAACATCGGCGCGACGGCGATGGTCCCCTCCGGCGCTTCGCTTTGCAGGAAGGCGCGGAAGTCGGCCGCCTGCGCGCTTTGCACGTCGAGAAAGAAAAAGCTCGGCGAATCCTTGGGCAGCGACTGGCCGATTTCGGCGCGCAGATTGCGTTCGATGCCAACCAGCGCCGTCAGCAGCGTGATGCCGAGCCCGAGCGAAATCAGGAAGGAGGGCGTGAGGGCGCCGGGACGGTGCAGATTGGCGACGGCGAGACGCAAGGGCAGAAAACGCGAATGCGGCGCCCGGCGCGCGAAAAACATGATCGCCCGCGCCACGCCATAGAGCAGGGCAAAACTGACGATCACCGCCGTGCCGAATTGCGCGGTCAGGCGGCGGTCGTCGCTGGTCAGCAGGGCGAAGGCGAAAAGCACGGCCGCCGCGAGGACCGCGATCAACCGGCCGCGTCCGCGCGACGGGCCGCCCTCCTGCATCGCTGTTTCGCGCAAAAGCGTGGTGGCCGGCAGCGACCGGGCGCGATCCAGCGGCGCGGCGGCGAAGACCAAGGCGGTCAACAAGCCGAAAGCCAAGCCTGTCGCGCCATCGAGCCATGCGATGCGCGGCTGGATCGGGAAAGGCAGCGACGCGCCGAGCAGCGCGACCAGCACCGACGGCAGGGCCAGACCGAGCGCAGCGCCGAGCAGGGCGCTGGCGGCGGCGACCAGCAGCGCCTGAATCAGCACGAAACGCGCCGCCTCGCCGCCGCTCGCGCCCAAGGCTTTTAGAATGGCCAGGGTTCGCCTTTTCCGGTCGATCAGCCCGCGAATCGAATTGCCGACGCCGACCCCGCCGCAGACCAGCGCGGTCAGGCCGATCAGGCTCAGGAATTGCGCGAAACGGTCGATATTGCGCGAAAGCTGCGGCGCGGGATTGCCGCGATTGCGAATTTCATAGCCAGCGTCGGGAAAGGCGGCGGTAAAGTCACTTTGGACGGCGGCCAGATCGGCGTCGCTGGATTTTTCCGCAGGCAGCAGCAGGCGCAGCGAGGTTCGGGCCAGCGAACCGGGAACAATCAGCCCCGTTGCGGCGAGAGCTTCCGGACTCATCATCACGCGCGGACCGAAGCCGACGCCGCCGATGGAGTTGGGCTCAGTCGTCAGCCAGCCGGAAAGCGTGAAAGTCGCAGCGCCGATCACCAGCCTGTCGCCGGGTTTGACTTTTATGCGCGCCGCCAGCGCGGGGTCGGCGAGAAGGCCGAAGGCGCCGTCTTTTTCAGCGAAAGTCTCGGAAAAATTTTTGCCGCCGGCCAAGGCCGGATCGGTTTTGGCCGCGCCGATCAGGGGATAGGCGGCGTCGACCGCCTTGATTTCGACCAGCGTGGCCTGCGCCGATTCCGGCGTCCGCGCCATCGCGCGCAACACCACGATCTGGCTCAATTTCCCGCGCGACGCCAGAAAGCGCCGCTCGGCCTCGTCCGGCGTCCCCTGCGCGCGACCCAGCGAAAGATCGCCGCCGAGCAAGGTCGCGCCCTGCTGCGCCAGCCCTTCGCGGAAGGCGCGCGACGTCGCGCCGACGCCGACAATCGCCATCACGCCGAGCACGAGACAGGCGATGAAAACGCCATAAAAGCGCAAGCCGCCGCGCAAATCGCGCAAGGCGAAGCGAAAGATCGCCCCGAAAGCCGAGCTCGTTCTCCTGTCGGGCGGAAAACTCAGACGACGACATTTTCACGTCCTGTCGCCGTCGCGGAATCGGATTCGATCCGGCCATTGCGCAAGCGCACGATCCGCCGGCAGCGGCGCGCCAGCGCCTCGTCATGGGTGACGAGGACGAGGGTCGCGCCATGCGTGCGGTTGAGCGCGAAGATCAGATCGACGATTTCGGCGCCGACAGCCTGATCCAGATTGCCGGTCGGTTCGTCGGCGACGAGCAGGGAGGGATTGGCGACCATCGCCCGCGCCAGCGCGACCCGCTGCTGTTCGCCGCCCGACATTTGCGCCGGATAGTGGCGCAAGCGCCCGGCCAGCCCCACCTGAGTCAAGGCTTCCGTGGCGCGCGGAAAGGGTTCGGGTTCGCCGGCCAGTTCCAGCGGCAGGGCGACATTTTCCAGCGCGGTCAGGGTCTGGATCAGATGAAAGGCCTGGAACACGACGCCGATATGGGCGCCGCGAAAGCGCGCCAACTCGTCTTCGCCCATCAGGTCGATGCGGCGGCCATCGACTCGGACTTCGACCGGAATCGGGCGCCTCCAGACCCGCCATGGTCATCAGCAGGGTCGATTTGCCGGAGCCGGACGGCCCCAGCAGCGCGACGGCCTCGCCTTTTGCGATATCGAGACTAATATTCTTCAAAATATGCGCTTTGGCCTCGCCGGTTCCCAAAGTCAGATTGACATTTTCGAGGCTTATGGCCGGATCGGGCATGAAGAAACTTTCGGAAGGACGGTGATGTGGAACAAAGTTTTTCGGCGGCGCGCGCTGGTGGCATATGGGCATGAACGCCGGGTTCGCCAAATCATTTTTGCCGCGCTGGCCCTGCAGCTGAGTTTTGTCGCGCCATCGCTGGCGCGCAGCCTGCGTCTGGTTGCGCTGGGCGACAGCCTCACCGCCGGCTATTCCTTGCCCGCCGACGCCGCCTTCCCGGCGGTTTTGCAGAAAGCCCTGCGCGAAAAAGGCTATGACGTTGAGATCGACAATGCCGGCGTTTCCGGCGACACGTCGGGCGGCGCGAGGGAGCGGCTCGACTGGGCTCTGGGCGAGGGAGCCGACGGCGTCATCATCGAAATCGGCGCCAATGACATGCTGCGCGGGCTGAACCCCGAACTGACGCGCGGAAACATCGACGCCATACTGGCGCATCTGCGCGACCGGAAAATTCCCGCGCTTTTGGCCGGCATGCGCGCCGCGCCAAATCTCGGCCCCGATTACGCGGCCAAATTCGACCCGCTCTACCCCCAACTGGCCAAGAAATTCGACGCGCCGCTCTATCCCTTCTTTCTCCAGGGCGTCGCGGGTCAAAAGGGGATGCAATTGCCGGACGGCCTCCATCCCACCCGGCAGGGCGTCGAAACCATTGTCGCCGGAATTTTGCCGGTGGTGACGGCGTGGCTCGACAGGCTGAACAAGCATTGAGAGGGCAAGACCTTGCCGCGGCTGTTTTCCGCTTTCGCAATCCCGCCCGATGTCGCGGCGCAGCTGGCCTTTTTTCGCGGCGGCCTGTTCGGCGCGCGCTGGGTCGAGCCGGAGGATTACCACATCACCCTGCGCTTTTTCGGCGACATCGACCCGCACACGGCTCGGGCGGTCGATAACGATCTGATCGCCACCGAAAATTTTTTTCGCGGTCAAAACTTGCGTCTCGACCTCCATGAAATCGGGGTGTTTGGCGGCCAGCAGCCGCGCGCCCTGATCGTGCGCGTAAAGCCCGGTCCAGGCTTGAGCCGGCTTCAGGCGGCGCATGAAGCGATCGCGCGCCGCAATGGCCTGGCGCCGGAAACCCGCAAATTCACGCCGCACATCACATTGGCGCGGCTGCGCGGCGTCGAGCCGCAAGCCGTCGGCGCCTGGCTGTCCGAAAGAGCCTATCCGCTGGCCCTGTCTTTTGAAGCGGCGGGTTTCGCGCTTTATTCATCGCGCGATTCGGTTGGCGGCGGGCCTTACCGGATGGAGGCGGTCTATCCTTTCACCGACCGCGATCAAAGCCCGTCGAGCGCGCCGATAAAAGGCAATTCGCGGTAATTTCCGGCCAGATCCATGCCATAGCCGACCACAAAACGGTCAGGACAGGAGAAGCCGATGAAATCGGCCGCAACGTCGATTTCCTTCTTGTGCGGCTTTTCCAGCGCGACCGCGATCAACACGCGTCGGGCGCCGCGCGACAGGAACAGGTTTTTGGCAAAGGACAGCGTGCGGCCGGATTCGAGAATATCGTCGATCAGCAACACGTCCCGGTCCCGGGCGTCAGCCTGAACATCGCGCAAAAGTTCGGCCCGGCCGGAGGATTTGGTCCCCGCGCCATAGCTGCCGATCTGCAGGAAATCGACCTCCGGCGCCAGGCCGGCGTCATGCAGAGCGCGCAAAAGATCGGCGGCGAAGACGAAAGCCCCGGTCATGACAGGCACGGCGAGCAGGTTTTTCGGCGCGACATGCGCGATGTCCACAGCCATTGCGGCCACCCGCGCGGAAATCGTCGCCGCGTCGAACAGGATTTGCGGTTTGCGAACGGTCACGATCCCTGCTCCGAGAAGCCGATATGCGGTCTTGCAGGCGCGGGAAGGCAAAACTCGCCAGAATCCGGATTATGAGCGCGGGAATCGTGAGGGCGATTTGACGCGGCTCCTTGGAGTGTTGCTATGGTTAAAGGGAAGTCAAGGCAAGCGATTCGCTGCAAGTGATTCGCCAGAAGGAGAGCCGCCTGTGGTTCGGTTCGAAAACGTCGGCCTGCGTTACCAGATGGGCGCGGAAATCCTGCGCGACATCAGTTTCGACATTGCGCCGCGCACGTTCCAGTTCCTCACCGGCCCCTCCGGCGCCGGCAAGACCACGCTGTTGCGGCTGATCCTGCTGTCGCTGGCGCCGACGCGCGGCCTCATCACCTTGTTTGGCCAGGACGCCGCCATGCTCGACAAGACCGCCATCACCGAAGTGCGGCGCAAGGTCGGCGTGGTGTTCCAGGATTTTCGCCTGCTCGATCATCTCACCACCTATCAGAATGTCGCCCTGCCGCTGCGCGTGCAGGAGCGCGAGGAGACGAGCTATCGCGCGGAAGTCACCGAGCTTTTAAGCTGGGTCGGCCTCGGCGAACGCATGCATGTCTATCCGCCGGTGCTCTCGGGCGGCGAGAAGCAGCGCGCGGCGATCGCCCGCGCCCTGATCATGCGGCCGGAATTGCTGCTCGCCGATGAGCCGACCGGCAATGTCGATCCCTCGCTGGCGCGACGGCTCATGCGGCTGTTTTCCGAATTGCACAAATCCGGCACGTCGGTGGTCATCGCCACCCATGATCTCGCCCTGATGGACCAGTTCGACGGCGCGCGCCGGCTGGTGCTCGGCGACGGCCGCCTGCATATTTACGAATGAGACCCTTCATGGCGCTTTTTTCGCCGACCTCGCCACACACCCAAGACCGACCTCCGAGCACGGAGAAGACGTCTGGCGGCATACCCCGCTGGTGCCCGCCGAATCGGTGGCCGGGCGGGCGCTCGCCAGCGTCATCGCCATCATGACCTTTCTCGCCGCGCTGACCGCCGGCTTCGCCTTCGTGCTGGCCGACGCCTCACACGAATGGGCGGCAAAGTCGGACAGGAAATGACCATCCAGATCACGCCGCGTCCGGGCCGCGACATCGAGGCCGACGCCGCCAAGGCGGCGCAAATCGCCGCCGGCTTCTCCGGCGTCGCCGAGGCCCGGGCTTTTACCGCGCGCCCAATCGGAGGAATTGCTTTCGCCTTGGCTCGGCGCGGGCCTCGACCTGAGCCAATTGCCGACGCCGCGCATGATCGTGGTGCGGCGCGACAAGGCCCCGCTCGACGAGATCGGCCTGAGCGCGGAACTCGACGCCGCCTTGCCCAACGCCATGCTCGACAATCACGGCGCCTGGATGCAAAGGCTCGATACGATGGCGCAAGTGGTCGTCGGCGCGGCCATCGGCATTTTTCTGCTTGTGCTGACCGCCATGGCGCTGGCCATCGGTTTCGCCACGCGCGGGGCGATGGCGGGCAATCGCGACATCATCGAGGCGCTGCATTTCGTCGGCGCGGCGGATGGCTTCATCGCCCGCCAGTTCCAGTTTCACTTTTTGCGCCTCGGCCTGCGTGGCGGCGCGGCGGGCGGGCTTGCCGCGATCCTGTTGTTCTGGACGCTCGGCTTCCTGTCGCGGCAATGGACGACCAGCGCCAGCGGGGAACAGGCCGAAGCCTTGTTCGGCTCGTTTTCGCTGGGCTGGAGCGGCGTCGCGGTCATCGCCGGCATTTCGCTCGGCGTGGCGCTGTTGACCGGGCTGATGTCGCGCGCCATCGTCTATCGCAGCCTTGCGCGCGCGTTGCGCTGAAGTTTTTTCTGTCTTCCCATTTGGCGCTGGTTCCGGCACAAGGACGCCATGCTTTTCCTTCGCTCGCTCCTCTTCAATATCGCCTTTTACGTCAACCTGACGATCGTCATGGTGGTTCGGCCTGCCGACCATGCTGTCCGGCCGCGCCGCCATCCTCGATCTCGCGCGGGTCTGGGCTCGCCGGACCTTCTGGCTGCTCGACAAGATCTGCGGAATCAAGGTCGAGTTTCGCGGCCTTGAACATTTGTCCCAGACCGGCTGCATCATCGCCGCCAAGCATCAATCGACCTGGGAAACCTTCGCCCTGACGACGCAGGTGCATGACTTCACCTTCATCCTCAAGCGCGAACTGACGACGATCCCGCTGTTCGGCCAATATCTGGTGCGCAGCAACCAGATCGCCATCGATCGCGCCAGCCGCGGCGCCGCCCTGAAGGACCTCGTCGAGCAGGCGGGCGCCGCCATCGCCGAGGGACGCGCCATCTTCATCTTTCCCGAGGGCACGCGCCGTCCGGCCGGCGCGCCGCCCGCTTACAAGAGCGGCGTCGCCCATCTTTATGGGGCGACCCATGCGCCCTGCGTTCCCGTCGCCTTGAATTCCGGCTTGTTCTGGCCGCGCGGCGGCTTTTTGCGCCGCCCCGGAACCATCGTCGTCGAATATCCTGCCGGTGATCCAACCCGACCTGCCCAAGGCGGAATTCGCCCGAATCCTGCAGGAACGGATTGAAACCGCCACCGACCGGCTGATCGCCGAGGCGCTGGCCAAAGACCCCGGCCTCGCCGTCAATCTGGCGAAAGCGGACCAAAAAACCAGCCTGGAGACAGCCAAGGCGGATTGACTTTATACTTGTTTTGTTCTTTCTTTGTTTGCGTCGCGTTTCGCCGGCAAGGAACGAACCCAATGGCTACGGCTACCATTTCCACCCATGTGCTCGCAGGAACTCCTCGTGTTTTGGCCGCGCTGGACAGGACTGGACTGGAAGACCTGTTCCGCGTCTGGGCCGGCGCATCCGGACGCCGCTACATCTGCTCCGTCTATCCCTTGGCTGAACCGCCTGCTTTCGATTGCGGTCGCGCTATTGTCGCGGCGGTGCGCAAAAGCGCGGCGGGCGCGGCCATTGTCTTCGTCTTCCAGCCGGGCGCAGCGGACGAAGCCGATGAATTGAGGGGCTGGGCGCAAAAGGCGCGGCAACGCGGCGCCAATGAATGGCATGTCCACCTGCTGGCCGATTTGCCTGCCGCGCGGCAATTCGCCGCGCGCGATCTGGCGCCGCTTGGCTCTGGTTTTCCCGTTTGATTTTTGTTCTGGCCGCATCTCTCTTGCGCCATGTTTTGCTTTAGGATGCCCCCGAATTCGCGGAGTTCCGCGAGAACTAAGCAGCGAGCGCCATGTTTTCCTTTCTCAAGCGTCGCCGTTGGCTGTTCGGCCTGTTCCTCGTCGTCAGCCTCGCGGTCGGTGAATTCTGGCTTTATGCGGCAAGCCGTCTCGGCGGCTACATGCACCAGAAGACTTTCGGCGGCTCGTCGCTGGCCGACTTCTGCGACTCCAGCGACATTGCCGGCTTTCCGTTCCGCCTGCGCCTGAGTTGCGCCGGTTTTTCCGCGCCTTTGCGAAGCGGTGGCGGCGACATCATCGTCAAGGCCGAGGCGGCGCATGGCGAAGCCAGCATTTTCGCCCCCAATCACATCATCCTGACCCTTTCCAGTCCCCTGAACCTGCAAAAAGCCGATGGCGCGCCCTTGGCCAGACTCCGGCATGACGGCCTGACGCTCGACGTCGCCTGGAAGAGCAGTGGCCTCGACAAGGCCAGCCTCGACATCGCCGCCCTCGATTGGCGTCCCGACGCCCCCGGAGCGGGCATCGCCTTCAACCTGCAAAAGCTGACGGCGCAGGTCGCTTGGCTCGCCAGCCCCACCGGCGGCTCGGTCCATTTCGATTTCGTCGGCGACGGCCTGACCGCGCCTGTTCTGCAGTCGCTGCTGAACAAGAACGACCTCGGCAGATTGAGCTTAAGCGGCGACCTCCGTCCGGCCCCTGATATGGCGACCGACCTGCGCTGCCGCCGCCGAGGACTGGCGGCAAAAACCCGGCGCGATCAACATTGACAAGTTCGAATGGCGGACAGCTGACGCCAGCTTGACGATTAACGGCGCACTGGCGGTGGACGAGATGCATCGGCCTGCCGGCCGGCTGAATCTCGCCGCCACCGGACCGATCCTGACCCAACTTGGACTTCCTGCCGGGGTGGCGCAGGCGCAAAACCTGATTGGCGCGCTGCTCGGAAAGCCCGCCGCCGCCAAATCCGAAGGCGGAGACACGCTCGCCCTGCCGCTCGTTCTCGCCAAAGGCCAGGTCTTCCTCGGCCCCTTCGTCTGCCCGTGGTCTTGACGCCGTTGTAGCGTCTACGCGAACGTGTCACTGCGAAGCTCAGGTCACGAACGAAATCGTTCGGCGTGGCTGCCGATCCATGTCGCGGCGCCCGGCGCCAGTTTGAGCGCGGCGTCGAGTTTTTCGGCGCTCCAATCGCCCGGCGCCGACACCAGCATCGACACGCCGCCGTCGAATTCCGCGCGGGCAAGACACTGGCAATTCACAGCGCGGAAAAGGGCGTCATCCGGCGCGGACCGCAGTCTCCGCGCGGAAAACAGCGCGACGTCGCGCGCCGCGGCTTCCGCGAGCGGATTGGAAATAATGAAAACCGGGGTTCCCGCGGGATGGTCGGGCCGTTCGACGAAGGGCAGGCGGGCGATGATTTTCGGGGCGTTTTCATCCGCGAGCCGCTCCCACCATCGATCCATCCGAGGCCATCCGGTCGCATGCAACATGCCGAGATCGCCGCCGCCGTCCGCCCGCGCCGAGGCGGCGACGGCTTCGATCGTCTCGCCGGCGCTGGCATGGACGATCAAGGGCACGGTGAACCCAAAGTGGAACCGCGCCGAATCGCGCATGGCCGTGTCGCCGCCGCCCGACATGTCGGCGTGAACCGCATAATTGGCTTGCACATAGGTGAAGGTGGCGATGATCACCCGCCAGATGCTCTCCACCGTTTCGAGCGGCAGGCGGCCGTGATGACGCTCGGCGATCACCCGCATCATGTCGGCCTCGCGCCCGGGGCGGAAGGCCGAACCGCCGCCTTGGCGCGCCTTGACGGCGATCAGCCGGTCGATGATTTCGCCGCGGTCCATCAGCAGCCGATGCATCTCGCCGTCGATCCGGTCGATCTCTTCGCGCAATTCGGCCAGAGATTCGAGAGCGGCGTTTTGGCTCATGGTTTCGTTCACTCTGTTTGTGGCCAAGATACCGGTTGCTCGCCGGTCGCGTCTGGATTTGTTTTAGAGGGCTTTCCTCTATAGACGCCTCCCGGCCTGCGCGAAAACGTCAAATCGCCCGCTTTGCTTGACTTCGCAAAAGCGGTGCTCCTAAATAACAAACGATCCGTTCGGAAAAACGAACAAGTTGCGCTCTTGACCGACACGCTCCCCAACTCCCGGCCCACTCGTTCCGAAGCCGTCCAGCCGCACAGCCCGGTTGCGGTTTTTGACGCGTCGCAGCCTCTGGCCATGTCGGCGGGCGTGGCGCTCAGCCCCTTCAGCATCGCCTATCAAACCTATGGCGAGTTGAACGCCGACAAGTCCAACGCCATTCTGCTTTGCCATGCGCTGACCGGCGATCAGCATGTCGCCAGCGCCCATCCGCTGACCGGCAAGCCGGGCTGGTGGTCGGCGCTGGTCGGCCCGGGCCGCCCTTTCGACACCGACAAATATTTCATCATCTGCTCCAATGTGCTCGGCGGCTGCATGGGCTCCACCGGCCCGGCCTCGATCAATCCGGCGACAGGCAAGCCTTTCGGCCTCGATCTGCCGATGGTGACCATCGCCGACATGGTGCGCGCCCAGGCCATGCTGGTCGAACGGCTTGGCATCGAGACGCTTTTTTGCGTCGCCGGCGGCTCCATGGGCGGGATGCAGGTCCTTCAATGGGCGGCGACTTATCCCGAACGGGTGTTCTCCGCGATGCCCATCGCCACGGCGCCGCGCCATTCCTCGCAAAATATCGCCTTTCACGAAGTCGGCCGGCAAGCCATCATGGCGGACCCGGACTGGCGCGGCGGCCGCTATCTCGAACAGGGCGTGCGCCCGTCGAAGGGACTGGCGGTGGCCCGCATGGCGGCCCACATCACCTATCTTTCCGAAGAAGCGCTCCAGCGCAAATTCGGCCGCAAATTGCAGGATCGCGCCGGCCCGACTTTTTCCTTCGACGCCGATTTTCAGGTCGAAAACTATCTTCGCTATCAGGGCTCGACCTTCGTCGACCGCTTCGACGCCAATTCCTATCTCTATGTGACGCGGGCCTGCGACTATTTCGATCTCGCGGCAGGATTATGGCGGCTCGCTGGCGCAGGCCTTCAAACATTCAAAGAACCCGGTTCTGCGTCGTCGCCTTCACCTCGGACTGGCTCTATACCACCGCCGAATCGCGGGCCATCGTCCACGCCCTCAACGCCGGCGGCGCTTCGGTCTCCTTCGTGGAGATCAGCACCGACAAGGGGCATGACGCCTTCCTGCTCGACGAACCGGATTTCATCGCCACCACGCGCGGCTTTTTGCGCGGCGCCGCCCGGGCCCGGGGCCTGCCTCAGGACGACAGCTCAAACAACGAGAGCGCCAAAAGTGACCGCCGCTTCCATTCTGCCGCCCCCTCAGACCACTGTCACCCGCATCGATCTGCTGCTGGTCGCCGGCATGGTCGAGATCGGCTCGCGGGTGCTGGATGTCGGCTGCGGCGATGGCGAATTGCTCGGCCTGCTTGCGGACGCCAAGGGCGTTGACGCGCGCGGGATGGAGATTTCGCAAAAGGGCGTCAATGATTGCGTCACCCGAGGGCTTTCGGTGGTGCAGGGCGACGCCGACGTCGATCTCGCCGATTATCCCGACGACGGCTTCGATTACGTCATCCTGTCCCAGACGCTTCAGGCCACCCGCAACCCGCGACTGGTGCTGGAGCAGATGCTGCGCATCGGCAAGCGCGCCATCGTCTCCTTTCCCAATTTCGGCCATTGGCGCATCCGCTGGCAACTGGCCCTGCTGGGCCGCATGCCGCTGACCCAGAACCTGTCCTACGCCTGGTACGAGACGCCGAATATTCATCTCTGCTCGATCCGCGACTTCGTCAGCCTGGTCGATCTGATCGACGCCCATATCGTCAAGGCGGTGGCGATGGACCGCAACGGCGCGCAGATGCGGGTCAACGCGCCATGGTGGGCGTGGAACCTGTTCGGCGAACAGGCGGTGTTCCTGCTCGAACGCGGCGACGGTTAAGGGTGTTACTCCTCGTCGTTGAGCGGATGCAGGTCGCGCACCATGGCTTTCAGGCGCTCGTCGAGCACGTGGGTGTAGATTTGCGTCGTGGCGATATCGGCATGGCCGAGCAATTCCTGCACGATGCGCAGATCGGCGCCGTTTTGCAGCAAATGGCTGGCGAAGGCGTGGCGCAGGACATGCGGGCTGACGCGGGAGGGTGAAATTCCCGCCGCCGCCGCCAGAAGCTTCAGATCGCGGGCAAAGGCCTGACGGGTCAGGTGGCCGCTTTCGCCATCCGAGGGAAACAGCCATTTTTGCGCGGCGAGGCCGGGATGAAGCTCCAGCAGCATCCGGCGATAGGCGGCCAGAGCCTCGCGCGCGGCGGATGTCAGCGGCGCCAGCCGTTCGCGTCCGCCCTTGCCCTTGATCATGAGAAAGCCGCCCGACGCGTCGAGCGGCTTTTCGGCCATTCTGGCTGCCGACAGCGGCAAGGCCACCAGTTCCGACACCCGCAGGCCCGCCGCGTAAAGCACTTCCATCAGGCAGGCGGCGCGGCGCGCGCGCAGGCGTTCGCCGACCGGGCGGGCAGGATCGTCGAGCCCCTCGCGCGCGACCCGCAACAGCGCGTCCACTTCCGCGACCGACAGGATTTTCGGCAGGCGCCGTCCTTGTCGCGGGCCTTCGAGCAAGGTCGCCGGATCGTCGTCCCGCCGCTCCTCGGCGCGCAAAAAGCGATGAAATTGCCTGATCGCCGATAATTTCCGCGCCGAAGACGTCGGTTTCAGCTTGGCTTCGGCCAGGGCGGCGAGATAGTCGCGGATATCCTGAGTCGTGGCGGAAAAAGGATCGCGGCCCCGTCGCGCCAGCGCCGCGACATAGTCGTTGAGGTCTCGGCCGTAAGCCTCCAGCGTGTTTTTCGCCGCGCCGCGTTCAGCCGCGAGCATGTCGAGGAAATCCACGACGACGGCGCGCGAGGCGCCGGTCATTTATTGAGGACGGCCGGCGAAATCGGCTGGCTGATTTCGCGCGGCTGCGGCTCGACGAAAGCGACCAGCGCCGCCATGCCGACAAAGACCGCGCCCGCCGCCAGTCCGATCAGAAAAAGAAAGCGAAACAGGCTGGGCATGGGGCTTCTTCCGGTTCGGCGAAAGTCTGTTACATTTGGCTTTGGCTCCGTGATACTACATGGCGATTATGTCGGATCAAGCACTCCTGCAGGAGCATCACCTGCCGCCCCCTTTCCGAGACTCGCGCGCGCAGGCGATCGTAACGGTGTTGGCCGGGCGGCCGCTGGTTCTCGTCGGCATGATGGGCTCGGGCAAGACGGCGATCGGCAAGAGGCTCGCCCACAGGCTCGGCTTGCCTTTCATCGATTCGGACCATGAAATCGAGGCCGCCCATCGTTTGTCCGTCGCCGAGATTTTCGCCTCGCATGGAGAAGCCTATTTCCGCGACGGCGAAAGGCGCGTGCTGGCGCGGCTGATCGGGGAAGGCGAGCGCGTCATCGCCACCGGCGGCGGCGCCTTCATCAATCCCCAAACCCGCGAGCTGATTCGCAGCCACGCCCTGTCGATCTGGCTCAAGGCGGACTTCGAGGTGCTGATGCGCCGGGTTCGCAAGCGCGCGACCCGGCCGCTGTTGCAGACCGCCGATCCCGAAGGCGCCATGCGCCGCCTGATCGATGACCGTTATCCCGTCTATGCCGAGGCCCACGTCAAGGTCCAGTCGCGCGATGCGCCGCATGAGACGATCATTGAGGAAATCCTGGATGGGCTGGAGCGCCATCTGGCCACACAAGGAGAATTCAAGGCGGACATGACCTCTCTGGCCCTCCCCCCCGACACCACGCGCGTGAATGTCAAACTGGGCGCGCGCGCCTATGACATCCTGATCGGCCCCGATCTCATCTCCCATGCCGGCGAAAAGCTGGCCAGACTGGCGCCCGGCGCCGCCGCCTTCATCGTCACCGACTCGAATGTCGGCCCGCGCTGGCTGGCCCCCTTGCAGGCGAGCCTCGACGCGGCGGGCGTGCGCCATGACCACCTCGTGCTGCCCGCCGGCGAAGCGACCAAGGATTACGCGCATTTCGCCGAGCTTTGCGAGGCGGCGCTGGAAGCGCGCATGGAGCGCGGCGATTTTCTGGTGGCGCTGGGCGGCGGGGTCGTCGGCGACCTCACCGGCTTCGCGGCGGCCAGCCTGCGCCGGGGCATGGGCTTCGTGCAAATTCCCACCACCGTGCTGTCGCAGGTCGATTCCTCGGTCGGCGGCAAGACCGGCTTCAATTCGCCGCATGGCAAGAATCTGATCGGCGCTTTCCACCAGCCTTCGCTGGTTCTGGCCGACACCCAGAGCCTGACGACTTTGCCGCCGCGCGAATTCGCCGCGGGCTATGCCGAGATCGCCAAATATGGCCTGATCGACCGGCCGGATTTCTTCGCCTGGCTCGAAACCCATTGGCCGGCGGTTTTTTCGCGCGGGCCCGAGCTTGACCACGCCATCGCGGTGAGTTGCGAATCCAAGGCCGCCGTCGTCGCGCGCGACGAGACCGAGCAGGGCGACCGCGCCTTGCTCAATCTTGGCCACACTTTCGGTCATGCCTTTGAAAAACTGGTCGGTTACGACAGCGCGCGGATTGTCCACGGCGAGGGTGTGGCGATCGGCATGGCCTGCGCCTTCCGCTTTTCAGCGCGCCTGGGCCTTTGCCCTCCAGAGGCGGCGGCGCGGGCGGAAAACCATTTGCGCGCCGTCGGCCTGCCGACGCGCATCCGGCAAATCCCCGGCTGGAGCGCCGGCGCGGACGACATTTTGACGGTCATGGCGCAGGACAAGAAAGTGCGGCGGGGCGCGCTCACCTTCATTCTGGCGCGCGACATTGGCGCGAGCTTCATCGCCAAGAATATCGAGCCGGAGTCGGTGCGCGCCTTCCTCGAAACCGAATTGCAAACGGGAGCCTGAAACGGAATGCATGGCGGGGGCGGCGAACTGCCGGTGAATATCTGGGTGGCGGCGGCGATCCTGATCTTTTGCATCTTGATGTCCGCCCTGTTTTCCGGCTCTGAAACGGCGGTCACGGCGGCGTCAAAGGCGCGGATGCACGCCCTCGAAAAGCAGGGCGACCCCCGTGCGGCCCGCGTCATCCGCCTGCTCGGCAAACGCGACCGGCTGATCGGCGCGATGCTGCTCGGCAACACCATGTTCAATATCGCGGCCTCCGCCTTTCTCACCACTGTTCTGGTGGCGCTGGTCGGCGACAGCGGCGCGATTTATTCGACGGCGGCGATGACCGTCGTGCTGCTGATTTTCGCCGAGGTTTTGCCGAAAACCGTGGCGATCAATTACCCCGACCGCATGTCGCTGACGGTGGCCCGGACCATTTCCTTCTTCGTCACCCTTTTCGGCCCGATCCTTTATGGCGTCGAGAAGATCGTGCGTGGCGCGCTTTATCTTTGCGGCCTTCGGCTGGACCAGAAGCATCCTCTGCTGACGCCCGAGGAGGAGCTGAAAAGCGCCGTTGACCTCATGCACAAGGAAGGCGGCGTCGCCCGCAACGACCGCGACATGTTCGGCGGCCTGCTCGACCTCAAGGAATTGGCGGTCTCCGACGTCATGGTGCATCGCACCAAGATGCTGGCGCTCGACGCCGACCTGCCGACTCAGGAGATTTTACGAGAAGTGGTGGCGGCGCCTTATACCCGCCTGCCGCTGTGGCGCGGCAAGGCCGATAATATCGTCGGCGTCCTCCACGCCAAGGATTTGCTGCGGGCTCTCAGCGACGCCGGCGGCGATGTGGACAAGGTCAAGCTGGAGAGCATCGCGCTGGAAGCCTGGTTCGTGCCCGACACCACGACGCTCGAAGATCAACTCCAAGCCTTTCGCAAGCGGAAAACCCATTTCGCCCTGGTGGTCGATGAATATGGCGACGTGCAAGGACTGGTCACGCTCGAGGACATTCTGGAGGAAATCGTTGGCGACATCCGCGACGAACATGATGTCGCCGTCACCGGCGTGCGCCGGCAGGCGGATGGATCGGTGATCGTCGAAGGTTCGGCGCCGATCCGCGATCTCAACCGCGTCATGGCCTGGGACCTGCCCGATGAGGAGGCCACCACCATCGCCGGCCTGGTGATTCACGAAGCGCGAGCCATTCCCGAACAAGGCCAGAAATTCGCCTTCCACGGTTTCAGATTTGAGGTTTTGCGCAAGCAGCGCAACCGCATCACGCTGTTGCGGCTGACCCAGGAGCCGGAAACGAAAGGGCCGCGCTAAGCCACCCCAGATTGATGGCAAAGTCCGTTTTGCGGCCCATGGTTCGAGACGGCTCCTTCGGAGCCCCTCACCATGAGGTCGTTATCTTTTAAAACAATGCAGTAGCCCTCATCCTGAGGAGCGCCCAAAGGCGCGTCTCGAAGGACGAGGGCGGTCCACGGGTTTGCAGCGGTCAGCGGTCCCTTACGCTTTGGCTTCCGCCGCCATGAACTGCGCCCGCGCCAAAGCCGCGAATTTGCCGTTTTGCGCCACCAGTTCGTCGAATGATCCGCTTTCGACGACCCTGCCCTGATCGAAAACCATGATCCTGTCGGCGCTGCGGATTGTCGCCAGCCGATGGGCGATGACGAAGGTCGTGCGCCCCTTGGTCGCCGCCTCGAGGGCCGCCTGCAACTGCTTTTCCGTCGCCGCGTCGAGCGCGCTGGTCGCCTCGTCGAAGATCATGATCGGCGGATCCTTGAGCAGCGCGCGGGCGATGGACACACGCTGGCGCTCGCCGCCCGAAAGCGACCGGCCTCTTTCGCCAACCAGAGTCTTGATGCCGTCGACCTGTCGCGAGACGAATTCGCTGGCCTGCGCGCGATCCAGCGCAAGCGCGATTTCGGCGTCGGTGGCGTCAACTTTGCCGACCCGCAGATTTTCCTCGATCGAGCGCGCGAAAAGCATCGGCTCCTGAAAGACGACCCCGATATTGCGACGCAAGGCCAGCAGCTTCATCTCGCGAATATCGACGCCATCGATGCGGATCGCGCCCTGCTGCGGATCGAACACCCGGTGCAGCAGGCTCAGGGTGGTCGATTTGCCCGAACCGGTCGAGCCGACCAACGCCACGGTTTCGCCCGGCCTCACGACGAAGTTCACGTCGTCCACCGCCTTGCGCCTTTCGTCATAGGCGAAGCCGACATGCTCGAAGACGACTTCGCCGGTCAGTCGGCCGGGATCCTTGGCGGTGGGGGAATCGGCGACATTGGGCTCCGTGTCCATGACCTCGAAGAACTCGTTCATCTTCGGAGCCTGCATGAACATGTAATTGACGAAGCCGACCATCTGCTCCAGCCGCGCGATCAGCATGGTGGCGAAATTCATGAAGGTGACGATTTCGCCGATGGTGGCCAGCGACTGCAAATGCAGCCAGACGCCGATCACGAAAATCGACAGCAGCGTCAGCGTGGCCGAGGCGCGAGTCGCCACCGCCGCCATCGCCCACCACGACAGGACCGGCAATTGCGCGGCGAGAAGCTGGTCGATGATGTCGCGCAAGCCGCGCGATTCGGTTTCGACACGGGTGAAGGACTGGATGACCGGCACATTGCCCAGAACATCCGAAGCCCGCTCGGCCACCTGCGCGTTAAAGACTTCGACGCTGGCTTGCAGGCCCTCGGTCCGGCGCAGGACGAAGGTGGTGAGAAGGCCGAAGGCGATGACCAGAACCACCAGCACCGACGCCAGCCGCCAATTGACGAATAATGTCAGCGGCAGAAGGATCACCAGCGCGACGATGGAGGCGCAGTTCTCGCGAAAGAACGACAGCCAGATGCCGGCCATGCCGCTGGCCCCTTCCAGCATGATCTTCAGCAGCCGGCCGGAATGGGTGGCGCCATGAAAGCTCAGGGACAATTCGAGCAAGTGATCGAAGAATTTCGCCATCATCGCCAGCCGGCGGCGATGCGACAGCCGGTCGGCGTAAAGGGCGACGAGAACGGCGCAGCCAATGGAAAAAAGACCGAACCCGACCCAGGCGCCCAGCAACGGCGTCAACTCGTCCCATGTCGGGTTGCGCTGCTGCGCCTGGGCGTTGGTCAGCCGGTCGATGATGCGGCCGAACAACACCGGCTCGACGAATTGCGCGCAGGCCAGAGCCAGATTGGCGAAGACCAGCAAGATGGCGAGACGACGCTCGCCAGCCAATTGCGCCAGAACGCGAGCATAGATTTTCAAAATGGACATGGGGCCGACAAGGTCTGGATTGCGAATCCCGGCACTATAGCCGAATTCGCTTGTTATCGCCCGCTTTCATCGCTTTCGGCAAGAAGCCGCGCCTGATGATCGGCGATCAGGGGATCGAGGATCTCATCGAGCGCCTCGCCCTCCATGACCTTGTCGATTTTATACAGGGTGAGGTTGATGCGATGGTCGCTGACGCGGCCTTGGGGAAAATTATAGGTGCGGATGCGCTCGGAGCGGTCGCCCGACCCCACTTGCGAGCGACGGTCGGCGGCGCGCGCGTCATCCAGCTTCTGCCTTTCGAGGTCGTACAGACGCGAGCGCAAAATATCCATGGCCTTGGCCTTGTTGCGGTGCTGCGAACGCTCCTCCTGCATCATCACCACAATTCCGCTGGGAATATGGGTGATCCGGATCGCCGATTGGTCTTGTTGACATGCTGGCCGCCGGCGCCGCCGGCGCGCATGGTATCGATGCGAAGGTCGGCGTCGTCGATGCGCATGTCGACTTCCGCCGCTTCGGGCAGAACCGCGACCGTGGCGGCGGAGGTATGGATGCGTCCCTGCGTCTCGGTGGTCGGGACGCGCTGCACGCGATGGGCCCCTCGTTCGAATTTCAGCCGCGCGAACACCCCCTTGCCGGTGACCTGGGCGATGATTTCCTTGAAACCGCCCATCGTGCCTTCGCTGGCCGAGATCAACTCCAGGGTCCACCCGCGCTTTTCGGCGTATTTTTGATACATGCGGAACAGGTCGCCGGCGAAGAGCGCGGCTTCGTCGCCGCCGGTTCCGGCGCGAATTTCGAGGATCGCGCCTTTCTCGTCCGCCGCGTCGCGCGGCAGCAGCGCCAGACGCAAGCTGGTCTCGGCCTCGGCGAACTGGGTTTTGAGACGCGGCAGTTCTTCTTCCGCAAACCCGCGCATGTCGGCCTCCGTGGCGGGGTCGGCGAGGAGTTGCTCGAGATCGGCAATCTCGCTGGCCAGGGCGCGCGACGACCTGATCGCCCCGGCGACGGGATCCAGTTCCGAAAGTTCGCGCGACAGGGCGGAAAAGGCCGAAGGATCGACGCCTTCGGTCAGGCGATGGCCGATCTCCTCAAAGCGGCGCAGGATGAGATCGAGTTTTTCCGACGGCAACATGAGAAAATTTCCGCCGGCCGCCAGGGAGGGAGACAAGGCGCCTGCCTGAGCCGCCAAGCTCGCTACAGGGGCACGCCGCATTTCTCGGCGAAACGATGCAGTTCATGCCGCACCGAAATCGCATCGTCGGGACGCTCGATCATCGGCATCAGGAAAGCGCGCGCGGCCGCGAGATCGACGGCGAGAAGCGCCGCCTTGACCGGCCCGATGGCGGAAGGCGTCATCGAAAGGCCGCGATAGCCTATCGCCGCCAGCGCAATCGCATCCAGCGGACTGGCCGCCCATTTCGCCGCACAGCGTCACCGGCGTCCCATGCCGGTCAGCGGCGTCGACAATGGATTTCAGGGCGCGGAGATTGGCCGGCGCCAGAGTGTCGAAACGCGCCGACACCCGTTTGTTGTCGCGGTCGGCGGCGAAGAGATATTGCGTCAGGTCGTTGGAGCCGACCGAAAGAAAATCGGCCACCGCGCAGATTTCATCCAGTTGCCAGAGCAAGGACGGCACCTCCACCATGACGCCGAGTTCCAGCGCGGAGGGCAACTCGTAATCATGCTGGCGCAGGAATTCCAGTTCCCGCGTGACAGATCGCCTTGCGCCTGCGAGAATTCCGCGGTCGTTGGCCACCATCGGGAACATGATTCGCATGGCCACGTCCGGCGCCTGCGCGCAGCATGGCGCGCAATTGCATCCGCAGCAGGCCGGGCCGGTCAAGGCCGATGCGGATCGCCCGCCAGCCGAGCGCCGGGTTTTCTTCCTCCATCTTGGCCATATAGGGCAGGACCTTGTCCGAGCCTATGTCGAGCGTGCGGAAGGTCACCGGCCGGCCGTCGGCGGCCTCGATCACCTTCTTGTAGAGCGCATATTGCTCGGACAGGCGCGGAAAACTCGCCGCGACCATGAACTGCAATTCGGTGCGGAACAGGCCGATCGATTGCGCGCCGACCTCGACGACATGATGGCAGTCGATCAGCAGGCCGGCGTTCATGTGCAGGTCGATCCGCACGCCATCGCGGGTGATGGCGGGCACATCCCGCAACTTGTGATATTGCTCCTGCCGCTTGGCGCGCAGCCGCGCCTTTTCGCCATAGGCCGTTTCGACATCCGGCGGCGGGCGCAACTGGACTTCGCCCGAAGCGCCGTCGACGATGATCGCGTCGCCCGATCTCCACCAGATCGGTGATATTGGGCACTTCGCCAATCGCCGGCACGCCCAGCGCCCGCGCGATGATCGCGACATGGCTGCTCGGGCCGCCGTCCTCCAGCACCAGGCCGCGCAGATTGGACCGGTCATATTCGAGAAGCGCCGCCGGCCCCATGTTGCGCGCCACGATAATGGCGTTGGCCGGCAAGGCGCCGCCATGCGGCGGACCGAGGCCTGTGAGTTGCTGCAACAGGCGATTGGCCAGATCGTCGAGATCATGCAGCCTTTCGCGCAAATAGGGATCGGTCTGGCGCTGCAATTTGGCGCGCGCGTCGTTTTGCACGCGCTCGACGGCCGCTTCGGCGGTCAGGCCCGAGTCGAGGGCCTCGCGCAGGCGCCGCAGCCAGCCGCGATCATTGGCGAACATGCGCACCGTTTCAAGCACGTCGCGATGTTCGCCGGCGCCGAAGCGGTCGCCGCGCGCGATCAACTGGTCGATCTGCTCGCGCATGGCCTGAATCGCATGATCGAGCCGCTTCTGCTCGGCGGCGGGATCCTCCGCCACCAATTGCTTCACGACGATTCGCGGTTCATGCAGAAACACATGTCCGAGGCCGACGCCTTCGCTGAGCGGCGCGCCGGTCAGGGCCATCGGCTTTTGCAGACTGAGGCTCTGGCCGGGCTGGGCGAGCGATTGCAATTCGCCCGAGGCGATCATCTCGGCCAGCAGCATGGCCGTGGTCTGGAGCGCCTCGACTTCCTCTTCCGAATAGGTGCGGCGGGCGCGATTCTGCACCACCAGATACCCCGAGCGTATTGCCGCCGCGCAGGATGGGCACGCCGAGGAAGGATTGATAGATTTCCTCGCCGGTTTCCGGCCGATAGGAAAAGGCCGGATGAGCCTGGGCGTCGGCCAGGGCCAGCGGCTCGGCCTTTTCGGCGATCAGGCCGACCAGACCTTCGCTGGTGGTCATGGTGGTGAGATGCACCGCCTCGCGGTTCAAACCCTCGGTGGCGTAGAGCTCGAGATTGGCGTCGGACCGCAGCACATAGACGGAGCAGACCTCCGCCACCATGTTGGCGGCGATGTGGATGACGATCCGGTCCAGCCGCGCCTGCGCGCTCACCGGCTCCGCCATGACCTCGCGAAGCCGGCGCAGCAGCAGACGGGGTCCGCCCAAAGCGCCGCGCATATTGCCTGTCCTGTCCGGAGACGCGCGAACGCGCTCCCATTGAAATAGCATTCGCTTACTGACCGCCGCTTCCGACGCCTAAGGGATGCAAGCCTTGGACCGCAAGCGCGGCGTGGAAACCGCCAAAGGGACTTCATTCGCCGCCTATAGTGATCTTGGCCCCCTTTCCGTCAAGAGCCACGCGCGATCCTGTGTCAGGCTTTGTCGAGGCCATAGAGCGAATGGAGCGTGCGCACCGCCAATTCGGTATAGGCGGCGTCGATCAACACCGAAAACTTGATTTCGGAGGTGGTGATGGCGCGAATGTTCACGCCTTTTTCCGACAGCGCGCGGAAAGCCGCCGCCGCGACGCCGGCATGGCTGCGCATTCCCACGCCAATTGCCGAAACTTTCACCACGTCGGTGGAGGCCTGGAGGCTGGTGAAGCCGATCTCGTCCTTGGCCTTTTCCAGAATCGTGCGGGCGCGCTCGAACTCGGCCGCCGGCACGGTGAAAGTGATGTCGGTCGTCGCCGCATCGTCGGAAACGACCTGGATGATCATGTCGACATTGACATTGGCCTCGGCGAGAGGCATGGAAGATCGCCGCCGCGACGCCGGGCTTGTCGGCGACCTTGCGCAAGGTGATCTGCGCTTCGTCCTTGGAAAAGGCGATTCCGGTCACGACCTGCTGTTCCACAATATCCTCCTCGTCGCATATCAACGTGCCGGGCTGCGGGTTGGCCGGATCGTCGAAGGACGACCGCACGAAGGTCTTCACGCCGTGCACCATGGCCATTTCGACCGAACGCACTTGCAGCACCTTGGCCCCAGCGAGGCCATTTCCAGCATTTCCTCGAACGCGACCTTGTCGAGCCGGCGCGCCTTGGGAACGATGCGCGGATCGGTGGTATAGACGCCGTCCACGTCGGTATAAATGTCGCAGCGATCGGCATGGATCGCGGCCGCGATCGCCACCGCGCTGGTGTCGGACCCGCCGCGCCCCAGCGTGGCGATCCGGCCCGTTGCGGGATCGACGCCCTGGAAGCCGGCGATCACCGCGACTTCCTTGCGGGCGAAGCCCTCGATCAACCGCGCGCCGTCGATCTTCACGATCCGCGCCGAGCCATGCGCGTCGTCGGTTTCGATCGGAATCTGCCAGCCCTGCCAGGAACGCGCGGGAATGCCCATTTCCTGCAGGACGATGGCCAGCAGGCCCGAAGTCACCTGTTCGCCCGAGGCGACCACCGCGTCATATTCGCGGTCGTCGTAAAGCGCGTTGGACTCCTTGACCCAGCCGACCAGTTCATTGGTCTTGCCGGACATGGCCGAGACCACCACCGCGACCTCGAAGCCGGCGTCGACCTCGCGTTTGACGTGACGCGCCACATTGCGGATTCGTTCGATATTGGCGACCGACGTGCCGCCGAATTTCATCACCAGACGCGCCATAATGCCCTAAGATCATCCCTTAAAACGTCGCCCCGCGCGCGCGGGGCGGCTATACATGACGGCGCGAGCGAATTGTGTCAACGCTGCGCCGCAACGCATATTGCAATCGGTCGAAAGTTGTCCATGGTCGGAATTTCCAGCTCAAGGCGGCGGCAGCGTCGATCCCGAGGAACTCGCGCGCTTCGCCAAGCTCGGCGACAGCTGGTGGGATCTCAACGGGCCGCAGCGCGCCCTGCACAAGCTCAATCCCGTTCGCGTCGGCTATCTGCGCAATCTCTTCTGCGCGCATTTCCCCGATGGCGCAAAGCCCGCGCGACCGCAACGCCGAAAAGCCGCTCGCCGGGCTTGCGCATCGTCGATCTCGGCTGCGGCGGCGGACTGCTGTCCGAGCCGCTGGCGCGGCTTGGCGCGCAAGTGACCGCGATCGATCCCGGCCGAGGAAAACATCGCGGCCGCGCGCCGCCACGCCGAAGCGGGCGGGCTGGCAATCGACTATCGCGCCGTCACCGTCGAGGCGCTGGCCGAAGCCGGCGAAACATTCGACGCGGTGCTGGCGATGGAAGTGCTGGAGCACGTCGCCGATGTCGAGGGATTTCTGGCCGCCGGCCGCCGCGCTGGTCCGCCCGGGCGGCCTGTTCGTCGGCGCGACACTGAACCGCACCCTGAAAAGCTATGCGCTGGCGATTGTCGGCGCCGAATATGTGCTGCGCTGGGTCGAGCCGGGCACGCACGACTGGTCGAAATTTCTGACGCCCAAGTGAAATCGCGAAGCCGCTCGAGGCGGCCGGGCTGAAGGAAATCGACCGCGCCGGCATCGTCTATCATCCGCTCCGCGACGAGTGGCGGCTGTCGGGCGACATGGACGTCAATTACATGATCGCGATGACCTGGAGCTGAACCCAGCACTAACAAGAAACGGCCCTTTCGAGGAGCCGCATTCTCGTTCTCGAAAAACCGGACTCTCGCTCAGACCGCGAGCGCCGTCTTCAGCTCATTGAGCTGATCGAGCTTTTCGGCGGCGAGATTTTTCGTCGCTTCCGTCTTGGCGTCGGCCAAGTCTTCCTCGGCGTTCTTGATTTCATGCCGCCAGCTGCGCCGCATCGAATTGCTCGAGCGGCGTCGCCTGTTCCGCCAGCATGGTCAGGCCGCCGCCGGCGACGTCGGCAAAGCCGCCGCGCACGAAAAGCTTGCTCTTCTTGGTCGGCGTCTCGTCGATCTCGACAATGCCCGCCTTCAAGACGGTCATGACCGGCGCATGATCCTTCATGACCGTGAACTGACCTTCGACGCCCGGAACGACGACGGCTTCGACTTCGCCCGAAAACAGCAGTTTTTCCGGCGAGACGAGCTCGAAGTGAAATGTCGCCATAAAACTCTCCAGAACCGGAGTTTTCGCTACCGCGCTGCGGCGCTTCAGTGCAAAGGCTCCGGCGCGCACCGCCGGAGCCGAATTCAGATCGATCAGGCCGCCTGGGCCGCGAGCTTCTGCGCCTTTTCGACGGCTTGCTCGATGGTGCCGACCATGTAGAAGGCGGCTTCCGGCAGATGGTCATACTGACCTTCGACCAGACCCTTGAAGCCCTTGATCGTGTCGGCCAGCGACACCAACTTGCCGGGCGAGCCGGTGAAGACTTCGGCGACGTGGAAAGGCTGCGACAGGAAGCGCTCGATCTTGCGGGCGCGGGAGACGATCGAGCTTGTCCTCTTCCGACAATTCGTCCATGCCCAGGATGGCGATGATGTCCTGCAAGGACTTGTAGCGCTGCAGCGTGGACTGCACCTTGCGGGCGATGCCGTAATGCTCTTCGCCGACGACGAGCGGCGACAGCATGCGCGAGGTCGAGTCGAGCGGATCGACCGCCGGATAAATGCCCTTTTCGGCAATCGAGCGCGACAGAACGGTGGTCGCGTCCAGATGGGCGAAGGAGGTGGCCGGGGCCGGATCGGTCAAATCGTCGGCGGGGACGTAAATGGCCTGCACCGAGGTGATCGAACCCTTGTGGGTGGTGGTGATGCGTTCCTGCAGCATGCCCATGTCGGTGGCGAGCGTCGGCTGATAGCCCACCGCCGAAGGAATGCGGCCGAGCAGCGCCGACACTTCCGAACCCGCCTGGGTGAAGCGGAAGATGTTATCGACGAAGAACAGCACGTCCTGGCCCTTGTCGCGGAAATCTTCGGCGACGGTGAGGCCGGTGAGCGCGACGCGGGCGCGGGCGCCCGGGGGCTCGTTCATCTGGCCATAGACGAGGGCGCATTTGGAGCCTTCGGTCGAGCCGTTGTGTTCCTTCGGGTCCTTGTTGACGCCGCCTTCGATCATTTCGTGATAAAGATCGTTGCCTTCGCGGGTGCGCTCGCCGACGCCGGCGAACACCGAATAGCCGCCGTGGGCCTTGGCGATGTTGTTGATCAGTTCCATGATCAACACGGTCTTGCCGACGCCCGCGCCGCCGAACAGGCCGATCTTGCCGCCCTTGGCGTAAGGCGCGAGCAGGTCGACGACCTTGATGCCGGTTTCGAGAATCTGCGCTTCCGTGGCCTGGTCGGCATAGGACGGAGCCGGCTGGTGAATGGCGCGGCGGGCGGTCGGTGCCGATCGGGCCAGCTTCGTCGACCGGCTCGCCGATGACGTTGATGATGCGGCCGAGACATTCCGCGCCGACCGGAACCATGATCGGAGCGCCGGTGTCGCGCACCGGCTGGCCGCGAACGAGGCCCTCGGAAATGTCCATCGCGATGCAGCGCACCGAGCTTTCGCCGAGATGCTGGGCGACTTCGAGAACGAGGCGGTTGCCGTTGTTCTCGGTTTCCAGCGCGTTCAGGATTTGCGGCAGATGACCGTCAAACTTGACGTCAACGACCGCGCCGATGACCTGCGTGACGCGGCCGGTGGAGAGAGTGGCTTCAGCCATGGGGGTTCGTCCTCACATTACACTTTGACGGTCAGAGCGCTTCCGCGCCCGAGATGATTTCGATCAATTCCTTGGTGATCATGGCCTGACGCGAACGGTTGTAGATCGTCGTCTGCTTCTTGATCATTTCACCGGCGTTGCGCGTCGCGCTGTCCATGGCGCTCATGCGCGCGCCCTGTTCCGAAGCGGCGTTTTCCAGCAAGGCGCGGAAAACCTGCACCGAAATATTGCGCGGCGGCAAGGTGGCGAGGATTTCGTCCTGCCCCGGTTCGTATTCGTAAGCGGCGGTGGCGGGTTCGCCAGCGTCGAACTGCGCCGGGATGAGCGGCTGCGCCGTCGGGATCTGCAGGATCACCGAGCGGAATTTCGAATAGAACAGGGTGGCGACGTCGAACTCGCCGGCCTCGAACAAGGCAATGATCTTCTTGCCGATCGGATCGGCGTCGCCGAAGCCGAGTTGGCGCACCGCGCGAAGGTCGACCAGGTCGATGATCTGCTTCTCGAACTGGCGGCGAAGCTGGTCATAGCCCTTCTTGCCGATGCAGAGAATCTTGACCGTCTTGCCCTCGCCCTGAAGGTTGAGAATTCTTTCGCGCGCCAACCGGACGATGGAGGAGTTGAAGCCGCCGCACAGACCGCGCTCGGCGGTGGCGACGACCAGCAGATGCGTGTCCGTCTTGCCATTGCCGGAAAGCAGCGCCGGACCCGAACCGGAAATGCCCGACGCGAGATTGGCGAGCACGACGTCCATGCGCTCGGCATAGGGGCGCGCGGCCTCCGCGGCCTGCTGGGCGCGGCGCAGCTTCGCCGCCGCGACCATTTGCATGGCCTTGGTGATTTTTTGCGTCGCCTTCACGGAGGCGATGCGATTACGTAGGTCCTTCAACGAGGGCATGTTTTGTCCGCTCGACTGTCGCCCCCGACCGGAACATCCGGTCTCAAGGGCGATCTAGGAGGCAAGCCCGCCGTCGGTGCGACGCCGGGCCAGGTGCGAATTCAGGCGAAAGACTTGGTATAGCTTTCGACGATGGACTTCAGCTGGGCGCCCGAAGCGTCGGAGAGATCCTTCGAGGAGCGGATCGCCTCCAGCAGGTCGGGGTGGCTGGTGCGCAGCAGGGCCAGAAGACCGTCTTCATAAGCCTTGATGCGGTCCACCGGCAGCGCGTCGAGATAGCCGTTGACGCCGGCGTAGATCACCGAAACCTGCTCTTCCATCTTCAGCGGCGAGAACTGGGCCTGCTTCAGCAACTCGGTCAGGCGCGAACCACGATTCAGCAAGCGCTGGGTGGTGGCGTCGAGATCGGAGCCGAACTGGGCGAAGGCGGCCATTTCACGATACTGGGCGAGTTCGCCCTTGATCTTGCCGGCGACCTTCTTCATCGCCTTGGTCTGCGCCGACGAACCGACGCGCGACACCGACAGGCCGACGTTCACCGCCGGGCGGATGCCCTGGTAGAACAGATCGGTTTCGAGGAAGATCTGACCGTCGGTGATCGAGATCACGTTGGTCGGAATATAGGCCGACACGTCGTTGGCCTGGGTTTCGATCACCGGCAGCGCGGTCATCGAACCGGAGCCATTGGCGTCGTTCAGCTTGGCGGCGCGCTCGAGCAGGCGGCTGTGCAGGTAGAACACGTCGCCGGGGTAGGCTTCGCGGCCCGGCGGGCGGCGCAGCAGCAGCGACATCTGGCGATAGGCGACGGCCTGCTTGGTCAGATCGTCATAAACGATCAACGCATGGCGAGCCGTTGTCGCGGAAGAATTCGCCCATGGCGGCGCCGGCGAAGGGCGCCAGGAACTGCATCGGAGCCGGATCGGAAGCGGTGGCGGCGACGACGATGGAATATTCCATCGCGCCCTGCTCTTCCAGCACCTTCACGAACTGGGCGACGGTGGAGCGCTTCTGGCCGATCGCGACATAGACGCAATAGAGCTTGGCGCTTTCGTCAGTGCCCTGGTTGATCGACTTCTGGTTGAGGATGGCGTCGAGCGCCACGGCGGTCTTGCCGGTCTGGCGATCGCCGATGATCAGTTCGCGCTGGCCGCGGCCGATCGGGATCAGCGCGTCAATGGCCTTGAGGCCGGTGGCCATCGGCTCATGCACCGACTTGCGGGGAATGATGCCGGGCGCCTTGACGTCCACGCGGGAACGCTTGGCGGTGGTGATCGGACCCTTGCCGTCGATCGGATTGCCGAGCGCGTCGACGACGCGGCCGAGCAATTCGTTGCCGACCGGCACGTCCACGATCGCGCCGGTGCGCTTGACCGTCTGGCCTTCCATGATTTCACGGTCGGAACCGAAGATCACGATGCCGACATTGTCGGCTTCGAGATTCAGCGCCATGCCGCGGATGCCATTCTCGAACTCGACCATTTCGCCCGCCTGGACGTTGTCGAGACCGTAGACACGGGCGATGCCGTCACCGACGGACAAGACCTGGCCGACTTCCGTGACTTGAGCTTCATTACCGAAATTCGCGATTTCATTTTTCAGAATCGCGGAAATTTCTGCGGCGCGGATATCCATCAGCCGACCTCTTTCATGCGTGTGCGGAGCGAATTGAGTTTGGTTTTCAGCGAGGCGTCGACCATGCGCGAACCAAGCTTGACGACGATGCCGCCAATGATCGACGGATCGACATTGACGTTGACCTTGACGGTCTGGCCACCCGTAACCTGACGCAGACGCTTCTTCAAGCGCGGCGGTGTGATCGGGCGAAAGCGGCTCGGCGACAGTGACCTGCGCCTTCGTCACGCCCTTGACCTTGTCGTTCAGCGCGTTGAAGGCGCGGATCATGTCGGGCAGGACGAACAGGCGGCGCTTGGTCGCCACGAGCTTGATGAAATTGGCGGTGATGCCGGTGAAGCCGAGCTGGCTCAAAATGGCCGAGATGGCCTTGACCTGCTCCTCGGCCGAAAAGACCGGGCTTGCGACAAAGCGCTGCAGATCGGCGCTCTGCGCGATCAGGCCGCCGAAATTGCTCAGCGCGTCAGCGACGGCGTCCGTCGCATTCTGTTCTTGCGCGAGAGAAAACAGGGCCTGGGCATAGCGTTCCGCGACGCCTGATATCTGATTTGTGGAGTTGTCGACTTCAGCCACGCGGAATCGTCTCCTGTTGCGATCGGACCATCATCCATCCCGACACAGATGACGCGGGTGCGCCACATTCATGCTTGGGGTGAAAGTGTCTTGAAACGGAGATCGGTCGAGCGCCGTTCTCCGAAGGCGGGGGTCAGGTAACATAGGGTTTCAGGTCACGCAACCCTGACAGACGGGGCAGAAATAAGGCTTTGGGATTATTTACAAAGAAAATCGCCTGAAACGCTCACAAAAAATTCTGCGGATCGACGTCGATTGCCACGCGAATCCCGCCGCGCGGCCTGGGCGCCCGGGCGAGCATCTGTCTCAGGAAGCCTTGCAGGTCGGCGCGGCGCGGCGCCTTGATCAGCAGCCGGAATCGATGCTGGTTGCGCAGGAGGGCGATGGGCGCCTCCGCCGGCCCCAGAACCACGATGTCGTCCTCGCCCGGCATGTGACCGGGCGCGGCAATGCTCCAGCCCGGTTTTTCAGGCGGCAGGCAGGCGGCGCGCGCCAGAGCGCGGGCGTGGGCTTCGGCCGCCGCGCGGTCGGGTCCGGCGACAATCGCGGCGGCCAGCCGGCCAAAGGGCGGCAGGTGGGCGTCGCGGCGCATCTGCGTCTCTTCGCGATAAAAGCGCTCGAAATCTCCCGACAACAGGGCGCGGAGGACCGGATGCTCCTTCTGAAAGGTTTGCAGCAGGGCGCGGCCCGGTTTTTCGCCGCGTCCGGCGCGCCCCGCCACCTGATTGAGCAACTGAAACGTCCGCTCGGCGGCGCGCGGATCGGCATTGGACAGGCCGACATCGGCGTCCACCACGCCCACAAGGGTCAGAAAAGGAAAATTATGGCCCTTGGCGACCAGTTGCGTGCCGATGACGAGATCGAATTGATGCTCCGCCACCGCCTGCAATTCGTCGCGCATGCGCTCGGTCCCGCCGGGCATGTCGGAAGACAGAATCAGCAGGCGCGCGTCGGGAAAAAGCTCGGCGGCCTCTTCGGCCAACCGCTCCACCCCCGGCCCGCAGGCGTTGAGCGTATCGATCCCGTCGCAGGCCGGGCATTTTTCCGGCCGTCGTTCGACATGGCCGCAATGATGGCAGACCAGAGCGCGCCGGTGACGATGCTCGACCAGCCACGCCGAGCAATTGGGACACTGGAACTTGTGGCCGCAGGCCTGACACAGGGTCAAAGGCGCATAGCCGCGCCGGTTCAGAAACAGCAACGACCTGTTCATGGCGCGCGATGTTTCGCGGATCGCTTCGACCAGACGCGGCGAAATCCATTTGCCGCGAGCGCGCGCCTTCCTTGCGCAGATCGATCGCCTCGATCGACGGCAGGTCGCGGCCGGCAAAGCGGCTTTCCAGCCGCAGATGGGCGTAGCGGCCCAGCCGGGCGTTTTCGCGCGTTTCGATGGAGGGCGTGGCGGAGGCGAGCACGACGGTCGCCGATTTCGATTCGCGCCCGCACCACCGCCATGTCGCGGGCGTGATAGATCACGCCCTCATCCTGCTTGTAGGCCGCCTCGTGCTCCTCATCGACGACGATGAGTCGCAGGTCGGCGAAAGGCAGGAAAAGCGCCGACCGGGCGCCGGCCACCACGCGAGCCTCGCCATTGGCCGCGCCGCGCCAGACCCGGGCGCGGCGGCGCGGCGACAGGCCGGAATGCCATTCCGCCGGACGGTGGCCGAAACGCGCGGCGAATCGGTCGAGAAACTGCCCCGTCAGGGCGATTTCAGGCATCATGATCAAAGCTTGCCCGCCCTCGCGCAGCAGCCTGGGCGATGGCCTCGAAATAGACTTCGGTCTTGCCGGAGCCCGTCACGCCTTCGAGCAGAATTGGTTTATACGCTCTCGACGCGACGGCTGCGCACAAGGCCTGCGCCGCTTGCGCCTGGTCCGGCGAGAGGCGTGGCGTGGAAAAATCGGGATCGGGCTTTTCGGCCGCTTTTTCAGGCGGCAGGGCGACAGGCTCCAGCGCGCCCTCATCGATCAGGCCGTCGATGACGCTGATCGAGACCCCCGCCTGACGGGCCAGTTCGGTTTTGCCGAAGGCCAGACCGCCCTGCGCCGCCGCCAGCGCCTTTTTGCGCGCGGGCGTTTCGCGCTTCAGCGCGGCGCCGGTGACGCGCAGGCCAAGGCGCACAGGCTCCGCGCCCGCCTCATGCGCCGCCCGCATGGTCATGCGCAGCACCATGCCCAGCGGCGCGAGCGTCCAGGCGGCGACCCAGTCGATGAAGCCGCGCAATTTGGCGCGACAGGGGCGGCAGATCGAGACGCGACGACACCGGCTTGAGATTATCGGCGGCGCCGTTGCGCAAAGCCCAGACGACGCCAAAAACCTCGCGCGATCCGAGCGAAACGGCGACGGAATCGCCTTCGGCGAGGGTCATCCCCGGCGGAAGGCGATAGGAATAGGGCTGGTCGACGGCGACCGGAACCAGCACATCGGCGACGTCGCAGCGCAGCGGTCGGATGGGCGCGCCTCGCTCATTTTTCTGCCTTACTGAGGCGGGCGCAAGCGTTTTGAAAAACGCCTTACACCGTCACGCCGTGGCAATGCTTGAATTTCTTGCCGGAGCCGCAGGGGCAGGCCTCATTGCGTCCGACCCGGCCCCAGGTCGCCGGATCGTTGGGGTCGCGCGCTGGCCCCTCTTCTGTCCCTCCGAGCGCGCGCGGCGTGAAATCGCCGGCCGCGATGCGGGCGTTGATCTGAGCCAGCGCCAATTCATCCTCGCCGGTCAGCGGATCGACGTGCATGGCCTGCATCGGCGGCAATTGCGGCTCGGGCGGACGCTCATGCGCCACTTCGACCCGCATCAACTGCGATGTCACCACTTCGCGCAGCCGCGTGATCAGTTTGTCAAACAGCTCGAAGGCTTCCGACTTGTATTCATTGAGCGGATCGCGCTGGGCCATGCCGCGCCAGCCGATGACCTGACGCAGATGGTCGAGCACCATGATATGGTCCCGCCACAAATGGTCGAGCGACTGGAGCACCACCTGCTTTTCGATATAGCGGGTGATTTCCGGCGAATTCATTTTTTCGCGCGCGGCATAGGCGTCGTCGGAGGATTTTTCCAGCCTTTCGCGCAATTCCTCGTCGGCAATGCCCTCTTCCTTGGCCCAATCGGCGAGCGGCAAATCGAGATTGAGCTTTTCCTTGACCTCCTCGGAAAGGCCGGCGATGTCCCAGGCTTCGGGATAGGCGTCATGCGGAATATGGCTGGCGACCATGTCCTCGATGACGCCATGCCGCATCGCGCCGATGGTCTCCTCGAGCGATTCCTGCGCCATCATCTCGCGGCGCTGCTCGAACACCACCTTGCGCTGGTCGTTCATGACATTGTCGAATTTCAGCACATTCTTGCGCATGTCGAAATTGCGCGCTTCCACCTTCTGTTGCGCCTTTTCCAGCGCCTTGTTGATCCAGGGGTGGATGATCGCCTCGCCTTCCTTCAGGCCGAGCTTGCGCAGCATGGCGTCCATGCGCTCGGAGCCGAAAATGCGCATCAGGTCGTCCTGCAGCGACAGGAAGAATTTCGACTTGCCGGGATCGCCCTGACGGCCGGCGCGGCCGCGCAACTGGTTGTCGATGCGGCGGCTCTCGTGCCGTTCGGTGCCGATGATGTAAAGGCCGCCGGCGGTCAGCGCCTTCTGCTTGAAATTGGCGATTTCGGCGCGAATCGCCTGTTCCTTCGCCGCTTTCGCCTCGCCTTCCAGCCCCTCGCATTCCTGGCGCAGGCGCATGTCGAGATTGCCGCCAAGCTGAATGTCGGTGCCGCGGCCCGCCATGTTGGTGGCGATGGTGATGGCGCCGGGAACGCCGGCTTCGGCGACGATATAGGCTTCCTGTTCGTGGAAACGCGCGTTGAGCACGGCGAAATTCTTCGACGGCTTGCCCGAACGGGCGGAGGCGTAGAGCTTGTCCAGCGCGCCGGGCGCGCCGAAGTCGATCATCTTGTAGCCCTTGCTCTTCAAGAAATCGGCAAGCTGTTCGGATTTCTCGATCGAGGTGGTGCCGACCAGCATGGGCTGGGCGATGGCGTTGGCCGCCTCGATCTCAGTGACGATGGCGGCGAGCTTTTCGGGGCCGGAGCGATAGACCTCGTCATCGGAATCGATGCGGATGACCGGCATGTTGGTGGGAATCTCCACCACGTCGAGCTTGTAGATTTCGGCGAATTCCAGCGACTCGGTCGAGGCCGTGCCGGTCATGCCGGCCAGCTTTTTGTAAAGGCGGAAATAATTCTGGAAGGTGATCGAGGCCAGAGTCACGTTTTCCGGCTGGACCTGCACGCCCTCCTTGGCTTCCAGCGCCTGATGCTGGCCTTCCGAATAGCGACGGCCCGGCATCATGCGGCCGGTGAATTCGTCGATGATCACCACTTCGCCATTGCGGACGATGTAATCCTTGTCGTTCTGGAACAGCTTGTGGGCGCGCAGGCCCTGATTGACGTGATGGACCAGCGTCACATTGGCGGCTTCGTAGAGCGAGCCCTCGGTCAGCAGCCCGGCCTCCTTCAGCCATTGCTCCATATGCTCGTTGCCGGCTTCGGTCAGGCTGGCGGTGCGCTGCTTCTCGTCAAGCTCGAAATCTTCCGCGCCGAGTTTTGGTATCAGCTTGTCGATGGCGTTGTAGAGGTCCGAACGGTCGTCGGACGGGCCGGAAATGATCAACGGCGTGCGCGCCTCGTCGATCAGGATCGAAATCCACCTCATCGACGATGCCATAGGCATGGCCGCGCTGAACCATCTGGTTCAGCTCGTATTTCATGTTGTCGCGCAGATAATCGAAGCCGAATTCGTTATTGGTGCCGTAGGTGATGTCGCAGGCATAGGCCTGGGCGCGCTCGGGGTCGCTCAATTCGTGGACGACGACGCCGACGGTCAAGCCGAGGAAATTATAGATGCGCCCCATGTTTTCCGAGTCGCGGCGGGCGAGGTAGTCATTGACCGTGACGACATGGACGCCGTTTCCGGCCAGCGCGTTGAGGTAACAGGCCAGCGTCGCGACCAGGGTCTTGCCTTCGCCCGTGCGCATCTCGGCGATGGAGCCCTCGTGCAACACCATGCCGCCGACCAGCTGAACATCGAAATGACGCTGGCCGATGGTGCGCTTGGCCGCCTCGCGTACGGTGGCGAAAGCCGGAACGAGAAGATCATCGAGTTTGACGCCAGAGGCGAGTTGGGCGCGGAAATTGTCGGTGCGGGCGCGCAGGGCCTCGTCGGACAGGGCGGCGATTTCCGGTTCGAGCGCGTTGATCGCCACGACCTTCGGCCCATAAGTCTTCAACCGGCGATCGTTGGCGCTGCCGAATATTTTTCTTGCAAGGCTTCCCAACATTCCAACGACCTTTCACAGCGGCGCCCAAGGCGCCGCGACCCAGTGAAAATAAACTTGCCGAGCCAAACGGCCGGCGCACGCCGCCCCAATGTCGGGAGCCAAAGCGCAAACAACAAGACGCCCGGCCTTGTCCGCAAGCTTTGCGACGCTTGTTTGTCAAACGCGCCGCGAAGCCCCGAAAAAGGCGAGATTTCCGCGCGGGAGGAATAGAAGCGGGGCGGCGCAATGTCAACGCGGAGGCGGTTCGGACTCCCGTTTCCACGTTTATAGGCGCGGCTGCGACAAATCCGCACAGGTCGGTCCCGCAATCGTTAGGCGGCCCTCATCGCGGACGCGGATCTTCCGCGCGAAGGAGGGCAATTAATCCCTCTTCGTCGGGGTGGGAAGCCGCAAACACCCCCGCATCCGGCGCCCAATGGCGACAGACCGCGGCAATAGCCGGGGAAAGGCAAAAATGGCGAAGCCTCCGCGCGACTCCCGCCCGATCAGCGCCAAAGCGAGGGCCGCGCTGCGCGGGGAATAATGCAGAACGCCGTCGATCTCCCCGGCGTCCAATGCGGCGCGGAGGTCTTCAGGCCAGGCCTGAACAGCTTGTGCGGCGTAGGTTTCGACGATCTCGACCCGCCAACCCGCCGCGCGCAAGGTGGCTTCAAGATTGGCCCGTCGCTCGTGACCGGCGAGATAAAGCGCGGATTTTGCCGCGCTGCTCGTCCGCAAGAAATCCGCGAGGGCATCCGCGTCGGGCGCCGCGCGCAGCACGGAAAAGCCGGCGGCCCTGGCCGCACTGGCGGTTTTTTCCCCGACGCAGGCAAGCGGCAAGGCGAGGAGTTCCGCCGTCAGCGGAATCCGCGCCAAAGCCTGTGCGCTGGTCGCCAGCACGAGATCGAAACCGCCTTGCGGCAACGGCGCTCCGGTCGGCGCGATTTCGAGCACCGGAGCGACAATGGGCAAGTGGCCAAGAGCCCGAAGTTTTTGCGCCGTCTGCTCCGCCTGATCCGCAGGGCGCGTCACAAGCAGGCGCATGACGTCTAAAAACTCAGCAGATCGGCGGGCGCATTCGCAAGAATTTTGCGCGCCGCCGATTCGCCCAGCGCCGCCGCGTCCTTCACTGGCCCTTCGACACGAGCGTCATAGGCTTCGGAACCATCCTTGCGCAGGACGAGGCCATAAAAGCTCAGGCGATCCCCCGCGACGATGCCGTGGCCGGCGATCGGCGTGCGGCATGACCCGTCGAGGACATGCAGGAAGGCCCGTTCGGCCGCCAGCGCAAAACCGGTGTCAGCGTCGCAAATCGCCGTCACATCGGCCTGGATGCGCGAATCATCGGTCCGCGCCGTGATGGCGATGGCGCCCTGGCCGCAGGCCGGCGGAAACAGATCGAGCGGCAGGACGGACGTCACCTTGTCGGCGAGGCCAAGGCGCTTCAGCCCGGCCAAGGCCAGCAAGGTTGCGGCGAATTCGCCGCTCGCGACTTTGCCCAGACGGGTCTGCACATTGCCGCGCAGGAGTTCGACCTGCAGATCGGGACGCAACCGGCGGATCATCGCCTGCCGGCGCAGCGAGGCCGAACCGACGCGTGCCCCCTGCGGCAGTTCGATGAGGGTTTTCGCGACGCCGCCGATAAAGGCGTCGCGCACATCTTCGCGCGGCAGATAGCCGGCGACGATCAAACCTTCGGGCAGCAGGGTCGGCAAGTCCTTGGCGGAATGGACGACAATGTCGATCGCGCCTTCGAGTTGCGCGACATCCAGTTCCTTGGTGAACAAGCCTTTGCCGCCGACCTCGCTGAGGGGGCGGTCCAGAATCATGTCGCCGCTGGTCTTGATGACCACGATTTCGATATGTTCTTCGGGAACGCCATGGACAAGGCCAAGACGGCGGCGCGTTTCATGCGCCTGCGCCAGCGCCAGTGGGCTGCCGCGCGTACCAATTTTCAACCAGGGCGCCACAATTCCGCTCCAACTTGTTTTGATTTGTCCCCCGGAGGACTTATAGGGAAAAGATGGCCGCGGCGAAAGCCGCTTTTCGGGTCCGGCGGGGACGCGGCTTCAACGGAGTCTTCATGCGGGCCAGCCTGCGCGTTCTGGGGATCGAAAGCACCTGCGACGAAACCGCCGCGGCTGTGGTCCAGACGGATTCGATGGGACGCGGCAAGATCCTGTCCAACGCCGTTTTGAGCCAGATCGCCGAACATGCGGCCTATGGCGGCGTGGTGCCGGAAATCGCCGCCCGCGCCCATATCAACTCCCTCGACCGTTTGATTCGCCGCGCCCTCGCCGATGCGGGCTGCGGCGTGAAGGATCTGGACGCCATCGCCGCCGCCGCCGGCCCGGGTCTGATCGGCGGCGTCATGATCGGCCTGACCACCGGCAAGGCGATCGCGCTGGCCGCGTCAAAGCCTTTCGTCGCCGTGAACCATCTCGAAGCCCATGCGCTGACGCCGCGTCTGACCGACGGAATCGACTTTCCTTATCTTCTGCTGCTGGTGTCGGGCGGCCATAGCCAGCTTGTCGCGGTCAACGGCGTCGGCGATTACCAGCGACTCGGCTCGACGGTCGACGACGCGCTCGGCGAGGCTTTCGACAAGGCGGCCAAGCTGCTCGGCCTCCCCTATCCCGGCGGCCCGCGTGTCGAACAGGCCGCCGTCAACGGCGATCCAACCCGATTCGATTTTCCCCGCCCCATGGCCGGGCGAAAAAACCCTGACTTTTCCTTCTCCGGCCTGAAGACGGCGGTGCGGCTGGAGGCGGAACGCGTCGCGCCGCTGACCAACACCGATGTCGCCGACCTTTGCGCCTCATTTCAGGCGGCGGCGGTGGACGTGATCATCGATCGCTGCCGCGCCGCCTTGCGCCTGCTCGCCGATTCGCCCCAACGGCCCCAGGCACTGGTGGCGGCGGGCGGCGTCGCGGCCAATGGCGCGATCCGCCGCGCCCTGACGCGTTTCTGCGCCGAGGCGGGGTTGAAACTCGCTTTGCCGCCTCCGGGCCTTTGCGCCGATAACGGCGCCATGATCGCCTGGGCCGGGCTGGAGCGCTTCCGCCTCGGCCTCGTCGACGGCATGGATTTCGCCGCGCGGCCGCGCTGGCCGCTCAATTCGAACCCCGATCCCCGTTGGCACGGCAAAGCGTGAGGCGCACGCTCAAAACCCTCTTGCTGGTCGCCGCACTGATGCTGACGATCGAGGCGTCCAGGCCTTTCCTGCGACAGGGCCCTTTCCTGCGGCAACAGGAGCCTGTCACGGCGCCGGTGCGCATCGCCTATGGCCCCTCGCCGGGTTTCAACTCCATCGATCCCGAATTGATCGGCAAGGCTCGAAAAACCATCGATATGGCGGCCTATGTGCTGACCGACCAGCGCGTGATCCGCGAGATCTCGGCTGCGGCGGACCGGGGAGTCCGCGTGCGCCTCTATTTTGACGCGGAACAATTTCGTCGCTCCGGCGGCAATGACAATGTTCAGGCCCTGGCGCGCCAACCCAATGTGCTCGCCAGGATCAAGGCGGAGAACAACGACCTGATGCATCTGAAAGCCTATGCCGTGGACGGACGGTGGCTGCGCACCGGCTCCACCAATTTTTCCTGGTCCGGAGAGACGCGGCAGGACAATGACCTCATCGTCATCGACAGTCCCGGCGCGGTTGAGGATTTTACCCGCCAGTTCGAAAAGCTCTGGATCTCGGCGCGATAATCAGGATGCGGGCAAATGACCCCAAACACGACGCTCGCGGTGCTCGGAGCCGGCGCCTGGGGCACGGCCCTGGCCAATATGGCGGCCCGCGCGCACGCCAAGGTCTGGCTGTGGTCGCATGATCCGGCGCAGGTCGCGCTCATGCGCGAGACCCGTCGCAACGAACGCCGTCTGCCCGGCGTCGCCCTCGCGGAAAATGTCGAACCGGTCGCCGACATCGCCTGCGTCGGCGCGGCCGATCATGTGCTGGCGGTCACGCCCGCCCAGACGGTTCGCATGACCGCCGCAGCCATGCGCGGTCATCTGCGCCAAAGCTCGGTCGTGGTCAGTTGCGCCAAGGGCATAGAAAAAGAAACCGGTCTCTACATGACCGAGGTGTTGGCCGAAATCCTGCCGGGCCAGCCTGTCGCCGCGCTGTCCGGCCCCAGCTTTGCCGCCGATCTGGCGCGTGGCCTGCCTACGGCCGTGACGCTGGCGGCGGAGAGCCTGACAACGGCTGAAATTCTGTGCGGCAGGCTTGGCGCGCCGCATTTCCGGCTCTATCGGTCGAGCGATCTGGTTGGCGTCGAAATTGGCGGCGCCGCCAAAAATGTGCTGGCCATCGCCTGCGGCGTCGCCATGGGCCGGGAGCTTGGCGCGAGCGCCCACGCCGCGCTGCTGGCCCGTGGCTTCGCCGAATTGATGCGTTTCGCAACGGCGCAAGGCGCGCGTCCGGAAACAATCATGGGCCTCGCGGGTCTGGGAGACCTGGCGCTGACTTGCTCTTCGCCGCAATCGCGCAATTTTTCTCTGGGATTCGCCATCGGGCGCGGTGAAAATCCGCAGGCCGCCGGACATGGCGCCTTGACGGAGGGCGCCTGGACAGCGCGCATCCTGACCCAGAAAGCGCGCGCTCTGGGGATCGAAATGCCGATTGCCGAAGCGGTGACGGCGATACTCGAAAGCCGCATCGGCGTCGCCGAGGCCATCGATGGCCTGATGACCCGCCCGTTCAAGGCGGAAGGTTGAGAAGCGGCGCGCCGACATAGGGCGCGCCGCTCGAAATCACTTCTTGGCGAGGAGGTCGCCGGGAACCTTGCCGCCATTGGCGGCGACCTGCGCGATCACCTTTTCATGCAGCCAGATATTCATCTTGGCCGAGTCATTGGTGTCGCCGTCGTATTTAAGCTCGGAGGCCAGCGCCTTGCGGTTGGCCAGGCTGGAGTTGATGCCGAGAACCTTCAACAGGTCAACGATGGACACGCGCCAATCGAGGGTTTCCGGGTTCTTTTCGTTGAGGTCGTCGAGAACGGCGACAATGTCGACTTTGGCGGCATCGGCGGAGGGAACGCTGCCCGGAGCGCCGGGAGCAGCGCCCGGGGCGCCGGGAGCGCCGGGAGCAGTGGCGGGAGCAGCGCCGGGAGCGGCCGCAGCCGGGGACACGCCGAAAATTTTGTGGAGGATGGTGCCAAAAATGCTCATGGGAATCCTATCCTCTAATCAGTGAAAATAGTCGCTCCGCTGCAAGGGCGGAGGAATACGCGCAGGCTATGGCCAACTTGCGACAGTTACAACACGTAAACGGACTCTTTGTTCGCGTGGAACGCTTGAATTAGTCTTAGGTCTTATGCGAGCATTTGGCTTAGCTTCGATTTCCTTCTCAACCTTGGGTGAAATGCAATGCATTATGTCGCTACCTGCGTAGACAAGCCGGAGTCTCTGGCGAAACGACTCGAAAACCGCGCGGCTCATCTCGCCTATCTCAACGAAAACGCGGCGACGGTGAAACTTGGCGGCCCGTTTCTCGATTCGGCGGGCCAGCCTTTCGGCTCCATGCTGATTCTCGAATGTCCTGACGAAGCGGCGGCGCGTGCGTTTCTCGCCGGAGACCCTTATGCCCTGGCCGGACTGTTCGCGTCGGTCGAATTGCGCGCTTTTCGACCCGCCGTGGGAGTGTCGCTGGCATGAGCGCGGACAGGGGCTATTGGCTGGTCAAGAGCGAACCTGACGCCTGGTCATGGGACCAGATGGTTGCGGCGGGAGCGGAAGGAACAGGCTGGACCGGCGTGCGCAACCACCTCGCCAAGCAACAAATGATGGCGATGAAGCTCGGCGACCGCGCCTTTTTCTACCATTCCAATGTCGGCAAGGAAGTGGTCGGCATTGTCGAGGTGATCAAGACTTTTCACCCCGACCCGACCGACGCCAGCGGCAAGTTCGGCATGGTGGATTTCCGCGCGGTGGAACCGCTCAAGCGGCCGGTGACGCTGGAGCAAATCAAGGCCGATCCGCGCTTCGTCGACCTTGCGCTGGTGAAAATGTCCCGGCTGTCCGTGCAGCCGGTCTCCCCTGAGCACTGGCGGGAAATTTGCGCGCTCGGCGGCCTTTAAGCCTGCGCGTCAATCGTCCGGGTCCAGCGCGGCGCCGGGAAGCGGCAAGCCGGCGATCACGGCCGCAAGCCAGCGCCGCAAGGCGCGTTCGCGTTTGGACCGCATCCCCTCGACCAACCGCGCGCTGGCCGCTTCCACCCGTTCGCGTCCCATGCGCAAAATGCTTTCGCCCTTGGGCGTGAGCGCGAGCGGCCGGGCGCGCGAGGCGGACGGCGCCGCGCCCTCCTCTTCCCGCACCAACCCGGCGCGGCGCAGATTGGCGACGATCAGGCTGACCGTCTGCGGCGTCAGCTTGGCGCGGCGCGCGAGATCGGCGGCGAGAAAGCCGGGATGGGCGCCAATGAGGGTCAGGGCGGTCAATTGCGGCGGCGTGACGCCGAGATCGGCCAGAAGCCGCTCTTCGGCCAAGCGATGCGCGCTCGCCGCCTGACGCAGCAGAGCGGCGATTTCGCCATTTTCGCCCGGCAGGCCGATCGGGCGAGGGCGTGGCCTCGCAGGTTCCGTGACGATGAGCGATTCCTGCGGACGCTTGACCATGGGCTCCTCCCAGAGCAACGCGGTCTCGTTCTATGTCGATTGACCGCTGACAGAGCCCTGTTTTAAACCCGTTGCGGAGGAGTGCAAGCTTTCTTTAGTTGCGGGGCGCGCGGCAATGCTGGAAGTCCGGCGAAAGGTTAGGTTGCCAGCCGCCCCAACGGGCCGCTACACGCCTCAGAGTGAAATCGGAAAAAATGTCATGGACAATCCCCGTCGTTCGATCCTCGACCTGTATGGCAGTCTGGCGGCGCACGGCCGCATCGAACGCGACGCGCGCCAGATCGCCATTGTCCTCAAACTCGACGCTTTGTGCCAATCGATCGCCGAATCGCGGCTGGCGAAAAAATCGAGCGCCCTCGGCTGGATGTTCGGCGCGCGGCGCGCCGAAACGCCGCCGCCGAAGGGACTTTATATCTGGGGGTCGGTCGGGCGCGGCAAGACCATGCTGATGGACCTTTTCTTCGAAGGCGTGGAGGTCGAGGAGAAGCGCCGGGTCCATTTCCACGCCTTCATGGCCGACATTCATCGCCGCATTTTCGCCTGGCGGCAGCTCAAGAAGGCGGACAAGGTCAAGGGCGACGATCCCATTGGCCCCGATCGCCGAAGATCTGGCGAAAGACGCCACTCTGCTGTGTTTCGACGAATTCGCCGTCACCGACATTGCCGACGCCATGATCCTCGGGCGGCTGTTCCAGGCCTTGTGGGCGCGCAAGGTCATCGTCGTCGCCACCTCGAATGTCGATCCCGCCGACCTCTACAAGGATGGCTTGAACCGCGCCTTGTTCCTGCCCTTCATCGCCATGATCCGAGCCAACATGGAGGTGGTGAGGCTCGATTCGCGCACCGATTTCCGGCTCGAAAAGCTCGGCGGACTGCCGGTTTACCTGACCCCCGCCGACGGCGCCTCCCATGCCGCATTGACCAAGACCTTCAAGGCGCTGACCGGCGTCGAAAAGGGCGAGCCGGTGCAACTTCCCTTGCTCGGACGCGAGATCGCCGTGCCGCAGGCCGTGGGCCACGTCGCGCGGTTCGATTATGCCGACCTTTGCAAGCAACCGCTCGGCGCCGTGGATTTTCTGACCATAGCCGAGAATTTTCACACGCTGGTCGTCGACAACATTCCGATCCTGAGTTCAGAAGAGCGTAATGAGGCCAAGCGCTTCATCACTCTGATCGACGCCCTCTACGACCAGCGCGTCAAGCTGCTGGCCTCCGCCGCGGCGGAGCCGCAACTGCTTTATCAAGCCGCGCAGGGGCGCGAGGCTTTCGAATTCGACCGCACGGCCTCGCGCCTGATCGAAATGCGTTCCACCGAATATCTGGCCCTCCCGCACGGCTTGGGCGACGCCGTCAGCGGCGACATTACCGGACTGGTCGAAACATGATCGAGCCGGTTTCCGCGCGTGGCGGCGAACCCGCCGCAGATCAGCGGATTCTTGAGCTTGCCGCCGACCATTTGCGCCGTTTCGGGCCGAAGCGCACCACGATTGTCGGCATCGCCGAAGCAGCGGGCATGTCGCACGCCAATGTCTATCGCTATTTTCCGTCCAAACAGGCCTTGTTCGAAGCTGTGACGGCGCTGTGGCTGCAGCCTCTGGAGCGCCAGTTGCGGCTCGTCGTCGAAGGCCAGGACCCCGCCTATGACAAGCTGGAGCGCGCCCTGGCCGCTCTGCAGCGGGCCTATCGCGAAAAACTGGACGTCGATCCGATCCTGTTCCGGCTATTGTGCGAGGCGATTGAAAAAGGCCATGTCGTCGCGCGCAGGCATCGCAACAAGGTGCAATCGGAGATTCAGACCATCGTTGAAGAGGGCATCAACTCCGGCTCGTTCCGGCTCAACGATCGCCGTCGCGCCATGGCGCTGGTTTTCGATCTGGCCCACCGTTTCATTCAGCCGGTCTCCATCGCCTTGGACAAGGGCGTCTCCGCCGCCGAGCTTGAGTTTCGCGCCGGGCGGGTCATCGCGATCATTCAGCGCAGCCTCACGTTTGGCGATCCCGATTTTGACATGTGACATTTTTTGTCAATTGTCACCCATTTTTCGCGGTTTTTTTGAAAACCTGCGACGCCCTTGGCAATAATCATTATCCCCTTGTTTTTATTATTGTTTTATAACTCAGCGTGATTGCGTCTTAACAGGCGTCAAGCAGACGTGGTCCTGACGTTAGCCTTTCTCCCGACTTGATAGCGCGGAGACTTCGGGGCAAAAGGCCTTCCCAGTTCCGCCTGTGCGCGGAAAGCCGCCGCACGCCGCAGCGCGAGTGCAAGACGACATGAACGGCCAGGCCAAAATGGCCAAGCCAAACAAGGACAAAATCCATGGCGCGTAACAAGATTGCATTGATCGGGGCCGGACAGATCGGCGGCACGCTGGCTCATCTCGCTGGCCTGAAAGAACTGGGCGACATCGTATTGTTCGACATCGCCGAAGGCACGCCCCAGGGCAAGGCGCTCGACCTCGCGGAATCGTCCCCGGTCGACGGCTTCGACGCCAATCTCTCCGGCGCCAACAGCTACGAGCAGATCGCCGGCGCCGACGTCGTCATCGTGACCGCCGGCGTGCCGCGCAAGCCCGGCATGAGCCGCGACGACCTTCTCGGCATCAACCTCAAGGTGATGGATTCGGTCGGCAAGGGCATCAAGGAGCATGCTCCCAACGCTTTCGTCATCTGCATCACCAATCCGCTCGACGCCATGGTCTGGGCGCTGCAGAAGGCCTCCGGCCTGCCGGCCAACAAGGTCGTCGGCATGGCCGGCGTGCTCGACTCCGCGCGCTTCCGCTATTTCCTCGCCGAAGCCACCGGCGTTTCGGTCAAGGATGTCCATGCGATGACGCTGGGCGGCCACGGCGACGACATGGTGCCGCTGGTTCGCTATTCGACCGTTGGCGGCGTTCCGCTGCCGGAACTGGTCAAGATGGGCTGGCTGACGCAGGACAAGCTCGATTCCATCGTCAAGCGCACGCGCGGCGGCGGCGGCGAAATCGTCGCTTTGCTCAAGACCGGATCGGCCTTCTATGCGCCGGCCGCCTCGGCCATCGCCATGGCTGAAATCCTACCTCAAGGACCAGAAGCGCGTGCTGCCCGTCGCCGCCCATCTCAACGGCGAATATGGCGTGAAGGACACCTATGTCGGCGTGCCGGCCATGATCGGCGCCAATGGCGTCGAAAAGATCATCGAAGTCGAGTTCGACGCGGCGGAGAAGGAAATGTTCGCCAAGTCGCTCGCCTCGGTTCAGGGCCTGCTCGAGGCCTGCAAGCAGATTAACCCCGCGCTGGCCTGATCGAGGCCCGTCTCGTTCATTCAAGAGGACGTCATATGAATATTCACGAGTATCAGGCGAAAGCCGTTCTCAAGGAATTCGGAGTGCCCGTTTCACGCGGCGTTCCGGTATTCAAGGTCGAGGAGGCCGAAGCCGCCGCCAAGGAACTGGGCGGTCCGCTTTGGGTCGTCAAGTCGCAAATTCATGCGGGCGGTCGCGGCAAGGGCAAGTTCAAGGAAGCCGCCGCTGGCGAAAAGGGCGGCGTGCGCCTCGCCAAGTCGATCGACGAAGTAAAGCAATTCGTCAAGGAAATGCTCGGCAATACGCTGGTCACCATCCAGACCGGCCCGGCCGGCAAGCAGGTCAACCGCCTCTATATCGAGGACGGCTCCGACATCGAGAAGGAATTCTACCTCTCGGCGCTGGTCGATCGCGTCACCTCCCGCGTCTCTTTCGTCGTTTCGACGGAAGGCGGCATGGACATCGAGGAAGTCGCCCATTCCACGCCGGAGAAAATCCACACCTTCTCCGTCGATCCGGCCACCGGCATCATGCCGCACCACGGCCGCACGGTCGCGCAGGCGCTGGGACTGTCGGGCGATCTCGCCAAGCAGGCCAACGCTCTGGTCGCCAAGCTCTACAAGGCCTTTGTCGAGAAGGACATGGCCATGCTGGAGATCAACCCGCTGATCGTCTCCACCCAGGGCGAGTTGAAGTGCCTCGACGCCAAGGTGTCGTTCAACTCCAATTCGCTCTATCGCCATCCGGACATGCTCGCCCTGCGCGACGAGACCGAAGAAGACGCCAAGGAAATCGAAGCGTCGAAATATGACCTGTCCTACATCACGCTGGACGGCACGATCGGCTGCATGGTCAACGGCGCCGGCCTGGCGATGGCGACCATGGACATCATCAAGCTCTATGGCATGGAGCCCGCGAACTTCCTCGACGTCGGCGGCGGCGCCACCAAGGAGAAGGTGACGGCGGCGTTCAAGATCATCACCGCCGACCCGGCCGTCAAAGGCATTCTGGTGAATATCTTCGGCGGCATCATGCGCTGCGATGTCATCGCGGAAGGCGTGATCGCGGCGGTCAAGGAAGTCGGCCTGCAGGTTCCGCTGGTCGTCCGCCTCGAAGGCACCAATGTCGACCTCGGCAAGAAAATCATTCGTGAATCGGGTCTCAACGTAATTCCGGCGGACGATCTCGACGATGCCGCGCAGAAAATCGTCAAGGCCGTCAAGGAGGCCGCATAAATGTCAATCCTGATCGACAACAATACCAAGATCATCACGCAGGGCTTTACCGGCAAGAACGGCACCTTCCATTCCGAACAGGCGCTCGCCTATTTCGGCACCAAGGTCGTCGGCGGCACCTCGCCGGGCAAGGGCGGCTCGACCCATATCGGCCTGCCGGTGTTCGACACGGTGACCGAAGCGCGCGACGCCACCGGCGCCAATGCCTCGGTGATCTACGTTCCGCCGCCGGGCGCGGCGGACGCGATCTGCGAAGCCATCGACGCGGAAATCCCCCTGATCGTCTGCATCACCGAAGGCATTCCGGTGGAAGACATGATCAAGGTGAAGCGCTCGCTGTCGGGATCCAAGTCGCGCCTGATCGGCCCGAACTGCCCCGGCGTGATGACCGCCGACGAATGCAAGATCGGCATCATGCCCGGCAACATCTTCAAGAAGGGCAATGTCGGCATCGTCTCGCGCTCCGGCACGCTGACCTATGAAGCCGTGTTCCAGACCACCCAGGTCGGCCTCGGCCAGACCACGGCGGTCGGGATCGGCGGCGACCCGGTCAAGGGCACGGAATTCATCGACATGCTCGAATTATTCCTGGCCGACGACAAGACCCATTCGATCATCATGATCGGCGAAATCGGCGGCTCGGCGGAAGAAGACGCCGCGCAATTCATCGCCGACGAAGCCAAGCGCGGCCGCAAGAAGCCGATGGTCGGCTTCATCGCCGGCCGCACGGCGCCTCCCGGCCGCCGCATGGGCCATGCCGGCGCCATTATTTCCGGCGGCAAGGGCGGCGCGGAAGACAAGATCGCGGCGATGGAGGCCGCGGGCATCCGCGTCTCGCCGTCGCCGGCGCGTCTCGGCTCGACCCTGGTCGAACTCCTGAAAGGCTGACAAATCCGGCGCGGACGGTTTTTCGTCCGCGCCGCACACTTCATCCGCAAGACCGGCGCTCGCGAAGGCGCTGTTGGAAGAGACGCCGCAAAGGCGTCGACAATAGGCGGAAAGCCGCGGGAACCCGCGAGCGCCCTGACAAGCGGCGGCGGGACGAGAGGAAAAAAGCGATGGCGCGTCAAGACAGCAATGGAAGCAATGGCGGCGGCGGAGCAGGACGTTCGCCGGCGAACGCCGCTTTTGCGGATTCGTCTTTCCTGTTTGGCGGCAACGCCGCCTATATCGAACAGCTCTATGCCGCCTATGAGATGAATCCGGCCTCGGTCGATGCCGAATGGCGCGAATTTTTCGGCGCGATGAACGACGACGGCGGAGCCGTTGTCGCCAGCGCCAAGGGCGCCTCGTGGAAGCGTCCCAACTGGCCGATCGCCCAGCATGGCGACCTCGTTTCCGCTCTCGACGGCCAATGGCCGATCAATGAGAAGACGCTCGCCGACAAGATCAAGGGCAAGGCCGCGGCCACGCCGGGCCACGAGATTTCGCCCGCCGAACTGCACCGCGCCACCCGGGATTCCGTACGCGCGATCATGATGATCCGCGCCTATCGCATGCGCGGCCATCTGCACGCCAATCTCGATCCGCTGGGTCTCGATCCGCAGAAGGATCATGAGGAGCTGCATCCCGCGAGCTACGGCTTTACCGACGCCGATTACGACCGCAAGATCTTCATCGATCACGTGCTCGGCATGGAAAACGCCACCTTGCGCGAGATGCTCGCCGTGCTGCGCCGCACCTATTGCGACACCATTGGCTGGGAGTTCATGCATATTTCCGATCCCGCCGAAAAGGCGTGGATCCAGGAGCGCATCGAAGGCCCGCACAAGGAAATCCACTTCACCAAGGAGGGCAAGCGCGCCATCCTGCAAAAGCTGATCGAGGCCGACGGCTTCGAAAAATTCCTTGACGTGCGCTATACCGGCACCAAGCGCTTCGGCCTCGACGGCGGCGAATCGATGATTCCCGCCCTGGAGCAGATCATCAAGCGCGGCGGCGCCCTCGGCGCGAAAGAGATCGTGCTGGGCATGGCCCATCGCGGACGCCTCAATGTGCTGTGTCAGGTCATGGGCAAGCCCCATCGCGCCCTGTTCAATGAATTCAAGGGCGGCTCCTTCCTGCCGGAGACGGTGGAAGGCTCCGGCGACGTCAAATATCACCTTGGCGCCTCCTCCGACCGCGAGTTCGACCACAACAAGGTCCATCTGTCGCTGACGGCCAACCCCTCCCATCTGGAAATCGTCGATCCGGTCGTGCTCGGCAAGGTTCGCGCCAAGCAGGACCAGATTCTCGATCGCGCGCCCGACGACCGGCGCGGCGTCATGCCGCTGCTGATCCATGGCGACGCGGCTTTCGCCGGTCAGGGCGTGATCGCCGAATGTCTCGGCCTTTCGGGCCTCAAGGGCCATCGCACGGGCGGCTCGGTCCATTTCATCATCAATAACCAGATCGGCTTCACCACCTATCCGCGTTATTCGCGCTCCTCGCCTTATCCGTCCGACGTCGCCAAGATGGTCGAGGCGCCGATCCTCCACTGCAACGGCGACGATCCGGAAGCCGTGGTGTTCTGCGCCAAGGTGGCGACGGAGTTCCGCCAGAAATTCCAGAAGCCTGTCGTCATCGACATGTGGTGCTACCGCCGCTTCGGCCATAACGAGGGCGACGAGCCGTCCTTCACCCAGCCCTTGATGTACAAGAATATCCGCGGCCACAAATCGACGCTCGACCTCTATTCGGAAAAGCTGATCGGCGAGGGCCTGTTCACCCAGGGCGAGGTCGACAAGCTGAAGGCCGATTGGCGCAGCCGACTCGACGCCGAATATGATGGCAGCCAGGCCTACAAGCCCACCAGGGCGGATTGGCTCGACGGCAAATGGTCGGGCCTGAAGTCCGCTCCCAGCGCCGAGGCGGAAGAAGCCCGGCGCGGCAAGACCGGCGTCGACATGGAAAAGCTGCGCCAATTCGGCGAAACGCTGTGCACGGTTCCCAAAGGCTTCCATATTCACAAGACGATCCAGCGCTTCCTGGACAATCGCCGCAAGGCGATCGAAACCGGCGAGGGCATCGATTGGGCCACCGCCGAGTCGCTCGCCTTCGCTTCGCTGGTCGATGACGGCCATCGCGTGCGCCTGTCCGGACAGGATTGCGAGCGCGGCACCTTCTCGCAGCGCCATTCGGTGCTGACCGATCAGGAAAACGAAGCGCGCTATGTGCCGCTGAACCATATTCGCGACGGACAGGGCCGCTACGAGGTCATCAATTCGATGCTCTCGGAAGAGGCTGTGCTCGGGTTCGAATACGGCTATTCCCTGTCGGAGCCCAACGCCCTGACGCTTTGGGAAGGCCAGTTCGGCGATTTCGCCAATGGCGCGCAGGTATTGTTCGACCAGTTCATCTCGTCGGGCGAACGCAAATGGCTGCGCATGTCGGGCCTCGTCTGCCTGCTGCCGCACGGCTATGAAGGCCAGGGTCCGGAACATTCCTCCGCGCGCCTCGAACGCTTCCTGCAAATGTGCGCCGAAGACAATATGCAGGTGGCCAATTGCAGCAACCCGGCCAATTACTTCCACATCCTGCGCCGCCAGCTCAAGCGCGACATTCGCAAGCCCTTGATCCTGATGACGCCGAAGTCGCTGCTGCGCCACAAGCGCGCGGTGGCGAGGCTGGAGGAATTCGCCGGGGACGGCCATTTCCGCCGCCTGCTGTCGGATCATGCCGAGACCGAACCCGGCCAGGTGATCAAGCTGGTCAAGGACGAGAAGATCCGTCGCATCATCCTGTGCACCGGCAAGGTCTATTACGACCTCTATGAGGAGCGCGAAAAGCGCGGCATCGACGACGTCTATCTGCTGCGCGTAGAACAGCTCTATCCGCTGCCGCTCAAGGCGCTGGTCGCCCGCCTGTCGCGCTTCAAGAAAGCCGATGTGGTGTGGTGTCAAGAAGAGCCGAAGAACATGGGCACATGGTCCTTCGTCGAGCCCTATCTCGAATGGGTGCTGACTCAGGCCGGCGGCAAGAGCAAGCGCGCCCGTTACGTCGGGCGTCCCGCCTCGGCGGCGACGGCGGCGGGCACGATGTCCCGCCATCTCGCCCAGCTCCAGGCCTTCCTCGACGACGCTTTCGCAATTTGAACTATCCCGCCCAGAACTCCGGCCGTCCCAAGGCGGCTGGAGGTTTCGTTTCGTTTCTCTCTTGAGCCGCATCAGCGGCGGATGTGATCACAATGGCCACTGAAATCCTCGTTCCCACCCTCGGCGAATCCGTTTCCGAAGCGACCATCGGCCGCTGGTTCAAAAAACCCGGCGACGCCATCAAGGCCGACGAGCCTTTGGTCGAGCTCGAAACCGACAAGGTCACGCTCGAAGTCAACGCGCCGTCCGCCGGCGTCTTGTCTGAAATCATCGCCAAGGATGGCGACACCGTCACTCCCGGCGCCGTGCTCGGCCGCATCGGCGAGCGGCTCGGCGCCGCCGCCGCTGCCGCGCCCGCCGCCGCCGCAGCCCCGGTCGCCGCTGCCGCCCCAGCGCCTGCTCTTGCCACCGTTGGCGCAGGCGCGCCGCCCTCGCCCGCCGCCGCCAAGAACGCCGCCGACCGCGGCATAGACGTCGGCGACATCGCCGGCTCGGGCAAGCGCGGCCAGGTGCTCAAGGGCGACGTGCTCGGCTATGCCGCCGCCCTCCGCTGCTCCTGCCTCCGCTCCCGCGCCCATCGTGGTCCGCGCGCCGTCCACCCCCGACGACGCTTCGCGCGAAGAACGCGTGAAAATGACCAAGCTGCGCCAGACCATCGCGCGCCGCCTCAAGGATGCGCAGAACACCGCCGCCATGCTCACGACCTTTAACGAGGTCGACATGGCGCCTTTGATGGCCCTGCGCAGCCAGTACAAGGACCTGTTCGAAAAGAAGCATGGCGTGAAGCTCGGCTTCATGGGCTTTTTCGTGAAGGCCGTTTGCCATGCGCTCCGGGAAGTTCCGGCGGTGAATGCCGAAATTGACGGCACCGATCTCGTCTACAAGAATTTCGCCCATATCGCGGTCGCCGTCGGCACCGACAAGGGTCTGGTGGTGCCGGTGGTGCGCGACGCCGACCAGCTGTCCATCGCCGGTGTCGAAAAGGCCATCGGCGCCCTTGGCAAGCGCGCTCGCGAAGGCCAGCTCAAGATCGACGAAATGCAGGGCGGCACCTTCACCATTTCGAATGGCGGCGTCTATGGCTCGCTGATGTCGACCCCGATCCTCAACGCGCCGCAGTCGGGCATTCTCGGCATGCACAAGATCCAGGAACGGCCCGTGGTCATCGCCGGCAAGATCGAAATCCGCCCGATGATGTATCTGGCCCTGTCCTACGATCACCGCGTCGTCGATGGCAAGGAAGCAGTCACCTTCCTCGTGCGCGTAAAAGAAGCGCTGGAAGACCCGGCGCGCCTCGTGCTCGACCTTTGATCTGAACCCGCTCCATGCCCGGCCGGGCCGGGCATGGTTTCTTTATTCGCGGAGAGTTTTATGTCCTACGATCTCGTTGTCATCGGAACCGGTCCGGGCGGCTATGTCTGCGCCATTCGCGCCGCCCAGCTCGGCCTGAAAACCGCCGTGGTGGAAAAACGCAAGACGCACGGCGGCACCTGCCTCAACATCGGCTGCATTCCCTCCAAAGCCCTGCTGCACGCCTCGGAAGTGTTTGAGGAAGTCAATCACGGCCTCGACGCGCTTGGCGTGCTGGTCGGCAAGCCCAAGCTCGACCTTGCCGGCATGATGAAGCACAAGGACGACACGGTCGGCGCCAATGTGCAGGGCGTGGCTTTCCTGCTGAAAAAGAACAAGGTCGACACGTTTTTCGGCGCCGGTTCGATTCCCGCCGCCGGCAAGGTCGAAGTGACCGCCGAGGACGGCTCGAAACAGGTTCTCGAAACCAAAAACATCGTCATCGCCACCGGCTCCGACGTGACGCCGCTGCCCGGCGTGAGCATTGACGAGAAAATCGTCGTCTCCTCGACCGGCGCGCTGGTGCTCGGAAAGGTTCCGTCCAAGCTGATCGTGGTCGGCGCGGGCGTGATCGGCCTCGAACTCGGCTCGGTCTGGCGCCGTCTCGGCGCGGAAGTGACCGTGGTTGAATATCTCGACCGCATCCTGCCCGGCATGGACACCGAGACCGTCAAGGCTTTCCACCGCCTGCTGGAAAAGCAGGGCGTGAAGTTCCAGCTCAGCTCGAAGGTGACGAAGGTCGAAACGAGCAAGGCGGGCGCCAAGGTCACCGTCGAACCGGCGGCGGGCGGCGCGCCCCAGGTGCTCGACGCCGATGTCGTGCTGGTCGCCATCGGCCGCCGTCCCTACACCGAAGGTCTCGGCCTGGAAGCTCTGGGCGTGACGATGGAGCGTGGGCAGGTGGTCATCGACAACCATTTCGCCACCAATGTGCCCGGCGTTTACGCCATCGGCGATGTGGTGCGCGGTCCGATGCTGGCGCATAAGGCCGAGGACGAAGGCGTTGCGGTGGCCGAAATTCTCGCCGGACAGCATGGCCACGTGAATTACGAGGTCATCCCCGGCGTGGTCTATACTTATCCGGAAATCGCCTCCGTCGGCGCGACCGAGGACGATCTCAAGGCCAAGGGAATCGCTTACAAGAGCGGCAAATTCCCCTTCACCGCCAACGGCCGCGCCCGCGCCATGCGCCACACCGACGGTTTCGTGAAGGTTTTGGCCGACGCCACGACCGACCGCGTGCTCGGCGTGCACATCCTCGGCTTCGGCGCTGGCGAAATGATCGCCGAAGCGGCTGTGCTGATGGAGTTCGGCGGCTCGTCGGAAGACCTCGCCCGCACCTGCCACGCTCATCCGACCATGTCGGAAGCGGTGAAGGAAGCGGCTATGGCCGTTGAAAAGCGCGCCATCCATAGCTGACCGGAAGGACCAGCGCCAAAGCAAAAAGCCCGGAAGTTTTTCCGGGTTCAAGGTTGATGACAAAGTCCCGTTTTGCTGCCCATGGTTCGAGACGGCTCCTTCGGAGCCTCCTCACCATGAGGTCGTTATTTTTGCAAAACAATGCAGTAGCCCTCATGGTGAGGAGCGCCCACAGGGCGCGTCTCGAACCATGAGGGCGTCATCACGAGTTTGTCAGCAGCCTCAACCCGGAGCCTTTTTTCCGGGTTTTTATTGGTCGAAAATCAGTTCAGCAGCGCCGGCGTTTGTTCCGGCTCCGCTTTGCCGACGGGCTTGTCGTCGATCGTCAGCGCGCCCTCTGACGCCGCGACGTCAACCGTGCGGCCGTCGCCGATCTCACCCTTCAGGATCATTTCGGCAATAGGATCCTGCACATTTTTCTGGATCACGCGTTTCAGCGGACGCGCGCCATAGGCGGCATCGTAACCCTTGTCGGCCAGCCAGTCGCGCCCGGTTGCCTCAAGATTGAGGGCGATCTTGCGATCCTCCAGCAATCGCCGCAGCCGCGCGAACTGGATATCGACGATCGCGCCCATATCCTGCCGCCGCAAGCGATGGAACAGGATGATCTCATCGACGCGATTGAGGAACTCCGGCCGGAAATGCGACCGGACCACCTGCATGACCTCGGCAAGAACCGCGGAGGAATCCTCGCCTTCGTTCTGCATGACCAGATATTCCGAGCCGAGATTCGAGGTCATGATGATGACGACATTACGAAAATCCACGGTGCGGCCTTGTCCGTCCGTGAGGCGTCCATCGTCGAGCACTTGCAGCAGGATATTGAACACGTCGGGATGGGCTTTTTCGATCTCGTCGAACAGCACCACCTGATAGGGACGACGCCGAACCGCTTCCGTCAAGGCGCCGCCCTCCTCATAGCCGACATAGCCGGGAGGAGCGCCGATGAGGCGGGCGACCGAATGTTTCTCCATATATTCCGACATATCGAGCCGAACCATCGCCGTCTCGTCGTCGAACAGGAACGAGGCCAGCGCTTTGGTCAGTTCGGTCTTGCCGACGCCGGTTGGCCCGAGGAACATGAAGGAGCCGATAGGACGGTTGGGGTCCTGCAAGCCGGCGCGCGCCCGGCGAACGGCCGTTGAGACAGCGGCGACCGCTTCCTTTTGCCCCACCACCCGCCGCGCGAGTTCCTCTTCCATCTTCAGAAGCTTGGCGCGCTCGCCTTCGAGCATCTTGTCGACCGGCACGCCGGTCCAGCGTGAAACGACCTGGGCGATATGGTCGGGCGTCACGGCTTCATCCACGAGGACTTCACCGGATTTCGCTTCAGTCTCCGCCAGCTTGCGCTCGAGTTCGGGGAGGACGGCATAGGTCAGGCGCCCGGCTTCCGCGTAATCGCCCTTGCGCTGCGCGATCAGCAGGTCGTTGCGGGCGGTATCCAGTTGCTCCTTGATCTTTTGCGCGGCGCCGAGCTTGTCTTTTTCCGCCCGCCAACGCGCGGTCAATTCGGAAGATTTCTCGGTGAGATCGCCCAATTCGGTTTCGAGCTTGGCCAAGCGGTCCCGCGAGGCCGGGTCGGTCTCCTTCTTGAGCGCTTCCTGCTCGATTTTCAGCTGCATGATGCGACGGTCAAATTCGTCCAGTTCTTCAGGCTTGGAATCAACCTGCATCCGCAAGCGAGACGCGGCTTCGTCCATGAGGTCGATGGCTTTGTCCGGCAGGAACCGGTCGGCGATATAGCGATTCGACAAGGTCGCAGCGGCGACCAGGGCCGCGTCGCTGATGCGCACGCCGTGGTGAAGCTCATATTTTTCCTTCAGTCCGCGCAGGATCGAGATCGTGTCCTCGACCGTCGGCTCGCTGACGAAAACCGGCTGGAAGCGACGCGCCAAAGCCGCGTCCTTTTCCACATGTTTGCGATATTCATCGAGCGTGGTCGCGCCAACGCAATGCAATTCGCCACGCGCCAGCGCGGGCTTGAGCAGGTTGGAGGCGTCCATGGCCCCATCCGCCTTGCCGGCGCCGACCAGGGTATGCATTTCGTCGATGAACAGGATGATCCCGCCTGCCGCCGCCGTGACCTCGTTGAGCACGGCTTTGAGGCGCTCCTCGAATTCGCCGCGATATTTGGCGCCGGCGATCAGCGCGCCCATGTCCAGCGCGAGCAGGCTTTTGTCGCGCAGGCTTTCCGGCACGTCGCCATTGACGATGCGCAGGGCCAAACCCTCGACGATCGCGGTCTTGCCGACGCCGGGCTCGCCAATGAGGACGGGATTATTCTTGGTCCGGCGCGACAGCACCTGAATCGTGCGGCGAATTTCCTCGTCGCGCCCGATCACCGGATCGAGTTTGCCCTCGCGCGCCGCCTCGGTCAGATCCCGCGCATATTTCTTCAAGGCGTCGTAAGCGTTTTCAGCGGAAGCGGAATCGGCCGTCCGGCCTTTGCGCAAGTCTTCGATGGCCTTGTTCAGGTTCTGGGCGGTCACTCCGGCGTTCAACAGGATTTTTCCTGCGTCGCTGCCGGCGTCCATGGCCAGCGCGAGCAAAAGCCGCTCGACCGTCACAAAGGAATCGCCGGCCTTCTGCGCGATTTTTTCGGCGCTGTCGAACAGTCGCGCCGTGGCCGGAGCCATATAAAGCTGGCCTGCGCCTGAGCCTTCCACGCGAGGCAGTTTGGCCAGAGCCGTTTCGCATTGCTGCAGCGCGTCGCGCGAACTGCCGCCCGCCTTGTCGATCAAACCGGCGGACAGTCCCTGCTCGTCATCGAGCAGAACCTTGAGCAGATGCAGGGGGGTGAATTGCTGGTGGCCTTCGCGGACGGCCAAGGACTGGGCGGATTGAACGAAACCGCGTGCGCGTTCGGTAAATTTTTCGAAATTCATGACAAAGTCTCCAAGCCCGCGGCGGCCTCCCGATTGGCGAGACGGCGGCGTCGAAGTGGACCCCAAATGGCAGCCCCGGCGCTGATATGGGAGTGTCTTGTCAGGTTGAAAAGGGGCTTTGGACGACAAAGCTTGGCGTTTGTGGCCGATTTAGCCAGCCAAAAAAAACGGCGCCGATGGGGCGCCGCTTTTGGGGTTCGAAAATTTCAATCGGCCGAACTGGTTTCCGGCTGGGGCGTCGCATCGCCGCTTTCGCCAGCGTCACCGCCCTCGCCCGCATCGGCCCGCGGCCGCCGCCGGCGGCGCGGCCGCAGATGAAAGCGGTTTTCACCGTCCTCGTCGCCGGGCGCCGCGACAGTCTCCGGCGGCGCGGCGGGCGCCGGCAAGGGAGATGGCGGCAAGGAAGCTGGCTGGCTGGGGAGCGAAAGCAGTCGCGTCGTCCGGCTGGGGAGACGGGGCGGCGCGGGAAGGCGGGTCGGCGCCGTGATAAATGCCGGCAAGGCCGTGGTCAGCGGCTCGAAATCCACGCGGGGCTGTTCCTGACCGCTCGGAGCGGCGTCGAAGCGCGGTTGCTGATCGCGAAAACGGTTACGGCCCTGCCCTTGCGGACGCTCGCCTTGGGGGAACGCTCGCCTTGGGGGCGCTCGCCACCCGTGCGTTCGCCCTGTTGTCCAAAGCGGCGGTCGTTGCGCGGCTGTCGATCCTGGCGTTCGCCGTTGGGATTGGCGCTACGGTCGAAGTTTCTGTCCTTGCCGTTCGTTTCTGTCTTGCCGTTCGACCGGGCGCTCATTGCCCTCGGTATTGAAGGCGGGTCGCTCGAAATAAGGCTGCGGCTGAGCGCCATAGCCCATTTGGCCACCATTCTGCTGCGGCTGGGCTACTGGCGGGATCGGAGCGCGCTCAACCGGCGACGCAAAACGGTCGGGCAAGGCGACGAAATCATCGTCGTCGTCTCCCTCGTCGATTTCCTCGCCATTCTTGCCATATTGAGGCTGAAGTTGCGCCTGAGCGGCGGCGATGAGACGAAAATAATGCTCGGCGTGCTGCAGGAGATTTTCGGCGGCGACCGGATCGCCGGAACTCTGGGCGTCGCGCGCCAGTTGCAAATATTTTTCGGCGACGTGCTGGGCCGTGCCGCGAATTTTAACGTCCGGACCGTTGGATTCATAGGACCGCGACAGCGGACTCGGCCCTTTCCGATTACTATTGTTGCGACCGCGCATACGCTGCTTGTTGTTGTTTTGACCAGGTCTCATCGAAAATCCCTGATTGACGAGATGCGACCGTGACAGCAGTCGCGGACGCGATAATGGCGATTACGCCGTATGAAACTTACCTGATGGCGCGGCAAATCAAGTGTTTTCGCCTCACCGGCCATGTTCGCGGTCCTGCCGCAAACTCGTTTTCCGTACAACAGATCCATTGAGGGAAACGGCCATCATACCCGGTTGCTCAGATCGCTGTTGCTCTAGCCTGGACCAGCGAAACCACAAGATTTCGATATCAACGAAACCGGCCGGCGTCCGAGCCATGCTGCGATAAAATGAAGCGCAACTGGGTATTTGCTGTCAGGGACAGTAGACGTTTTTTTATTGCAAGCCAAGCCCAAACTTGGGGAGGCTAGAAATAATGGGAAAGCTGCGGCTTCAGGAAATCTCGACCGCCACCACCCGATCCCTCTGTCCATTATCCCTGAAAATCCGCGCCCGGTCGAATCCCGCATCCCCCAGAATCGCCGTCACTTCCGCGCCCTGGCGCCAACCGATTTCGAAACAGGCCGCGCCGCAGGGACGCAAGAGCCGGGACAAGTCCGACGCGATTCGGCGGTAAGGATCGAGACCGTCCACGCCACCGTCCAGCGCCAGCAACGGATCGAAGGTTCTGACCTCAGGCTCCAGCGTCTCGATTTCCGAATGAAAATATAGGGCGGATTCGAGACGATCAAATCGAATCGACCGCCCAGCGCGTCAGCCCAGTCGCCTCGAACCACCGCGGATCGCTCGGAAAGCCCGCAATGAGCCAGATTTTTCCGCGTCAGGGCGCAGGCGGCGGGCGAAAAATCCACGCCAACACCAAAAGCGTCGGAACGCGCATCGAGAAGGGCGCATAAAATCGCGCCAGACCCGACGCCGAGATCGAGAATGCGGGGCTGCGTCGCCTTTGTCGCATCGAGCAGGCCAAGCGCCGCATTGACGAGTGTTTCCGTATCGGCGCGTGGGTCCAGAACATCCGGCGCGACATGGAGATTTAACCCATAAAACCCGCTTCGCCCCAGAATGCGGCTGACAGGCTCGCCGGCGACGCGACGTGCGGCATAGTCCCGCAGCAACGCCGCCGACGCCTGATCGAGCAGCGACCCATCGGCGCAGGTCGCAAGCGCCAACGGGGTCAAACCCGTTGCCGCTTGCAGGAAAAGGCGGGACTCGAGTCCCGCTGCTTCCTTGCCGGCGGCGGTGAAGGCCGCCGCCAGTTTTTGCCGCGCCTGCGCCAGGGTGTCGGTCGGCGCAAAGTCGATTTTCACGCTTTGCAGGCTCAGGCTCCCAGCGCTTTACCGAGAATGCGCGTGAGACGAACCGCGAAAGCGGCGGCGTCTTGCGGCATGCCTCCGTCCATGAGCTTGGCTTCGTCAAACAGCAACCATACGGCGTCGTCAAACAGGCTCTTGTCGCCAGAAGCCGCCTGTTTCTCCAAAGCGATCACCAGCGGATGCGACGGATTGATTTCCAGCACCGGCTTGAGCCCGGGCGCCGCCTGACCGTGAGAGGACAAGATCTGCTGAAGACGCAGGTCAGGCCCGAACTCCGGCGCCACCAGGCAAGCCGGGCTTTCGGAAAGACGGTCGGACACCCGCACATCCTCGACCACGGCTTCCAGCGTCTGCTTGGCGAGAACAACGAAAGCGGCAGCGGCGCCATCGGCTTCCGGACTTGGCTTGGCGCCTTCGACCAGCTCGATGGATTTGATATCGGCGGCGCCTTGAGTCACCGATTTGAAAGGCTTGCCATCATATCCGACCGCCGACTGGACCCAGAATGCGTCCACCGGATCGGAGAGCAGCAGCACTTCGACGCCTCTCGCGCGAAATCCTTCCAGTTGCGGGCTGGCGGCGATGCGTTCGGCGCCTTCGCCGGCGATGTAATAAATCGCGGTCTGGTTGGGCTTGAGGGCGGCGACATAATCCGCCAGCGAGCGCTTGGTCTCCTTTTCGACGGTCGTGGCGAAACGCGCCATTTTCAGCAGCACATCGCGCCGCTCCGGGTCCTCATAAAGCCCCTCTTTCAATACCGCGCCGAAATTGGTCCAGACTTCAGCGAATTTTTCCGCATCCGTCTCCGCGAGCTTGGCGATTTCCTGAAGCAACCGATTGGTCACGCCTTTCTTGATCGCCGCGAAGAGATGGCCCTGTTGCACGATTTCGCGCGAGACATTGAGCGGCAGATCGGGCGAATCCACCACGAGGCGGACAAAACGCAAATAGCCGGGCAAGATATCGGCGTCGCGCGAAATCAGGACGCGCCGGGAATAGAGCTTAGCGCGACCTTTTCGCGCGGGATCGAACAAGTCGAACGGGCGCGAGCCCGGAACGAAAGCCAGCACCGAATATTCAGCCCGCCCTTCGGCCCGCCAATGCACGGTCAGGGCCGGATCGTCGAACTGCCCGGCAAGATTTTGATAAAAGTCCTTATATTGCTCAGGCGTGACATCGGCCTTGTTCTTGATCCAGAGCGCGGCGCCTTCGCTGATCCGCCGCGGTTCGGCGCCCGGCTTTTCGATCAGGTCAATCGGCGTTGCGACTGCGCTCGAATGTTCGCTGACGATTGTTTCGATCTTGTAGGGCTCGAGAAAGGCCTTGGACTCCGCGTTCATATGCAGAATGACGCGCGCCCCATGAAGCGGCGCATGGTCGAGGCCGATGGGCTGAATTTCATAATCGCCCTTGCCGTCGGAAATCCAGCGCCAGGCTTGATCCTCCCCGGCTCGTCTGGTTTCGACCACGACGCGGTCTGCGACCATGAAGGCGGAATAGAAGCCGATGCCGAACTGGCCGATCAATTCAGCGCCGCCGCTTTCGGCCTCTTTGGCCTTTTCGAGGAAAGCGCGCGTGCCGGAATTGGCGATGGTGCCAAGAGCCAGGTCCAGATCTTGCCGCGACATGCCGACGCCATTGTCTTCGACGGCTCAGCGTCGAGGCGTCGGGGTCCAAAGCGATGCTGATCGCGAAAGGCGCGCCATCGCTGATCAGGGCCGGATTGCTGTTGGCCTCGTAGCGGAGTTTTTCGCAGGCGTCAGCGGAGTTGGAGATCAGTTCGCGCAGAAAAATATCGCGTTCGGAATAGATGGAATGCACCATCAGATGCAGCAGCCGCGCTACATCCGCTTGAAAAACATGGCGTTCGCCCGTCGTTGTCGCAGTATCCTGGTCCATATCGCTCGCTTTGCGCTTTTTGTTGGGTTGTCACTGTCGGAGGGTGTGCTCCGCGCCGCAATATCGCGGTGTCGCATTCCGGTTTCAAGTGAAACCGCAAGAACGGCACCATACACGAGCAGGGGAAATGGATGAGCCGACCGGATAATTCCGATCGGCTCAAGGTCATGAGGATCGTTTTGGCACTCCGGCAGACCGCGCCGGCTGGGGGCTGCATCAACGCGACCGTCCGGGGCTGAAACCTCCGACGCATCCTATTTGAGTCCTGCAAATGAGCGCTCAAAGGGCGGCAAGACGGCGGAAGTGTGAATTATCGCTCGATTATAGCCCAAGCAAAATTCGATCCAGTTCACCATTGCGAATGACGCCGCCACCTTCCGCGCTTGCACGAAAAAACGAACGGCGTCATCATCGGGCCTCCCGCTCCTTCAACCCAAGTCTCGCGCTTGAACGACGAACGGTCCGAACCCGATTTTCAGATTTTGCGCTTGCCGGGCGAGGGCAAGCGCGCAGGCAGACTTTTTGGTCGGTTTCGACCGGCGCGAATTGCAGGCCATTTTCAATGTCTACGGTCGCATGGTCGCCCAAGGCGTCTGGCGTGACTATGCGATGGACTTCTTGCCGACCCGCGCCATATTCTCGATTTTTCGACGCACGGGCGAGGCGGCCTATTACAGAATCGTCAAGGAGCCGAAGGCCGCGCGCAAGCAAGGAACCTATTCGATTGTGATGCAAACAGGCCTGATCCTGAAACGCGGACAAGAATTGCCAAGACTGCTTGCCGCGCTCGAAAAAAAGCCGAAACTTGTGTCGTTTTAGAGCCTCAGAGCTTTCGCAACGCCACTTCTTCGATGCGATGACTCGATCCCTTGGTCAGGATCAAACTGGCGCGCGCGCGCGTCGGCAGGATGTTCTCGTGCAAATTGCGCAGATTGATCCGCTTCCAGATGCTTCGGGCGATGGATTCGGCCTCCGCGTCGCTGGCCTCGGCATATTGTTTGAAATAGGAGCGCGGATCGCGGAAGGCGGTCGAGCGCAGGCGCATGAAGCGCGCGACATACCATTTTTCCAGTTGGTCTTCATCGGCGTGGAGATAGACCGAAAAATCGAAAAAGTCGGAGACGAAAGGCGTTTCCTTGCCGTCGCGGGGGAGGCGGCTCGGCAACAGCACGTTGACGCCCTCGACGATGAGAATATCCGGCCGATCGACGCTGACGGCTTCGTCGGGCACAAAGTCATAGGTCAGATGCGAATAGACCGGGGCTTCGACATGGCCGCGTCCCGCTTTGACGTCCGATAAAAATCGTATGAGCTTTTCGGTGTCGTAGCTCTCCGGGAAACCCCTTGCGATCCATCAGGTCGTCCTGCTCCAGTTGCGCGTTGGGCAACAGAAAGCCGTCGGTGGTGATGAGTTCGACCTTTGGTGTGTTGGGCCAGCGCGAAAGCAAGGCTTGCATGACGCGGGCCGTCGTCGATTTTCCGACCGCCACCGAGCCGGCCACGCCGATGATATAGGGCACCTTGCCGTCGTCGGCGCCGAGAAACCTTTGCGTCGCCTTGAAAAGCCCTTGTGTGGCGGCGACATAGAGCGCCAGCAGACGCGACAATGGCAGATAAATGGCGATCACTTCCTCAAGGGAAATGGGATCGTTGATCGATTGCAGCCGCTTCAAATCGTCGATGGTCAGGGTCAGCGGCGTGTCGGCGCGCAATTGCGCCCATTCCTCGCGCGTAAAATGACGGTAAGGCGACAGATTGGGACCAGACGACCCAGTGACGTGGTCGCCTAGCAATTGCCTGACGGGTTCATTCAAGGCCGCCTCCAAGATGCGCCGAGCCTTTATTTTGCACGGGACGCTTTTTCCTGATGGCCAGATTGCCGGGTGCGCCAGGAAAGCTCGTCGATGACATCCTGCAACGGAACGCCGCCGTCTTGAAGCAAGACCAATAGATGATAGAGCACATCGGCGGCCTCCAGTTTCAAGCCCTCGCGATCGTGTTCCACGGCGGCGATCGCCGCCTCGAACGCTTCCTCGCCGAATTTCTTGGCGACGCGGGCGGTGCCCGAATCAAGCAGGCTGCGGGTATAGGATTGATCCGAGGATCGCGCTGGCGCGGGCGGCGATGAGTTGGGCAAGGGCGTCGAGCGTAAAGGCTTCGGTCATGATTTGCTGTCCGTTCAGGCGTCGGGCGGATCGAGACGCATCGGCAGCCCGGCTTTGGCCATATAGGCCTTGGCCTCGCCGATGCTGAATTCGCCGAAATGGAAAATGGAAGCCGCGAGCACCGCGCTGGCGTGGCCGTCGCGAATGCCTTCGACCAGATGATCGAGCGTTCCGACGCCGCCGGAGGCGATGACCGGAACGGAAACGGCGTCGGAGATCGTCCGGGTCAATTCGATGTCGAAGCCGATCTTGGCGCCGTCGCGATCCATTGACGTCAGAAGAATTTCGCCCGCGCCGAGTTCGGTCACTTCACGAGCATAGGCGACAGCATCTATTCCGGTCGGGCGGCGGCCTCCGTGCGTAAAAATTTCCCATCGCCCCGGCGCGACATTTTTTGCGTCGATCGCCACGACAATGCATTGGCTGCCGAATTTTTCCGCGCCCCGCCGAACAAAGTCGCGATCATGCACTGCGGCGGTCATGATCGAAGCCTTGTCCGCGCCGGCCAGCAAAAGGCTGCGGATATCGTCGAGGGTGCGGACGCCGCCGCCGACCGTCAGGGGCATGAAGCAGGCTTCCGCCGTTCGCCGCACGACATCGAGCAGCAGGCCGCGTTCCTCATGGCTGGCGGTAATGTCGAGAAAACAGAGTTCATCGGCGCCGGCCGCGTCATAGGCGATGGCGCATTCGACCGGATCGCCGGCGTCGCGCAAATCGACGAAATTGACGCCTTTGACGACGCGACCGTCCTTGACGTCGAGACAGGGAATCACGCGCGTCTTGAGCAATTTGATCTCCGTTCAGGCCATTTCACGCGACGCGTTTCGCCTTGATGAGGTCCAGCGCCTGTTGGGGATCGAGCCGGCCGTCATAAAGGGCGCGGCCGGTGATCGCCCCCGCCAGACGCGCGCAGTCCGGCTGCAGCAAACGCTCGACGTCGGCGATGGAGGCAAGGCCGCCGGATGCAATCACCGGAATTGCGAGCGCTTCGGCGAGAGACAAGGTCGCCTCGATATTCAGGCCTTTCAACACGCCATCGCGCGCTATGTCCGTATAGATGATCGCCGCCACGCCAGCGTCCTCGAATCGCCTGCCCAGTTCAATAGCCGTCAATTGCGACGACTTGGCCCAACCATCCACCGCCACCAAACCGTCACGCGCATCAATGCCGACGGCGATTCTGGCCCGGATTGCTTCGGGCGGCTTCGCGCACGAGGTCAGGGTCGCGCACCGCCGCCGTGCCGATGATCACGCGAGCGACGCCCTTGCCGAGCCAGCCATCAATGGTGCGCATGTCGCGAATGCCGCCGCCGAGTTGCACCGGCATATTGGTCAGGGCGGCCAGAACGGCGTCGACGGCCGCGGCGTTCATCGGTTTTCCGGCGAAGGCGCCGTCGAGATCGACGACATGCAGATATTCAAAACCCTGCCGCTCGAAATCGAGCGCCTGGGCGGCGGGATCGTCATTGAAAACGGTCGCTTGCGCCATGTCGCCATGGATCAGACGAACGCATTGGCCGCCTTTCAAATCGATTGCCGGAAACAGGATCACGGACGCCACCTCAAAAAATTGCCAATCAACCGAAGGCCCATCGTCTGGCTCTTTTCCGGATGAAACTGGACTCCAACGATCGTGTCGCGGCCCACCATCGCCGTCAACGCGTCGCCATAATCGGTCGTCGCCAGGCAATCGCCAGGATCGGACGGCCGCAGATGATAGGAATGGACGAAATAGGCGTGATGGCCCCGCTCTCCGGTTGGAATGCCCTCCAGCAGGGCGTGAGGCCTTGTCGGGGAGAGATTATTCCAGCCCATATGCGGGATTTTCAGCGCCGGGTCTTTGGGTTCGATCGGGACGACCTCGCCGCCGATCCATCCGAGACCGGGGGTCACGCCATGCTCCAGTCCGCGATCCGCCAATAATTGCATGCCGACGCAGATGCCGAGAAAGGGCGCTCCGCGCTGCTCGACCGCTTCGGTCATGGCCTCGACCATGCCGTCAATGGCCAGAAGGCCGCGCCGGCAATCGGCAAAGGCGCCAACCCCCGGCAAGACGATATGTTCGGCATGCCGAACAACGTCTGGATCACTCGTGACGACAATGGCCGCGTTTCGCCCGCTTTCATGAGCGGCGCGCTCGAAAGCCTTGGCGGCCGAATGCAGATTGCCGGATCCGTAATCGATGATGGCGACGCTCACTTGCGAGTCTCCCGCGGAAACAGCCCCAGGAGATCGGTTTCGGCCGCCATGTTTGACCTGTTCCCGCCGGATTTGAAGAGTGGCGCCGATCGGGCGTCATCCAACTCTGGCTGCAGCGCCGCCAAATGGCGATCAAAATAAAGGCTTTCGGCTTCGCCCAATGAGTCGCCAAGCGTCAAGCCACGCAAAAGCAAGCCATTCCGCGATGCGCGGGCTTCACGAAAACGGTCTGCTTCGAGACCGAAGGCGAAAGCGCCGAAATTATAAAGAGCGAACGCTGCGCCAATATGGAGATTGGCATATGAGGCCAGCAGAACGACGACGACGACCCAGGCGAGCCAGAGCGCGAGCGCAAGCCAATAGCCGTGCCGCAGCGCCCACAGCGGCGTGAAGAGAAAGGCGCTCCGATTAAAACCTTGCCGCACGAACACAGCTTCTTCGGCGCCGGGCGCTGAAGACGTGCTGGAGGGCAGGAAGACCGTGTAAATATGCATGGTCCAACCTCGCCCTTTCAGAGCGCTCCTTTGGTCGAGGGTATCCGGTCGCGCTGCCGGGGATCGATCGCCACTGCGGCGCCCAAGGCTCGCGCGACTCCCTTGAAGCAGGTTTCGGCGATATGATGATTATTCAAGCCGTAAAGGGTCTCGATATGGAGGGCGATTGCCGCGTTCTGAGCGAAAGCCTGGAAAAACTCCCTCACCAGTTCGGTGTCGAAGGCGCCGATCTTTTCCTGCGAGAATTGCGTGCGGAAAACCAGAAACGGCCGGCCCGAAATATCGACGGCGACCCGCGTAAGGGTTTCGTCCATTGGCAAATGGACATCGGCGTAGCGCACGATGCCGCGCAGGTCGCCCAAAGCCTTGCGCAAGGCCTGTCCGAGCGCGATGCCGACATCCTCGACGGTGTGATGCTGGTCGATATGCAGATCGCCTGCGGCGGCGATCTCGATATCCATCAACGAATGGCGCGCCAGCTGGTCGAGCATGTGGTCGAAAAAGCCGATCCCGGTCGAAATCTTGCTCACGCCAGCTCCCTCGATGGTGAGCCTGACGGTGATGTCGGTTTCTTTCGTCTTGCGCGTGATCTCGGCTTGGCGCGTCATTTTTTCTTTCCTTCGCCCTGCGGCTGGGCGGGTATTAGCAAAAGGCGCGCCGTTTCGCCACTCTCTCGTCGAACAGACTTGTAACACGTCGCGTCGTAGCAATAAATGCGCAGGCATAGTCAGGCTGTCTTGGCCCATTCCGGAAACGATTTCGCATGACCGATTCCCCTTCCATGCATGCTACGACCATCATTCTGGTGCGCAAGGGCGGCAAGACCGTCATCGCCGGCGATGGGCAGGTGAGCCTCGGCCAGACCATCATCAAGGGCAACGCCCGCAAGGTGCGGCGGCTCGGCAAGGGCCATGTCATCGTCGGATTCGCCGGCGCGACGGCCGACGCCTTCACCTTGTGCGAGCGCCTCGAAGCCAAGCTCGATCAATATCCCGGCCATCTTCTGCGCGCTTGCGTCGAATTGGCGAAGGACTGGCGGACCGATCGTTATTTGCGCCGGCTCGAAGCGATGATGCTGGTCGCCGACAAAAACGCCGCGCTTGTTCTCACCGGCAATGGCGACGTTCTGGAGCCCGAGCAAGGGCCCGACGGCGCGGTCATGGGCATTGGCTCCGGCGGCAACTACGCCTTGGCGGCGGGACGCGCCTTGCTCGACAGTTCGATGGACGCTGAAGCGATCGCCCGACGCTCCTTGCAGATCGCCGCCGAAATCTGCGTCTATACCAACACCAACATTGTGGTCGAAAGCGTCGAGTTGCTCTGATCGCCGTTAACGTCTGTTGCAAGGCACGAATTGCATGACCGAACTTTCTCCCCGCGAAATCGTCTCCGAACTCGACCGCTACATCATTGGCCAGAAAGAGGCGAAGAGAGCGGTCGCCATCGCCTTGCGCAATCGCTGGCGGCGTTTGCGGCTGGAAGGGATGATGCGTGAAGAGGTCTTGCCGAAAAACATCCTGATGATCGGCCCGACCGGTTGCGGCAAGACCGAAATCGCCCGCCGCCTCGCCCGGCTCGCCAACGCGCCCTTTCTGAAGGTCGAGGCCACGAAATTCACCGAAGTCGGCTATGTCGGCCGCGACGTCGAGCAGATTATTCGCGATCTGGTCGAAATCGGCATCTCGCTGGTCAAGGAGACCAAGCGCAAGGACGTGGCGGCGCGGGCTCAGTTGGCCGCCGAAGAACGAATCGTCACCGCTCTGGTCGGCGCCAACGCCAGCGCCGCGACGCGCGATTCGTTTCGCAAGAAATTGCGCGCCGGTGAAATGGAGGACAAGGAAATCGACGTCGAAATCGCGTCCTCCGGCAATTCCGCCATGCCGATGTTCGAAATGCCCAACATGCCCGGCGCTTCCATCGGCGCGATTTCGCTTGGCGATATTTTTGGCAAATCCTCGCGGCCTAAACAGCAAAGACTGCACGTCAAGGACGCTTATGCGCCGCTGCAGGCCGAAGAAAGCGAGAAATTGCTGGATCAGGAGCTGATTGTCAGGCTGGCGATTCGCGAGGTGGAAAACAATGGCATCGTCTTCCTCGACGAAATCGACAAGATCTGCTCGCGCGAGGGCCGGGGCGGCGATGTGTCGCGGGAAGGCGTTCAGCGCGATCTTCTGCCGCTGATCGAAGGAACGACGGTCGCGACCAAGCATGGCGCGGTCAAGACCGATCATATCCTTTTCATCGCGTCAGGCGCCTTCCATGTCTCGAAACCCTCCGACCTGCTGCCGGAATTGCAGGGACGGCTGCCGATCCGCGTGGAGCTTTCTTCGCTCGACGAAGATGATTTCAGACGGATCCTGACCCAGCCCGAGGCCAGCCTCGTCAAGCAATATCGCGCGCTGTTGCAAACGGAGGGCGTCGACCTGTCTTTTACCGACGACGCCATCGACGCTTTGGCGCGATTGGCGGTCCAGGTGAACGCCAGCGTGGAAAATATTGGCGCCCGGCGGCTGCAAACCGTGATGGAGCGGGTTCTCGACGACGTGAGCTTCGCCGCCGGAGAGCAATCGGGTCAGGAAATCACCATCGATGGCGCTTATGTCGAAAGCCGGGTCGGCGATCTCGCGCGCAATGTCGATTTGAGCCGCTTCATCTTGTGACGGTGCAATCGCAAGGAATCCGCCTCTTGCCAGAGGAGGGTGCGGAAGCCATAAGTCGATGGTTTTCCTCCATCCTGTCGGATTGCAATGACGATCTTCCCCGAACGCGTCTTTTCCGGAATCCAGCCCACCGGCAATCTGCATCTCGGCAATTATCTGGGCGCCATCGTGAAATTCGTGGCGTTGCAAAAGACGCATGAATGTCTGTTCTGCGTGGTCGATCTCCATGCGATCACGGTGGCCCAGGATCCTGTCGATTTGAGGCAGGCGACCCGGAAGATCGCCGCCGCCTATATCGCGTCAGGCGTCGATCCGGTCAAAAATATCATTTTCAATCAAAGTCAGGTGGCGGAGCACGCCGAACTTGCCTGGGTGTTCAATTGTGTCGCCCGCATGGGCTGGCTCAATCGCATGACGCAGTTCAAGGAAAAGGCGGGCAAGGATCGCGAGAACGCGTCGGTCGGCCTTTTCGTCTATCCGGCCCTGATGGCGGCGGATATCCTGCTCTATCGCGCCACCCACGTGCCGGTCGGCGACGACCAGAAGCAACATATCGAGCTGGCCCGCGACATCGCCCAGAAATTCAACAATGATTTCGCCGCCTCGATTGCCGCCAACGGCCACGATGGCGCATTCTTCCCCTTGCCCGAGCCTCTGATCCAGGGACCGGCGGCGCGGGTGATGAGCTTGCGCGACGGGCTCAAGAAAATGTCGAAATCCGATCCGTCCGAGTATTCGCGGATAAGTCTGTCCGACGACGCCGACGCCATCGCCCAGAAAGTGCGCAAGGCCAAAACCGATGCCGAACCTTTGCCGTCAGCCGTCGAAGGGCTGGCGGGTCGAGCGGAGGCGGAGAATCTCGTCGGCATTTACGCGGCGCTGAGCGAGACGTCGCGCGAAAAAATACTGGCGGAATTTGGCGGGGCGCAGTTTTCCGCGTTCAAGAACGCCCTGGTCGATCTGGCGGTCGCCAAGCTCGGGCCGATCGGTTCGGAAATGCGCCGTCTGGAAAGCGATCCCGACTATATCGATTTGGTTTTGCGCGACGGTTCGAAGCGGGCGCGCCAAATCGCCGGACCGATCATGGATCAGGTGAGAGATATTGTCGGCCTCATCCGCTGATCAGGATGTTTCCATCACTCTCGCCTTTCCGTCGTGACTGCGGCGCCCTATTTTAAGTGCTATCCCATCTCCGGCCTTGAACCGGATGATTCTGGAGGAAACTATGTTTATACAGACTGAGGCCACGCCAAATCCCGCCACCCTGAAATTCCTGCCCGGCAGTCCGGTGCTGGAAAATGGCTCGCGGGAAATCCAGAACGAGGAAGAAGCGCGGATTTCGCCCCTCGCCAGCGCGCTTTTCACCATCGACGGCGTCAGCGGGGTTTTTCTCGGTCCCGACTTCATCTCCGTGACCAAATCTTCCGGCGAATGGCCCCATCTCAAGCCCGCCATTCTCGGCGCGATCATGGAACACTTCATGTCGGGGGGGCCGATGCTGACCCCCGGCGCCGATGGCGGACACCAGGATGCGCATGAGTTTTTCGCTCCGGAAGACTCCGAGATCGTGGTGACGATCAAGGACCTGATCGAGACACGGGTGCGCCCCGCCGTCGCCGCCGATGGCGGCGACATCGTCTTTCGCGGGTTCAAGGATGGCGTCGTCTATTTGCAGATGAAAGGCGCCTGTTCCGGTTGCCCGTCTTCAGCGGCGACGCTCAAGCGTGGCATTCAAAATCTGCTTTGCCATTTCCTTCCCGAGGTCAAGTCTGTGGAGCAGGCGTGATCGCGGCGATGCGCGCAAACCGAGCGGGGCGATAACAGTTAATGCGCATTCTTGCTCTCGACACCGCCCTTCCCGCCGTTTCCGTCTGCGTTTTCGACGGCGAGCAGCAACAGCTTCTGGCGATTGAAACCACATCCATGCACCGCGGTCACGCCGAAGCCTTGATGCCGGCGGTCGCTCGGGTCATGGCGCAAGTCGAGGGCGGGTTCGCCTCGCTCGACCGGGTCGCCGTGACCGTCGGACCCGGTTCCTTCACCGGCATTCGCATCGGCGTCGCCGCCGCGCGAGGGATTGCCCTCGCTTGCGAGATCGAAGCCGTTGGCGTTTCGACCCTCGCTGCTTTTGCCGCGCCGCTGCTGTTCGACGATGTTGACAGCATTGTCGTCTCGGCCATTGACGCCCGGCATGACCACGTCTTTTTTACCGCTTATGGGCCAGGAGGCCGGGTGCTGACTTCGCCGCGAATTCTCTCTCTGCGGGATGCGTGCCGTTTGCTCGGGGCCGGCCGTATCCGGGCGGTCGGAAACGGAGCGGATTTATTGCGCGCCGAGGCGGCCAGACTGGGCGGCGAGATTTCGGTCGTCAACGCCGCGCCGTCGCCGGATATCGTCGCCGTCGCGCGTTTGGGCCTCGCCGCCGATCCAGCCAACGCGCCCGCGCGTCCGCTTTATCTCAAGGCGCCGGACGTCAAGCTCGCGGTCAATAAAGCCCTGCCGCGCGCGCTCGCATGAGATCGCGGTTGTTGTTCTGGCGAAGGCGGCCGGTCCTTGGCTCATCCCGCATTTTGCGATCAGCCGACGGCGCCGCCTGCGCTCGCCTGCACGCCACGAGCTTTGCTCATCCCTGGCCCGTCAACGATTTCGAAGTCCATGCTGGTTGACCCGGCCTATTCGGGCGAAGGAATCGACGCAAGATCGGGTCTCGCCGGTTTTATCCTGTCGCGGCGCGCGCTGGACGAAGCAGAAATCCTGACCATCGTGGTGGACCGCCGCCTGCGTCGGCAGGGGTGCGGGGAACGACTGCTCGCTTCGCATCTGGCGCGGCTCACCTGCCAGGGCGTCGCCACGCTGTTTCTCGAAGTCGACGAATTGAATGTCGCGGCTCTGACGCTTTATCGTCTTCATGGCTTCGTCGAAAAAGGACTGCGCAAGGGCTATTACGCCAAGCCGGACGGCACGCGGGCCAACGCCCTGATCATGTGCCGCTCCCTCGCCTGACATAAATGCTTCATCTTCACCGCCTAACGGGCAAGCATGGCTTACATCCGCGTCTTTTTCCTCATTCTCGCCCTGCTGGGCTTCTATGTCCTTGGCGTGCCGCTGCAAAGACTGGCGCGACGGCATGGCTGGCCGCTGGCCCGGCTGATTCCTCCCTTCTTCGCGCGAACCACCTGCGCCTTGCTGGGCTTGCGGGTACGATTCGAAGGCGAGGAACTCGGTCCCAAACCGCGCATGATCGTCGCCAATCATGTCTCCTGGAGCGACATTCTCGCGTTGGCCAGTCGCGAGACGCCTTGTTTCGTCGCCAAGAGCGAGGTCGCGCGCTGGCCGCTGCTGGGCGCTTTCGCCCGGGTTCAGGATACGATTTTCGTGCGCCGGGACAGTCGCGCCGACGTGCCCCGGGTCAACGCCGCCATGGCCGAAAAAATGATGGCGGGCGAGGATGTGCTGCTGTTCGGCGAGGGCACGTCGAGCGACGGGGAAGGCGTTCTTTCTTTCAAACCCGCGCATTTTGCCGCCGCCCGCGACGTGTTGCGGCTTTTTCCCCAGGTCGCGGCTGTGACTGTGCAGCCTGCGGCGATCCTCTATACCCATGCGCAGGGCAGAGCGCTGGACGCCGCGGGACGCCGCCGTCTGGCCTGGTTCGGCGACGCCGACCTTGCGCCCCATATCTGGCAGTTGCTGAAAAGCGCTCCAGTCGATTGCGTCATCCGTTTCGGCGCGCCTCTGTCCTTCACGATCGACAGCGAGCGCAAGGCGATTGCCCTGGAAACCGAGCGGCGCGTGCGCGAACTGGCCGATGCGCTCGCCTCGACATGACGCATTAAATCCAAAATCTCTGCCGCGTCGCTTATCGGACGGCGCAAAATCGGCTATCGTTGCCTAAATCCACGTCGTCCCGGAGGGACATTTTCTATTTTGACACCTGATCTCAAGTCCGTTGAGCCCGAAATCGAGGCCGGTGCCGTCACCTCCGCGCCAGCGGGCGACAAAAAACTCTTCGTCAAGTCCTATGGCTGCCAGATGAATGTCTATGACGCCGCCCGCATGGCGGATGTGCTGGCGCCGGAGGGCTATGCCGAAACGGCGGTCATGGAAGAGGCCGACCTGATCATCCTCAATACCTGCCATATCCGCGAAAAAGCCGCCGACAAGGTCTTTTCCGAACTGGGAAAGGTGCGTGTGCTGAAAGAAGCGCGCGCCGCCGCCGGACGAACGACCAAAATCGCCGTCGCGGGCTGTGTCGCGCAGGCCGAAGGCGCCGAAATCCTGCGCAAGCAGCGCGCCGTCGATCTCGTCGTCGGTCCGCAGAGCTATCATCGTTTGCCGGAATTATTGCGGCAGTCCGCGCAGGACCGGTCATCGACACGGATTTTCCGGTCGAAGACAAATTCGACCATCTGGCCCAGCCGTCGGACGGCAAAATTCGCCAAAGAGGGATCACCGCCTTTTTGACCGTTCAGGAGGGATGCGACAAGTTCTGCGCCTTCTGCGTCGTGCCCTATACGCGCGGCGCGGAAAATTCGCGGCCCGGCGCGAAAATCATCGCCGAGGCCGAGAGTCTCGCCCGCTCCGGGGTGCGTGAAATCACCTTGCTTGGCCAGAACGTCAATGGCTATCACGGCGAAGGCGAGGATGGACGGGACTGGTCGCTCGCGGAACTGCTTTATCGTCTCTCCGAGGTCGAGGGTATCCTCCGCCTGCGTTACATGACGAGCCATCCCAATGACATGCGGGACGATCTGATTCGCGCGCATGGCGAATTGCCGAGCTTGATGCCTTTCCTCCATCTTCCGGTGCAATCCGGCTCGGACCGCATCCTCGACGCGATGAACCGGCGCCACAGCGCCGCGGATTACCGGCGTCTGGTCGAGCGCATCCGCCACGCGCGGCCGGATATCGCGCTGTCGTCGGATTTCATCGTCGGCTTTCCCGGTGAAACCGAGGCCGACTTTGTGGCGACGCTTGAACTGGCGAAGGACATCGGCTTCGCATCGACTTTCTTCTTCAAATACTCGCCCCGGCCGGGAACGCCCGGCGCCGATCTTGCCGATCAGGTGCCCGAAGACGTCATGACCGAACGGCTGGCTCGCCTGCAAGACGTGGTCGAACCGCAGCGCCGCGCCTTCAACGCCTCGATGGTCGGACAGACGTTCGACGTGTTGTTCGAGAAGCCGGGACGACACGCAGGCCAGATCGGCGGCAAATCGCCTTTTCTGCAGGCCGTCCATGTCGATGGTCCCGAAACATTGATCGGTCGCGTGGCTCCCGTCGAAATTGATCGAGTCAGTTCGAACTCGCTTTACGGTCGTCTCGCAGCCCCCTCTCGGAAGGCGAACTGAATATGGCCCTTGCCGACGAAACACCCCGGATGGCGACCCCAAGTCTGATCAAACCCCGGAGGCGGTCGCGACGGATTTGACGCTGGCTTTGGATGACAATCGCACCGCTTCGATGGTTTTTGGCCATTATGACCAGAATCTGGCGAGGATCGAGCGGCGGCTGAATGTCGTCCTGACCGCCAATGGCAACCATGTCGTGATCAAGGGCGCCGCCGAACCGGCGGGCCATGCGCGCCGTGTGCTGCAAATTCTCTGCGAAAGGGCGCGCAGCGGCCGGGCCGCGACCCTTGGCGATGTCGATGGGGCCATTCAGGAATGCGCCCTTCAGGGGAATTTGTTTCCCAAGGAAACGCCGGCGCCGCGCTCGACCTTCGAGCAGATTTCGACGCGCAAGAAAGGCGCGGTGCGCGCCCGGAACCGCGGCGCAAGACCTTTATATCCGCGAAATGAAGCAGTATGAGCTGGTTTTTGCGGCGGGACCGGCGGGCACGGGCAAGACCTGGCTGGCGGTCGGCCATGCGGTCTCGCTGCTGGAACAGGGCGCGGTCGAGCGCTTGATCCTGTCGCGCCCGGCGGTCGAGGCGGGCGAAAGGCTTGGCTTCCTGCCCGGCGACATGCGCGAAAAGGTCGATCCCTATCTGCGACCCATCTATGACGCCCTGCAGGATTTCATGGACCCGCGCATGGTCGAGCGCGGCATGCAGACGGGGATGATCGAAGTGGCTCCGCTGGCCTTTATGCGCGGGCGCACTCTGTCGAACGCCTGTGTCTTGCTCGATGAGGCGCAAAACGCCACGTCGACGCAGATGAAAATGTTCCTGACCCGTTTGGGCGAGGGATCGCGCATGATTGTCACCGGCGATCCGACCCAGACCGATTTGCCGCCCGGCCAGAAATCCGGCTTGAGCGAAGCCCTTTCGCTCCTTGACGGGATGGAGGGCGTTGGCCAGGTGACGTTTCATGAAGAGGACGTCGTGCGCCATGATCTTGTGCGCCGGATCGTCGGCGCCTATGAGGCGGCGGCGCGCGTCGCGCGGGAATTGCCGCCGCCACGGTCGAATTGCGACAAGGACTGGTCGCCATGAGTTTGTGCATCGAAACCTCGGTCGAATATGCTGGCTGGAGCGCGCTGGACCGTCTTGACGCCCTGGTCGCGGAAAGCTTGCAGGTTGCGCTTGAGGAAAGCGGCGACGAACTGGTCGACGGAGTTGAGGTCAGCCTGCTTTTTTGCGACGATGCGCGCATTCAGGAGCTGAACCGGGACTTTCGCGGTCAGGACAAGCCAACCAATGTATTGTCCTTTCCAAGCCCGGATCCGCCCGAAACCGCCCGCTTTATCGGCGACATCGCGGTGGCTTACGAGACGGTGGCGCGCGAAGCGCAAGAGCAGGGCAAGACGCTGGAACAGCATTGTCGTCACATGATTGTCCACGGTTTTCTGCATCTTTTGGGCTACGACCACGAAGACGAGGCCGAAGCCGAGGCGATGGAGGCGATGGAAATTCGCATCCTGCGCCGATTGGGCGTCGATAATCCCTATCGCGACGACGAACACAAAGAGACCCTTGGCCATGAGCGCGCCTGACCGCGATACAGACGACCCAAGCGAACGAAGTTCCGGGAGGCAGGGCGGCTCGATGATGGAGCGCCTGCGCGGGCTGCTTGGTTTGAGCGGAGCCTCGATTCGCGACGATATCGAGGATGCTCTCGACGACGCCTCGCTCGCCGACGATTTCAGCCCGCAAGAACGCGCCATGCTGAAGAATGTTCTGGGCCTGCATGAAGTCAGGGTCAGAGACGTCATGGTTCCGCGCGCCGATATCATTTCGGTGGCGATCGACATATCGCTGGCGGAAGTTCTGGTGACGTTTCGGACGGCCGGCCATTCTCGCCTGCCCGTTCATGGCGAAACGCTCGACGATCCGCGCGGCATGGTCCACATCCGCGATTTCGTGGATTATGTCGCCGCCGCCGCGGAAAAAGTCCCGGCGCTGAAGCGGCTCAAGGCGGTCGGGGCGGAAATGCAGCCCGAGGTCGCGGACTCAGCGAGCGCCATGTATATGCCGATCGACCTGTCGATTCGCCTGGAAGCGGCGGGCATTTTGCGACCGGTGCTCTACGCGCCGCCTTCGATGCCTGCGCTCGACCTGCTGGTCAAAATGCAGGCCACCCGGACGCATATGGCGCTGGTGATCGACGAATATGGCGGCACCGACGGCCTCGTCTCCATCGAAGACATTGTCGAAATGATTGTCGGCGACATCGAGGATGAGCATGATCTCGATGAAAACCCGAAAATCGAGTGCGTTGCTCCGGGCGTCTACATCGCCGATGCGCGGGTTGGATTGGAGGATGCCTCGGAAATTGACCGGCCTGGACCTGACCGCTCTCGGAGAGCGCGAAGAGGTCGATACCCTTGGGGGCCTCGCCACCGCTTTCGCCGGACGGGTTCCCATTCGTGGCGAAGTCGTGGCCAGCCCCGACGCGGACTTCGAATTCGATATTCTCGACGCCGATCCGAGACGCTTGAAACGGCTCAAGTTGCGCAGGATCGAGGCAGGGAAGGCGACCGAACCGCCGCCTGAAAACCCTGCCAGATGAACTTCTTGCCTGAGCCAAAAATGTTGGTGATTGCCAAGCGCGTCATCCTCGCCGATGGCTGGCGGCGCCGTCTGATCGCCCTCGGCGGCGGCGCCTTCGGCGCCCTTGCGCTGGCTCCGATTGGTTTTTTTCCCGCTTTTGTGGTTCCGATGGTTCTGGCGGTCTGGCTGATCGACGGGTCCGACCGCGAGTCGCTTTGGGCGAGCCTGCGTCGAGCGGCGTGACGCGGGATGGTGGATGGGCTTCGGCTATTTTGTCGCCGGCCTGTGGTGGCTTGGCTCGGCTTTCCTGGCCGAAGCCGACAAATTCGCTTGGGCTTTGCCGCTCGGCGTGGTGGGCCTGCCGGCCGGCCTTGCCGTTTTCACCGCATTCGGCTTCGCTTTCGCACGTCTGATGTGGTCGCGCGGAGGGGCGCGGATTTTCGCGCTTGCCGCTGCTCTGAGCCTGGCCGAATGGCTGCGCGGCCATGTCCTGACCGGATTTCCGTGGAATGACTTCGGCATGGTCCTCGGCGGCAATTTGGTTTTCGCTCAGGCGGCGTCGATTTTCGGACTTTATGGCCTGACCTTGGCCTCGGTGCTGATCTTCGCCGCTCCGGCGCTGCTCGCGGACGCCAGACCCAACCGCCTTTTACCGGCGGCAGCCGCCGCCGCACTGGCTGCGCTGGCGATATTCGGTCTGGCGCGGCTGCAAAATTTTGCCGGTGAAATCCAGAACGTGAGATTGCGCGTCGTGCAGCCCAATATCCCGCTCGACGAATTCCGCGCGGATCGCGGCGTTCAACTGCTTGAACATTACCTTGAGCTGTCCAGCCGTTCTGTTCCGCCTCAGTCGGCTGCTCCCACTCATATCTTCTGGCCCGAGTCGGCCTTTCCCTTCATCGTTTCCCGGGATGGCGGCGCTTTGGCGCTGATCCGGGTCACGCCTGCAAGGCGCCATTCTTTTCACCGGCGCGGCGCGGGTGGAAATCGAAGGGCGGGAGGCCCGTTATTTCAATGCGATCCATGTCATCGCCGACGGCGAAATCGTCGAGAGCTATGACAAGATGCACTTGGCGCCTTTCGGCGAATACATGCCCTTTGCCCGCTTTCTCGCAGGAGCGGGAATCACGCAATTCGTCTCGATACCGGGCGGATTCGAATTGGGGATGTCCTCGCGTCTGCTGATCCCTCCTGGCTTTCCGCCCGTTCTTCCCGATGGTTTGCTACGAATCCATCTTTCCGGATGAAATCGCCGATCGGATCAACAGCGAAACCTCGCGTCCGGCCGTGTTGCTGAATGTCACCAACGACGGCTGGTTCGGCGCCACGCCGGGTCCCTACCAACATTTTGCCCAGGCTCGACTGCGAGCAATCGAACAGGGGCTGCCGCTGATCCGGTCGGCGAATACGGGCATATCGGCGATCGTCGATCCCTATGGGCGCACGCTCGCCTCGGCGCCGCTGGGAGTTGAGGCCGTCATCGACGGTTTTTTACCCCGATCGCTGCCGCCAACGCTTTTTTCGCGCACCCCCCACGCCATCCCAATCATCTTGTGGATTTTTGTTCTGATCGGCGCTTACATTCGGTCATCCCGAATTTGACTTTAGGTTAAGTCGCGTCGCAGAATACTCAAGATGACTCTCGAGGCTCGAATTTAGTGACCAAAGTACCCAATCCAATTGACCGGCATGTCGGCGCCCGGGTGCGCATGCGCCGGATGCTGGTCGGCATGAGTCAGGAAAAGCTGGGCGAGGCCTTGGGGCTGACGTTCCAGCAAGTCCAGAAATATGAAAAAGGGACCAACCGCATCAGCGCCAGTCGACTGCAGCAAATATCCGATACGCTGAGCATCCCTCTCTCATTCCTGTTCGAGGGCGCTCCCGTTTCCGATGGCGCGGTCAATGGCGGCTTTGCCGAAGGAGCCGGAAGACGGCTTCGCCAGCGATTTCGTGATGACGGCGGAAGGTTTGAGCCTCAACCGCGCTTTTGCCCGTATCGCCGATCCGAAGGTGCGAAAAAAAATCGTCGATCTCGTAACCGCGCTTTCCGAAGGCGCGGCGAGCTAGGCCGGCCGCTGCAATGCGTTCGTTTTACCGAACGAATTTTGGCGAAACGCTTGACGAAACGAACGCTATCCCCTTAAACAATCGACCTCGGGCGCGCGGCCTCAGCGGCGCGCTGTCGGTTTCTGGCGACGCTTTTCCTCGGCGAATCGCGCCTGGATGTCTGGTGCTAACCTGGTGAGCAGCCGGTCCGAACTTCGGCGCGGCAATGCTTTTGAATTTGGAGGCAAGTCGTGGCCCGCAGCGATTTTCTGTTTACGAGCGAATCGGTATCCGAAGGTCATCCCGACAAGGTCGCGGATCGGATTTCTGATGAAATCGTCGATCTCTACTATCGCGAAGGCGAGAAGGCCGGAATAGACCCCTATCAGATCCGCGTCGCCGCAGAGACGCTTGTGACCACCAATCGCGTGGTCATCGCCGGCGAAGTGCGCGGCCCGAATGTTTCTCATGAACAGATCAAGGAAGTCGTTCGCAAGGCGATCAAGGACATTGGCTACGAACAGGCCGGTTTCCATTGGGAGACTGCGGTTATCGAAATTCTGCTGCACGCGCAGTCCGCCGATATCGCCCAAGGCGTTGACGCCGCCGGCAACAAGGATGAAGGCGCCGGCGACCAGGGCATCATGTTTGGCTATGCGTCCAACGAGACGGCCGGTCTGATGCCTGCGCCGTTGCACTATGCGCATAAAATTCTGGAAATTCTCGCCAAGGCGCGCAAATCCGGCGACGGCGATGCCATAAAACTCGGTCCCGACGCCAAGAGCCAGGTTACGGTCAAATATATCGCCGGCAAGCCGGTCGGCGTGACGCAGATCGTCCTTTCCACACAGCACGTCGATGAAGACCTGACCTCCGAAGACGTGCGGCGGATCGTCGAGCCCTATATCGTCAAGACCTCTGCCCCAGGGCTGGATTTCCGACGAGACTGTGTGGCACGTCAATCCCACCGGCAAATTCGTGATTGGCGGACCCGATGGCGACACCGGCCTCACCGGCCGCAAGATCATTGTCGATACTTACGGCGGCGCGGCCCCGCATGGCGGCGGCGCCTTCTCCGGCAAGGATCCGACCAAGGTGGACCGCTCCGCCGCCTATGCGGCGCGCTATCTTGCCAAAAACGTCGTCGCGGCGGGCTTGGCCGAGCGTGTCACGATCCAGCTCGCCTATGCGATCGGCGTCGCCGAGCCGCTGTCGATCTATGTCGATGCCCACGGCACCGCCAAGGTCGACGAAGCTTTGCTGGAAGAAGTGCTTGTTCAAGATCGTCCGGCTGTCGCCGCGCGGCATTCGCGAACACCTCCAGCTCAATCGTCCGATCTACGCGCGCACCTCGGCCTATGGCCATTTCGGTCGCGAGCCGGATCAGGACGGCGGTTTCAGCTGGGAAAAGATCGATCTGGTCGAGAAGCTCAAGGCGCATTTCGCCTGATCGGAGCGCTGGCTGAATCGGCATGAAACCTGAAATTTCCGACGAACCGCGTCGCGCCCGTCGCGACGCGGGACTGTTTGGCAGGCGCAAGGGCAAGGCGCTGCGACCTTATCAGGCTGGCCTGATGGCGACGCTGCTCCCCGAGATTCGCGTTGACATTGCGTGCGGCCTCGGCGATCCCGCCGCACTGTTTCCCCATCGACCCGACGATCTGCGGCTTGAAATCGGCTTTGGCGGCGGCGAACATCTGGCGGCCGACGCTCAGGCTCATCCCGAGCGCGGCTATTTCGGCTGCGAACCTTTCGTCAACGGGGTTGCAAAGCTTCTCGCCGAGATCGAGACGCGCGACCTCGCCAATATTCGCATTCATCCGGGCGATGCGGTCCATCTGATCGACGCTTTGCCCGCGGCCAGCCTGTCCGGCGTTTGCCTGCTTTATCCCGATCCCTGGCCGAAAAGGCGGCACCATGAGCGTCGCTTTGTCTCCGACGCCCTGTTGGCGCGGCTGGCGCGGGTCATGCGGCCGGGCGCGGAATTGCGATTCGCCACCGATATCGACGATTACGCCGGCTGGACCTTGGCGCGCATCCTGCGTTCGCCGGATTTCCTGTGGCCCGCGCGAAAGGCCGAGGATTGGCTGCATCCCTGGCCCGGTTGGACCAGCACGCGCTACGAAGCCAAGGCTCTGCGCGAGGGACGTCATCCGGCCTATCTGACGTTCATTCGGCGCTGAGGTCCGCCGCCACCGCCGGCGCGAGGCCGGTGGCCATAGCGATGCAATTGGACGCCATGCGTCTTCAGCCAGGTTTCCGCCCGATCCGTCTCGGGACAAAGGCTTTTCGTCAGCGCCCAGAATTTGTCCGAATGGTCGTGATGACGCAGATGCGCTGTTTCGTGCGCGGCGAGATAATCGAGGACGAAGGGCGGCGCCAGAATCAGCCGCCAGGAAAAATTAAGCGCCCCTTTCGCTGAACAGGATCCCCACCGGCTCGACGTGTCGCGCAAGGACAGCGCAATCGGCGCGCGTCCAATCGTCGCGGCGTGGCGGCGCACCGCCGTTTCGAGATCGCGCCGCGCTTCGCGGCGCAGAAAATCGGCGATACGCCGCTCGAAATGGGCGGGATCGCCGCCGGCGCAAATGGTCTCGGCTCCATCCCTCACGTCGACCCAGACGGGTCCTCGTTTTCCTGCCTGCCTCCGGGCAGTGCCGAAGCACATGCGGGACCCCGCGAAGGGGAATTTTTGCGCCGGGCGCAAAGAGCAGTTGCTGCGGCAAACGCGCGAGGCGCTCGGCGAGCCATTCGGCATGATTTTGCGCGAATTCCTGGGCTTGGCGCAGACTGGCCTTGACGGGCATGGTCAAGACGATGTCGCGGGTCGCCGAGCGGACGCGCAGGGTATAACGGCGCGCCGAAGCGACGCGTTTGAGGGCGACGCGAAACTTGGCCCCTTCATGGGTGATCTGGATTTCCGTAATGATTTTTTCGGGCGGTTTGCCGAAAAACTTCAATAAGGACCTCAAGCCTGTCGCCCTTTTCCCCAATCGCGCTCTCCCGGTTCAGTTCTGGCATTTCGGGCAAAAAAAGGTCGAGCGGCCGTTCTGCGCCTGTCGGAGAATGGTCCCTCCACAGGAGGGTGTCGAGCACGTCTCGCCCGTGCGTCCGTAAACACGGAAGGAATGCTGGAAATAACCCAGCGACCCATCGGCCTGTCGATGATCGCGCAAGGACGAGCCCCCCGCTTCGATCGCTTCCGCCAGCACGTCACGAATGGCGCGGGCGAGCTTTTCCGCTGCGGGCGTGGGACCGCCATCGGGTTTGACCAGATCGCCGGCCGGACAATGGGGCGACAGTCCGGATCGGTGCAAGGCCTCGCAGACGTAGATATTGCCCAGTCCGGCGATCAGCTTCTGATCGAGCAATGCCGATTTCAAGGGCGTCCTCCTGCCGGCGAACAGCTGCGCCAAAACCTGGGCGTCGAAGGCATTGGACAGAGGCTCGACGCCCAGATCGACGAAAAACGGGTGCGACGCCAGGTCCTGGTCGCGTGAAAGAGCCATCAAGCCAAAACGGCGCGGATCGTTATAGATCACGCGCGCGCGCTCGAGATGAAAAACGACATGATCATGCGTCGGGTTTTTTGAACGCGGCAAGGCGAACGCGCCAATGAGTTTCCCGCCGGGCTCCCCTTGCTCTCCTTCCAAATCCTCGATGCGGAATGAGCCGCTCATGCCGAGATGAAGGATCAAGGCGGCGCCGTCGTCGAGCGAAGCGACGAGATATTTGGCGCGCCGGGCGAGGCCCTCGATGCGGCGGCCGCGCAGCTTTTTGGCGAAATCCTTGGGGAAAGGAATGCGCAAGTCCGGTCGCCGCAATTCAACCCGCATGATGCGCGCGCCGACCAAAGTGGGTTCGAGTCCGCGCCTGACGGTCTCGACCTCGGGCAGTTCGGGCATTTCATCCCCTTCTCAACTGTCTCTGAGCGCGATAGATAGCCATGTGCGAGCGGCCGCGCTATGGTCCGCGCGTTTTCGGGAGTGGATAAGATGCACCAAGCGCCGTCGTCAGACGCCAAGCAAGATTCAGATGCAAGCCGTGGCGGTGAGGCCCGAACCCATTTCGGCTATTCCGAAGTCCCGCTCGACGACAAGCAGGACATGGTCGACGACGTTTTTCATAAGGTCGCCCAGCGCTACGACGTCATGAACGACCTGATGTCGGGCGGACTGCATCGCATCTGGAAAGATGTTTTCGTCGCGAAAGTGCACCCGTCCCGTCACGGCTTCAATCATCTCGATGTCGCGGGCGGCACCGGCGACATTGCCTTTCGCGTCGCGAAGGCGGGCGGGCCGACTACCAAGGTCACCGTGCTCGACATCAATGGCGACATGCTGGAAGTCGGACGCGAAAGGGCGGAAAAAAAGGGTCTCGCCGACCAACTGACCTTTGTCGAGGCCAATGCCGAGGATCTTCCTTTCCCGGACGGCGAATTCGACGCCTATACCATCGCCTTCGGCATTCGCAACGTGCCGCGCATCGAAAAGGCCCTGTCGGAAGCCTATCGCACGCTCAAGCGCGGCGGACATTTCCTGTGCCTCGAATTTTCCCAGGTCGAGGCGCCGCTTCTCGCCAAAGTCTACGAATCCTATTCCTTCTCGATGATCCCGCTGATCGGCCGGCTCGTCACCGGAGAGGCTGAGCCCTACCGTTATCTGGTCGAATTGATTCGCCAGTTCCCGCCAGCGGAAGAATTCGCCGCGATGATCGAGAGGGCCGGCTTCCAGCGCGTTGGCTTCACCCGGCTGACCGGGGGCGTCGTCGCCATTCATTCCGGCTGGAAACTATAAGAGATCGGGCGTCCTCTCGTGTTGGCATCCCTCGGCCATGTAGTTCGGCTCGGCCGCGCCGGATTTATTCTCGCGCGTGAAGGCGTGTTTTCCGGCGTCGACGCCACCGGCCTTCCCGCCGAAGCGCGGGTGGCTCTGCTCTTGGCCGGATTGGTGGCGCGCCGGGGTGGCGGCGTGGCGCGACTGGCGACGGCCATCGCCAAGCTCGGCCCCTCCTATGTCAAGCTCGGACAGACCTTGGCGACCCGGCCCGACGTGGTTGGCGTCGAAGTGGCGCACGAGCTTGAATCGCTGCAGGACCGGATGGCGCCCCTTTCCGCGCGATGTCGCGGTCGGCGTCATCGAAAAGGCTTTCGGGCGGCCCCTGTCCAGCCTTTTTGCCGAATTCAGCGAGCCCGTGGCGGCGGCTTCCGTCGCGCAGGTGCACCGGGCCACCATCGTCGAGGACGGGATTTCCCGCTCTGTCGCCGTCAAGGTTCTGCGACCGGGCATAGAGCGCCGCTTTCGGCGCGATCTCGGCGACATGTTTTTCGCCGCCCGCATGGCCGAAAAATTTTCTCCCGAAGCGCAGCGGCTCAATGCGGTCGGCGTGGTCGATACGCTCGCGCGTTCGGTCAAGATCGAAATGGATTTCCGGCTGGAGGCCGCCGGCGCATCGGAATTCGCTGAAAACACCAAAGGCGACGACGATTTTCTGGTGCCCAAGGTCGATTGGGATCGCTGCGCCCGGGAAGTCATGACGCTGGAATGGATTGAAGGCATTCCCCTCTCCGATATCGAAACCTTGCGCCGCTCCGGCGCCGACCTGCCGCGCCTCGGCCGCACCTTGATCCAATCCTTTTTGCGTCATGCGGTGCGCGACGGCTTTTTCCATGCCGACATGCACCCCGGCAACCTGTTCCTGACCGACAAAGGCCGTCTGGCGGCGGTTGATTTCGGCATCATGGGGCGGCTGGGGCTCAAGGAGCGGCGGTTTCTGGCGGAAATTCTCTATGGCTTCATCACGCGCGATTATCAGCGCGTCGCTGAAGTTCACTTCGAGGCGGGCTATGTGCCGCCGCATTATCGGGTCGAAGATTTTGCGCTCGCCATCCGGGCGGTCGGCGAGCCGATCCATGCGCGCCGGGCCGACGAAATCTCCATGGCCAAGGTTTTGACCCTGCTGTTTGAAATCACCGCGCTGTTCGAGATGAAGACGCGGATCGAACTGGTGATGCTGCAAAAGACCATGGTGGTGGCGGAAGGCGTGGCGCGGTCGCTCGATCCGCGTCTGGATATGTGGTCAACGTCGGAGCCGGTGGTGCGAAGCTGGATCGAGGACAATCTCGGTCCGCGTGGAAAAATTACCGACGCCGGTCATAGCCTGGCCGCTTTGGCGAATGTCGCGGCGCAGACGCCGGAAATGCTGACTCGCTTCGGCCGGATCGTCGAAAAGCTCGAAACCATGACGGAACAGGGCCTGCATCTGGCGCCGCAGACGGTGGCGGCGCTGGGCAGAGCCAATGCGGCGGGCCAACGTATCTGGCGTTACGGCTTTGCCGTGGCCTTGCTCGGGATTATCTTTCAGCTCTGGCGTTGAGGAGCCCTGCGTGGCGGAGCCCATCAAAAATCCCTCCATCCTGCTGATCGTCGGCGGCGGCATCGCCGCCTACAAGAGCCTTGAACTGATCCGCCTGTTGCGCGCCGCCGAGATGGAGGTGCGGGTGGTTCTCACCAAGGCCGGCGCGCAATTCGTCACCCCCCTTTCGCTCGCCAGCCTGAGCGGAAACAAGGTCTACGAGGATCTGTTCTCGCTGACCGATGAAACGGAAATGGGCCACATCGAATTGAGCCGGCAGGCCGACCTCGTGGTCATCGCCCCCGCCACCGCCGACCTCCTCGCCAAGGCGGCGCAAGGCCACGCCAACGACCTGGCTTCGACGCTGTTGCTGGCTTCCGACAAGACGGCGCTCGCGGCGCCGGCGATGAACTGGCGCATGTTCACCCATCCCGCGACCCAGCGAAATCTGGCGCGCCTGCGGACAGATGGCATGGTTTTTATCGGGCCGAACGACGGGGCCATGGCCTGCGGCGAATTCGGACCCGGCCGAATGGCCGAGCCGGTCGAGATTTTTGCCGCCATTCAGGCGGCGTTGGCGGAGCGCGCGGACGTGACGGACTCGCTGTCCGAAGACCTCGCCGGTCGAAAAATCATCGTCACCGCCGGACCGACCCATGAGCCGATCGATCCCGTTCGCTATCTCGCCAACCGTTCCTCCGGCAAGCAAGGCTACGCCATCGCCAGAGCGGCTCAGGCGGCGGGCGCCGAGGTGATTTTGATATCGGGGCCGGTCTCTCTCGCCGTCCCGCAAGGCGTTGGCTTTATCGGGGTCGAAACGGCGCGCGAAATGGCGACCGCGGTCGAAGCCGCATTGCCCTGCGACATTTTCATCGCCGCCGCCGCCGTCGCCGATTGGCGCGTCGAAGGCGACAGCGACCAGAAAATCAAGAAGGGAGGCGAGGGTCCGCCTCTTCTCAGACTGATTGAAAATCCCGATATTCTGGCGACAGTGGCGCGGCGCGCGGAAAACCGCCCTCCGCTGGTCGTCGGCTTTGCCGCCGAAACCGAGCATCTGATCGAGCATGCGCGACAAAAGCGGACACGCAAGGGCTGCGATGTGATCGTGGCCAATGACGTCAGCCCCGCCGCGGGGGTCATGGGCGGCGATGAAAACACCATGGTGATCGTTGACGCCGAAGGCGAAACAATCTGGCCCAAACTGAACAAGGAAGACGCAGGCCGTCAACTCGTCGCCTATCTGGGGCGGATTTTGGCGAAGCGGGGAGAGTGACAGTGGAGATCAAGATCAAGCTTCTGCCCGCATGCCAAAGGCCTGCCCTTGCCGGCCTATCAAAGCTCCGGCGCGGCAGGCCTCGATCTTGTCGCCGCGCTTCCCGCCGATGCGCCGCTCTGCTTGCCGCCCGGAGGGCGCGCCCTGATCCCGACCGGCCTCGTCATGGAAATCGCGCCCGGTTTTGAGGCGCAGGCGCGTCCGCGCTCCGGGCTGGCGCTGAACCATGGCGTCACGGTATTGAATTCGCCGGGCACGATCGACAGCGATTATCGCGGCGAGGTGGGCGTCATCCTCATCAATCACGGCGACAAGCCTTTTGAAATCACTCGTGGCGCGCGGATCGCCCAACTGGTTGTCGCGCCTGCCCCGCAGGCGCGCCTGATCGTGGTGGAAGACCTGACGACAACGACGCGCGGAGAAGGAGGCTTCGGCTCGACGGGCCGCGATGTGGCGGCGACCTGAAGCGCCGGGCTTCGAAAGACATAGTCGACAGTTTTTGTCAGCTTTGTTAGTCTGCTCGCCATCAGGCGGGGAGCGCCAGAAGGAGCAATGCGATGAACGACGCCAGCAAGATGGATGCGACCGTAAAAAAGCCGGGACGCGGCAAGATTTACGATTTCATCACCGACACCATCGGCGACACGCCGCTGGTGCGCCTCGATCGGATCGCCGCCAAATACGGGGTCAAGGCCAAGCTCGTCGCCAAGCTTGAATTTTTCAATCCTATCGCGTCGGTCAAGGATCGTATCGGCGTCGCCATGATTGACGCGCTTGAGGCGCAGGGCAAGATTTCGCCGGACAAGACCGTCCTGATCGAGCCGACGTCCGGCAATACCGGCATCGCCTTGGCCTTCGTCGCGGCGGCGCGCGGCTACAAGCTGCAATTGGTCATGCCTGAATCCATGTCCATCGAGCGCCGCAAGATGCTGGCGCTGTTCGGCGCCGAACTCGTTCTCACCCCTGCGGCGCAGGGTATGAAGGGCGCCATCGCCAAGGCGGCGGAACTGGTGGCCTCGACGCCGGGAGGCATCTCGCCGGCCCAGTTCGAAAATCCCGCCAATCCCGAAATCCATCGCCGCACGACGGCGGAAGAAATCTGGAATGACACCGCAGGCGGCGTGGATATCGTCATTTCCGGCGTCGGAACCGGCGGCACCATCACCGGCGTCGGCGAAGTGCTCAAGGCGCGCAAGCCGGGCGTCAAGATCATCGCGGTCGAGCCGGTCGAATCGCCGGTCCTGTCGGGAGGCCAGCCGGGCCCTCACAAGATTCAGGGCATTGGCGCCGGTTTTGTGCCTGCGGTTCTCGATCGCGCGGTCATCGACGAGGTTGTGACCATCGATAGCGCCACGGCCATCGACACGGCGCGCCAGGTCGCACGGATCGAAGGCGTTCCGGTCGGCATTTCTTCGGGCGCGGCGGTGGCGGCGGCCTTGCAAGTCGGGGCGCGGCCGAGTTCCGAAGGCAAGACGATTGTCATCATCATTCCGTCCTTCGCCGAGCGCTATCTCTCGACAGCCCTGTTCGAAGGCATTTAAGTCCAAAGGGTCAGCCCTTTCCAATCCTTTCCGGCTCCGTTAACCATTTAGCGACAGAGCCGGAAAGGGCGTGCAATGGACTACAAGAATATTCTCGTCGCAATTCACGGCTCGGTTGCGCTTATCCGGCTCAACCGGCCTAAAGCGCTGAATGCCCTCAATTCAGCCTTGATCGCCGAACTCAATATCGCGCTCGACTTGCTGGATAAAGATCCGGACATTGGCGCGCTTGTTATCACCGGATCCGACAAAGCCTTCGCCGCCGGCGCCGACATCAAGGAATTGCAGGCGCTGACTTATATGGAGGCCTATCTGAGCGACACCATCGCCAGTTGGGAAAGGCTCTCGAAATTCCGCAAGCCGGCGATCGCCGCCGTGGCCGGTTTCGCCTTGGGCGGCGGCTGCGAACTGGCGATGATGTGCGATATCATTCTGGCGGCTGATAACGCCAAATTCGGCCAGCCGGAAATCAAGCTCGGCGTCCTTCCCGGCGCAGGAGGCACGCAAAGGCTCACGCGACTGGTCGGCAAGTCGAAGGCCATGGAAATGTGTCTGACCGGCCGCATGATGGACGCGCAGGAGGCGGAACGCGCCGGCCTCGTTTCGCGCGTCGTGCCCCTCGAAAGCTTGATCGACGAGGCCATGCGGGTGGCGGATTTCATCGCGTCCATGTCCTTGCCCATCGCCATGCAGATCAAGGACTGCATCAATACGGCCCAGGCCTCGACATTGGCGGAAGGGGTGAAATTCGAACGACGGAATTTTCACGCCGCCTTCGCCACGGAGGATCAGAAGGAGGGCATGGCGGCCTTTGTTGAAAAGCGGCTGCCCCAGTTCAAGAACCGCTGAACCGAATCACCGCGCCTGATGAAAACACGCGTTGACGAATGTCCCTTTTCGCGCTTATAAGCCCATCTACTCGCGGCGCCTGCAAATGGCGCCGCCATCGTTTTTTAGACGGCGCGGCCTCTGCAATGAGGGCCGGCGCTTCGTCCGGGGATAAACATGGCCAATACCAAATCGGCTAAAAAGGCCGTCCGTCAGATCGCCCGCCGCACGTCGGTGAACCGCCAGCGTCGCAGCAAAATGCGCACTTTCGTCCGCAAGGTCGAGGAGGCCATCAGCGCCGGTGATCAGGTCGCCGCGCAGACCGCCCTCGCCGCCGCCGAGCCGATTCTCATGCGCGCCGCGCAAAAAGGCATTGTTCACCGCAACACGGCTTCGCGCAAAGTTTCGCGCCTGACCGCCAGCGTCGCTTTGCTGAGCAAGCAAGCCTGATTTCTGCTTTTGTGAAAAAATAACAAACCCTGCCGACCCTGCGTCGGCGGGGTTTTTGTCGTTTTTGCCCATTTGGCCATCGACGCCGCTTGCGCGAAGGCGTCCAACGCGCAAGACTTAAGGCTATGGCTTCCATTCCTGAATTTTCGACATCGGGCGCCGGGACCTTGTCCCGGCTCAACGAGCGGTCGCGCGAAATCTTCAAAAATATCGTCGAGAGCTATCTGGCGCATGGCGAACCGGTGGGGTCGCGGCAATTGTCCCGCATCCTCCCCATGTCCCTTTCCGCTGCTTCCGTTCGCAATGTCATGCAGGATCTGGAGGAGCTGGGTCTCGTTTTCTCGCCGCATACCAGCGCCGGGCGCCTGCCGACCGAGCTGGGATTACGCTTCTTCGTCGATTCCCTGCTGCAAATCGGCGATCTGACCGATCAGGAGCGCGGTCGAATCGAGGCGCAAATCCGTGGGGCCTCAATCGATCGGACCATGGACGAAGCCTTGGCCGAGGCCGGCTTGCTGCTTTCGGGCCTTTCGCGCGGCGCCGGCGTCGTTTTGACGACCAAGGAGAATAATCGGCTCAAACAGGTCGATTTCGTGCGCCTCGAACCGGAAAAAGCTCTGGCGATCCTGGTTTCGGAAGATGGCTCGGTTGAAAACCGCATCTTGCCGGTGCCTGCCGATCTGCCGCCTTCCTCTCTGGTCGAGGCGAGCAATTACCTCAATGCGCGGCTGCGCGGACGCACTTTGGCCCAGGTGCGCGACGATATCGAAATTTCGCGCTCCGCCGCCCAGTCGGAACTCGATGTCTTGACCGCGAGACTGGTCGAGGCCGGCTTGGCGAGTTGGGCGGGGCCGGCAGGCGCCGCACAAAATCTTATCGTGCGCGGGCAGGCCAATCTGCTTGAAGATCTGACCGCCATGGCGGACGTCGAGCGCATCCGTATGCTGTTCGACGATCTGGAGACCAAACGCGATGTGATCGATCTCCTCGCCCGCGCCGAAAATGGCGAAGGCGTGCGCATCTTCATCGGGTCGGAAAACAAGCTGTTCTCGCTTTCGGGATCGTCGATGATCGCCGCGCCCTTCCACGATTCCCAGCGGCGGATCGTCGGCGTGTTGGGGGTCATCGGGCCCACGCGGCTCAATTACGCCCGCGTCGTGCCCATGGTCGATTATACGGCGCGGGTCATGGCGCGGCTGTTCGGGGGCGTGTAGAGCCTCAGGCGAAGCGCCCGAGATTCCGTCGGATGGACTCACTGGCGCCCGTGTCATATCCGGGCTCAAATAAAAACCCCACCAAAAACGATGGGGCTCGTCAGCAGATGAGCCCGGCCTTGCGGCCGGGCTTTGCATAGATTAACAGCAGATCAGTACTTGGCGACAACCGCCGGGAACAGATCGGCGGCGCCGAAGCGATAGCCGATGCCGCCGCTGAGCAGCCAGGTGTTGGCGTTGAGGCTGACCGTGCTCGGGCCGTACGGGGTATTGGCGTCGGTGTGCAGGAACAGATACTTGGCGTCGAGGTTCAGCGCCCAATGCTTGGTCAGGTAGTAATCCATGCCCGCCTGCAGAGCCAGGCCGGCGGCCGGGTGAATATTCACGGCGTTGCCATAGCCCAGTTTCTGGGTCAGCGGCGACGTGGTTTCAAGGAACCAGGTATAGTTGGCGCCGATGCCGAGGTAGGGGTCGAACTGGCCGAGGGCAAAATGATATTGCAGTGTGGCGGTCGGCGGCAACAGCGTGGTGTTGGCGATATTATAGGTCGGACCATAGTTGGTCAGACGGCCCTCGAGGCTCGTATGAACCAAGGCGGCGATCACTTCGACGGCGATGTGCTTGGTGAAGAAATAGGTTAGGTCGGCTTCGGGAACCACATTGTCCGTCAGCTTGGCGCCGTAGATCGAAGCGCCGCTGATCGTAGAACCGCTGCCGTTGGGCAGAACGCCGAGAGCGCGGACGCGAACCAGGAAGGGGTCGAACGAATTCGTCGATCGGCGCAAAAACGGGCGCGCTCTTGACGGAAGGAAGATCGGCGGCAAGCGCAGGAAGGGCGGCCGAACCGAGCAAGGCGGCGGCAAAGGCGCCACAAATGAGTTTTTTCATGATTGCATTCCAAATCTTGAGGCTTTCAACACCTGAGAACGTCCGACCGACGCCCTTGGCTTGCGGGCGACGTTGCGCCGGCACTTATCGCACTGCGAATTGATTGAAATCAAATTGACACTCTTGGAAGGCAGCTTCCGAAATGCCTGTGGCTTAAACGTCACAGTTGGACCAACGGTCCGTTCTTGCCAATTTTGACGCAAAGTTTTAATCGAAACCCCTGCGCCTTTTCCCGACGCGCGTTTCACAAGGCCGGATAGCTTGACCGCTCAGACGCTCCCCAAAGAACCGGCGATCACGCCGGACCTCGTCGCCCAGCACGGCCTCAAGCCCGACGAATATCAACGGCTTCTGGGATTGATCGGGCGCGAACCGAGCTTTACCGAACTCGGCATTTTTTCCGCGATGTGGAACGAGCATTGTTCCTACAAGTCGTCTCGGCTGCATCTGAAGAAATTGCCGACCAAGGCGCCCTGGGTCATCCAGGGTCCCGGCGAGAACGCCGGAATCATCGACATAGGCGACGGGCAGGCCTGCGTCTTCAAGATGGAAAGCCACAACCACCCGTCCTATATCGAACCTTATCAGGGCGCGACCACGGGCGTGGGCGGCATTTTGCGCGATGTCTTCACCATGGGCGCGCGGCCGATCGCCTGCCTCAATCTCCTGCGCTTCGGTTCGGTCGATCATCCCCGCACACGCCATCTCGTCGCGGGCGTCGTCGCCGGCATTGGCGGCTATGGCAATAGTTTCGGCGTGCCGACGGTCGGCGGTTCGACCGCCTTCCATGCGAGCTATGACGGCAATATTCTCGTCAACGCCATGGCGGTCGGCCTTTGCCGCACGGACGAGATTTTTTACGCCGCCGCCACCGGCGTCGGCCGGCCGATCGTCTATCTCGGCTCGAAAACCGGGCGTGACGGCATTCACGGCGCCACCATGGCCTCGGCCGAATTCGATGCGGACAGCGACGAAAAGCGTCCCACGGTGCAGGTCGGAGACCCCTTTTCCGAAAAGCTGCTGCTGGAGGCCTGTCTCGAAATCATGGCGGCGGGCTGTGTCGTCGCCATTCAGGACATGGGCGCTGCCGGGATTAACCTCCTCCGCCGTCGAAATGGGCGCCAAGGGCAATCTCGGCATCGAACTCGATCTCGACAAGGTGCCCTGCCGCGAACAAGGCATGACCGCCTATGAAATGCTGCTGTCGGAAAGCCAGGAGCGCATGCTCATGGTGCTCGACCCCGCCAAGGAAGCAGAAGCCGAGGCGATCTTCCGCAAGTGGGGGCTGGATTTCGCGGTGATCGGCAAGACCACCGACACGCTCCGTTTCGTCGTCAAGCATGGCGGCGAAGTCAAGGTCGACCTGCCGATCAAGGAACTGGGCGACGAAGCCCCGCTTTACGACCGGCCGCATATCCCGACTCCCAAGCCGCAAAAGCTCGACGCGGCGACGCTTGAACGCCCCGCTTCTCCATCGACGCGGCGCTGAAAAAGCTGGTCGCTTGCCCTGACCTCGCCTCAAAACGTTGGGTTTGGGAGCAATATGACCATCTCATTCTCGGCAACAGCATTCAGGGTCCGGGCGGCGACGCGGCGGTGATTCGCATCGACGACGGCCCGAAGGGCCTCGCGCTGACCGCCGACGTGAGCCCCCGCTATTGCTTCGCCGACCCGGTCGAAGGCGGCAAACAGGCGGTGGCTGAAGCCTGGCGCAATATCACCGCCGTTGGCGGCAAGCCCATGGCCCTCACCGACAACCTGAATTTCGGCAATCCGGAAAAGCCGGAGATCATGGGGCAACTCGTCGGCTGTCTCGACGGCATAGGACAGGCCTGCCGCGCGCTGGATTTTCCCGATCGTTTCCGGCAATGTCTCGCTCTATAACGAGACCCAGGGCAAGGGCATCTTGCCAACCCCGTCGATCGGCGGCGTCGGCCTTGTCGAGGATGTGACGAAATGCGTCGGCCTCGCCTTTTCGCGCGCCGGGAGACAAATTCTGCTTATCGGCGAGACCGAGGGCTGGCTCGGTCAATCGCATCTATCTGCGCGAAATTCTTGGCCGCGAGGAAGGGGCGCCGCCGCCGGTGGATCTGGCGCGCGAAAAGGCCAATGGCGATTTCGTCCGCGACGCGATCGCCAAGGGCTTGGTCAGCGCCGCGCATGATCTTTCGGACGGCGGCCTCGCCGTCGCGCTGGCGGAAATGGCCATGGCCGGCGGGATTGGCGCCATCGTCGCCGCGCCGGGCGCCGATTCGCCGGCGATCTGGTTCGGCGAGGACCAGGGCCGCTATCTGCTGGCCGCGTCGGCGGAAAAAGCCGATGAGATCTGCGTGCTTGCAAAGCAGGCGGGTGTTACCGCGACGCGCCTTGGCGAAACCGGGGGCGACAGCTTGCGCCTCGGCGCCGCCAAGCCGGTTTTGGTGCGCGAATTGCTTGACGCGCATGAAAACTGGATGCCGACCTATATGGCCGGCGGCGGCAAATCAGCTTAGTTCAGTCCCCGTTTGAGGAAACCCCAAAAATGCCCATGCAAGCCAGCGAAATCGAAACCATGATCAAGGCCGCGCTGCCTGACGCGGAGATTATCATTACCGATCTGGCGGGCGACGGCGACCACTACCGCGCCCAGGTGATTTCCGAAGCTTTTCGCGGATTGAGCCGGGTCAAGCAGCATCAACTGGTTTATTCCGCGCTGGGCGGCAATGTCGGCGGCGTGCTGCACGCTCTGGCGCTTGAGACCGCGCCACCCGAAACGACGGCTTGAACCCCGCGCCCGCACGGATTACCTATCGAACACGGAGCCTTGACCTCCGTTCGAAAGGAAATAACCATGTCGGACACCCAGACCCCTCACCGCCATTGACCGCATCAAACAGGATTTGGCGTCTAATGACGTTGTGCTTTTCATGAAAGGCACGCCGAATCTCCCGCAATGCGGCTTTTCCGGCCAGGTCGCGAAAATCCTTGCCCATCTCGAGACGCCTTACAAGGGCGTGAATGTGCTGGAAGACATGGAAATCCGCGAAGGCGTCAAGCAATACGCCAATTGGCCGACGGTTCCGCAACTCTATATCAAGGGCGAATTCGTCGGCGGATGCGACATTGTCCGCGAAATGTTCGAGTCCGGCGAATTGATCGATCAACTCAAGGCCGCCGGCGTTCCGGTCCGGGACCCTCGGCAAGCCTGATCATCAGTTTTGCGCCGCCGCCTTGAGGAAAGCCAGGGCGTCGGCGCCGTCCCATTTGGCGGGACCGGCGATGACGCCGAGTTCACAGCCATCGCGGCCAATCAGGAAACTTGTCGGCAATCCGACCACTTTGCCGTTTTGCTGCAGGGTCGAAAAGGATTTGGCCGTCGAGTCGGTATAAAAACCCAGGTTTTTCGCGCCGATCTCCTGCAAGAAAGCCTTGGGCCGCTCAAGCCTCGCCGTGTCGATATTCACCGCGACGACCGCAAGATTGTCGTTTCCCATCATGCCCTGAAGGCGATCCAGGGCTGGCATTTCTTCACGGCAGGGCACGCACCAGGTCGCCCAGAGATTCAACAGCACGATCCTTCCCTTGAAGGACGAAAGCTCGACCGGCCCGCCGCTGCCCGAAAAAGTCAGCGCCGGCATGGGCCGCGGCGAGGCATTGATGGCGAGAGCGGCAACATCCTCCCTGGGCCAGCGGCGTCAGTTTCGGCGCCAGCGCGGCCGAGGCGGCGCATTCGCCGGTCGCGGCCAACTGCGTTTCCTTGCCGTCGCCCCCTTTCATCCCGTATAGGACGAACCATAGCGCCGCCGCGACGATGACGGCGGCGAGAAGGACAGGGGGCAGGATGAGCCGCCGGGCGATGGCGCGCATGCGCGCGGGATCGGCGGGCGGCGTTTCGTGCTCTTCAGTCATCTTTTTAGCCTCGCCTCGCGGAGCAGTCATGAGCAATAAAATGTGGGGCGGCCGATTCGCCAGCGGCCCGGACGCCATCATGGAGGAAATCAACGCCTCCATTGGATTCGACTATCGCCTCGCGCGACAGGACATCGCGGGCTCCAAGGCTCATGTCGCCATGCTGGCGCAGGCGGGAATCGTCAGTCAAGCCGACGCCGACGCCATTGGCAATGGTCTAGACGAGGTCGCGCGCGAAATCGAGAGCGGAAAATTGGTCTTTTCCCGCGCTCTCGAAGACATTCACATGAATATCGAAATGCGTCTTGCGGAATTGATCGGCCCCACGGCGGGGCGGCTGCATACGGCGCGTTCGCGCAACGATCAGGTGGCGCTCGATTTCAAGCTCTGGGTGCGCGACACCATCGACGGGATCAGCCTCCAATTGGCTGATTTGCAACGGGCGCTGGTGGAAAAGGCAACGGCCTATGCCGATGCCGTCATGCCCGGCTTCACCCATTTGCAATCCGCCCAGCCTGTGACCTTCGGCCACCATCTCCTCGCCTATGTCGAGATGGTTTCCCGCGATCGCGGCCGTTTCAGCGACGCCCGCACGCGGCTCAACCAATGTCCTCTCGGCGCCGCGGCGCTCGCCGGCACCTCCTTTCCGATCGACCGCGCCTTCACGGCGAAAGCGCTCGGTTTCGATGGCCCGACCGCCAATTCGCTCGATAGCGTGTCCGACCGCGACTTCGTGCTCGAAACCCTGTCCGCCGCCGCGATAACGGCGACCCATTTGTCACGCTTCGCCGAGGAAATCGTCCTTTGGACGACGCCGCAATTCGGCTTTATCGCCTTGTCGGACAAATTCACCACCGGCTCGTCGATCATGCCGCAAAAACGCAACCCGGACGCGGCGGAACTGGTGCGCGGCAAATCGGGCCGAATCATCGGCGATCTGGTCGGACTGCTGATCGTGATGAAGGGCCTTCCGCTCGCCTATTCCAAGGACATGCAGGAAGACAAGGAAGGCTGTTTCAATTCGCTGCAATCCTTGTCGCTGTGCATCGCCGCCATTGCCGGAATGGTCCGCGACATGACGCCCCGGACCGACAAGATGAAGGCGGCGGCGGGTTCGGGCTATGCGACCGCCACCGATCTCGCCGACTGGCTGGTGCGCGCCTTGGGAATGCCCTTCCGTCAGGCGCATCATGTCACCGGCCGCATCGTCGCTCTGGCCGCCGAGGCCGGGCTGGGTCTGGAACAGCTGACGCTGCCCCAGCTGCAATCCGATCGAGCCGACCATCACGGCTGAGGTCTTCGACGTCCTTGGCGTCGAGAAATCGGTGTGCAGCCGGGTGAGCTACGGCGGAACGGCGCCTGAAAACGTGCGCGAGCAAGCAAAGTCCTGGGCGCATCGTCTCGCCGCCGACAAGACCGAATGACCGCCAAGATATTTTTATCCTGTTCGGCGCGTTTGGCCGGACGATCCGCTATAGTCGCGCCCAACGCGCCAGACATCCGGGAGTTGGGGCTCTTGACCTGCAAATTCATTTTCAAGACGGCTTTGTTCGCGGCGGCCTTGTCGGGCGCCCTGCTGCTCGACGGCTGTGGCCGGCGCGGCCCCCCCGTACCGCTCGATCCCGAAGTCGCCGCCAAGGCCGCCGAAGCGCCGCGATCGCCGACCGAAATCGACCCGACCGCCAATTCGCAGCAACGGCTTCCGAAAGGGCGCGACGATAATTCGCTCAAGGCCGGCGCGTCGAAGAGCGCCACACCATTCGACTTCCTGCTCTAGTTCACGCGTTTTCTTGACGCGAACCGGGTTCCACTTCGCTTGAAAACGCTTTAAGGCGGCGCGGCATGCATCATTTTCATTATCAGGACGGCGTGCTCCATGCCGAAAGCGTCGCCTTGCCGGAACTGGCGCGAGGCGTCGAGACTCCGTTTTATTGCTATAGCGCAGCGACCATCCGCCGCCATTACACCGTCTTCTCGCAAGCCCTGAGCGACATGAACGCCATGGTCTGCTACGCGATGAAGGCCAATTCCAACCAGGCGGTCTTGACCTTGCTGGCCAAGCTCGGCGCCGGCATGGATGTCGTCTCGGAAGGCGAATTGCGCCGCGCCCGCGCCGCTGGCGTTCCCGGCGAGCGGGTGACTTTCTCCGGCGTCGGCAAGACCGATCGCGAGATCGCCCTGGCGCTGGACTATGGCATTTTTTGTTTCAACGTCGAATCCGAGCCCGAGCTTGAGCGCATCTCGCAGATCGCCAGTTCAAAGGGCCTGACGGCGGATGTATCGCTGCGCGTAAACCCCGACGTTGACGCGAAGACCCACGCCAAGATCTCCACCGGCAAATCCGAGAACAAGTTCGGCATTCCCATTTCCGTCGCCCGCGACGTTTATGCGCGGGCGTCGAAACTTACCGGCCTGAAGATCGCCGGAGTCGACATGCATATCGGCTCGCAGATCACCGATCTCGCGCCTTTCGACAATGCCTTCGCCATTCTTGCCGCTTTCGTCCGGCAACTGCGCGCCGATGGTCACGCGATCTCGCATCTCGACCTTGGCGGCGGCCTCGGCATTCCCTATTCCGAACACGAAAACCCCGAAAGCTATCGGCCGGAACTCTACGCCGAAGTGGTTCGCCGCCACATCAAGCCTTTGGGCGCCCGGCTGTTGTTTGAACCGGGGCGGCTGATCGTCGGCAACGCCGGCGTTCTGGTGACACGGGTCATTTTCGTCAAAAAAGGCGCGGCGAAAAATTTCGTCATTGTCGATGCGGCGATGAACGACCTGGTGCGGCCGACGCTTTACGAAGCCCATCATGATATTTTCCCGGTGGTGTCCCCGGAGGGCGACGCGACGGTCTTTAAGGCCGATATTGTCGGACCGGTCTGCGAAACCGGCGATTATCTGGCCTTGGGCCGCGAGATGGCCGAGCCGCGCCCCGGCGACCTGCTGGCGATCATGTCGGCGGGCGCTTATGGCGCGGTCCAGGCGGGAACCTATAATTCGCGCCTGCTCGTGCCGGAAGTTCTGGTCGACGGCGACAAGAGCGCGGTGATTCGTCGGCGCGGCGATTACGACGCCCTGATCGGACTCGACACAATTCCGACGTGGTTGACATAAATCCTTTCTTCGGCGCGAAATTGGTCTTTCGCGAGCGAGGCGGCGGAGAGTGAAGCAAAATCGGTCGGCCCTTTCTTCGGCGGCGGCGCAGTCCCGTTTGCGCCGCCTGACCTTGCTGGCCTGGGCGGCGCTGCTGATCGAACGCCTGGTGCGCGCCCTGCTGCCGGCCGTTATCGTCGCCGGTCTTTTTATCGCCGTGAGTTGGACCGGTCTCTGGCTCGGCGCCAGCGGGTTGGCGCGATTGTCGGGAACGGTGGTCTTTATTGGCCTTCTCCTCGCCGCTCTGGCGCCGTTGCGGCATTTTTCCCTCCCTCGCGTTGCGGACGCCCGCGCCGCTCTCGATGCGCAGAGCGCCGAAGCGCCGGCCGCTGCGCTGGCCGACGCTTTGGCCAACGAGGGCGATCCGCAGACGCTGGGATTATGGCGCCTTCATCTGCGCCGTGCGGAAAAAAACGCCGAGGGCCTGCGGCCGGTCCGGCCCGCGCCAAAGCTTTGGATTTTGGACCGTTACGCTCTGGGCGCTCTGGTCGTGCTCGCCCTTGCCGCCTCCGCCTTCATGGCCGGACCGGAAAAATACGCTCGTTTCGCCGCCGCCTTCGACTGGCGCCTGAATGCCGCCGAGAACGCGCCCACCCGCATCGACGCCTGGATCGATCCGCCCGGCTATACCGGCAAACCGCCTGTTGTCCTGCCGCTGCCCCCCTCCGACGCCATGGCGCCAATAACAGCGCCCGTCGGCTCGACCATTATCGTAAGGGCGTCGGACAATGCCGATGTGCGGATTGTGACTCAAGGAGGGGTCAAGGCGGCGGCGCCCGCTCCCGGCGCGACGCCCAATCAACAGCGTTTCCTGCTGCAAGGTAACGGAAGCCTGCGCATTTCGCGAGGCGCAAAGGAAGTGGGCGCGTTTTCGCTGCTCAGCTTGCCCGACGCCCCGCCGACGATTACGCCGCTCGCGCCGCCGCAGCCAAATCTGCGTGGCTCCTTCACCCTCACCTATCGAATTGACGACGATTACGGCGCACGCGACGCGCAGGTCGAGCGCCCAGCTCCCCGCCGATGGCCAATCGCCGGCAGGTCACTCGCCGGAAGGTCACGCCCTGGTCGAGCCGCCAAAGGGAGCGCTTGAATTGGCCGCGGCGCCGGGCGGGCTCGGCGAAGCGCGCAGCACGCTCGATTGGAGCGACAGCCCTTACGCCGGCGCTCGCGTCGACTTGATCTTGCATGTGCGCGATGAGGGCGGCAATGAGGGACAGGCTGTCATCAGCGGTTTTGTGCTGCCTCAGAAAAATCTTGCCAATCCGCTGGCTCGCGCTCTGGCGGAACAGCGGCGGCTTCTCGCCCTCGATTCCGGTCAAAGGGACGAGGTTCTGACGGCCATTGACGCCTTGATGATCGCGCCAGAGCTTTTCACGCCCAAAGCGAGCGTCTTTCTCGGGCTGCGCTTCGCGCACGCTTCCTTGCGCCACGCGCGCACCGACGCCGATCTGGTCGCGGTCACGGACTTTCTGTGGGAATTGGCTCTGCACATCGAGGAGGGCGACGCGCCTCAAGCCGAACGCGACTTGCGGGCGGCGCAAAAAGCCCTGCGGGAGGCGCTCAGTCGCGGGGCTTCCCCGGAAGAAATCGAGCGATTGACCCAGCAATTGCAAAAAGCCCTCGACGCCTTCCTGGCCGAACTGCAAAAAAATTCCGCGCAAAAAGCCCAGTCCGGCGAAAGCGAAACCGGCGATAACCGAACGATAACGCCCAAAGATTTGAAGTCCATGCTCGATCAATTGTCCGAAGCAGCGAAAAACGGCGACAAGGAAGCCGCGATGGAGCTGCTCGAGCGGATGCAGGACATGCTGGAGAATCTCCGCTCGGCGGAAAAGTCGCGGGAATCCGGACAGGCGGCGCGCAATCGCAAGGCGATGCGGGATATCGACAAGCTCATGCGCGACCAACAAAAGCTGCGCGACGATACCTTCGCGCATCAACGGAGCGAGCAGTCGGAGTCTGCCTCCGCAAGGCACGGGCGACGAGAAAAAACAGCAGTCCAGAGGCGCCGGGCGACAAGGCGCGCCCCCGGCGCGGCCGGGGCCGCAGGGCGGACAGGCCGGAGCCGAACAGGATGATTCGTCAGGAAACCCGAGCGATCCCAGTCAGCCGCGCCAGCTCGACCGTCGTCAAAAACAACTGCGCGATCAACTCGAGTTGCTGCAGAAGCGGGCCGGGCCGCCAGGCGGCGAGGCGCCGGAAGGGCTGGGCGAAGCCGATGACGCCATGAAACAGGCCGAGCAGGCGTTGCGGAAGGGCGACGACGACGGCGCCATGGAGGCGCAAGAGCGCGCCCTCGAGGGCCTGCGCAAGGGCGCGGGCGAAATGGCGGCCCAGGCGCGGCAGGGATCGCCAGGCGACAACGAGGGTGAGGGCCAGCCTGACGAAAAGGACGGTGGGATGCGCGGGCAGAATGGCGAGGGTCCGTTTGGCCAGGCCAGCCGGCGCAACAATGTCGACGCCACTGCCGCGCAAAAGGCGCGCAAAGTGCTGGAGGAATTGCGACGGCGGCTGTCCGATCCCAACCGCGACCGCGATGAACTCGATTATCTCGAACGTCTGATCAAGCCCGATTGACGCCGCGCGCGACAGGAACAGCGAAAAATGAATCATTTCTGGAATTATCTCGTCGGAGCGATGGTGCTGGCGGTGATGCTTGCGCTTTTCCTCGGTTTGGCCAACATGCTGCGCGGCGGCAGCCCCAACCGGTCGCAAAGGCTCATGCGCTGGCGAGTCGGTCTCCAACTGGCTGCAGTCCTCGTCGTGATCGGCGTGATGTTTCTGCGCAAGTGACGGATTGCTAGCATATGGTCAAGCTGAACAAGATTTACACGCGAACCGGCGACGATGGCTCGACCGGCCTCGCCAATGGCGAGAGACGCGCAAAATGCGATTCGCGCGTCGAAGCCTATGGCGACATTGACGAGACCAATTCGATTATCGGTCTGGCGCGCCTCTCCACCGCCGACTGGCCGGATCTCGACGCCATGCTCGCGCGCATTCAGAATGATCTGTTCGACCTCGGCGCCGATCTCGCCACTCCGCCGTCCGATCACCCGCTGGGTTATGAGCCTTTGCGAATCATTGCTGCTCAGGTCGCCCGTCTGGAGCAGGAAATCGACGCGCTGAACGCCCGACTGGCGCCGCTGACGTCTTTCATCCTGCCCGGCGGCTCGTCCGCCGCCGCCGCTCTGCATCTCGCCCGCGCCATCTCCCGACGCGCCGAAAGGCGCATGGTCGCTCTTTCGCTGGAAGGCGAAGCGGTCGGCGCCCAGGCGCTGCAATTCGTCAATCGGCTATCCGATTTCCTTTTTGTCGCGGCCCGCATCGCCAACAACGACGGCGCCTCCGACATTCTTTGGCGCCCCGGTCAGAATCGCTAAAAGCTCAGTCGGTATCCCTGATCTCGTCATTGCGAGAAGCGAAGCGACGAAGCAATCCAAAGCCGGGGTGGATTGCTCCGCTTCGCTCGCAATGACCGGATCCTTCCGGTTTCTTTGCGACGTTGACTCGCCAGACCGCCAAGATTACCAGATCGTCCAAAGCATTTCCGCTCATCCGGACCTTTTGCGAATCGATCAAAACGCAGCGGGATCCGGATTCCTTGAAATCGCGGCGTCTTGTATAGAAATCCAGTTCCATTTATTCGCACGTCGCTGATGGAGATCGAAACCGATGAAAATCCTTGTGCCCGTCAAGCGGGTGGTCGATTACAACGTCAAGATCCGGGTGAAAGCCGATGGTTCGGGCGTTGAACTGGCCAATGTCAAAATGTCGATGAATCCTTTCGACGAAATCGCCGTCGAAGAAGCGCTTCGTTTGAAGGAAGCTGGCAAGGCGACCGAAGTGATCGTCGTCTCCATCGGTCCGCAGCAGGCGACCGAAACCCTGCGCACCGGCCTTGCCATGGGCGCGGATCGCGGCGTGCTGGTCAAGACCGACGGCGCTGTCGAACCGCTGGCGGTGGCCAAAATCCTCAAGGCCGTGGCGCTGGAAGAGCAGCCCGGCCTGATCATCGTCGGCAAGCAGGCCATCGATGACGATTCCAACCAGACCGGCCAGATGCTCGCCGCCTTGCTTGGCTGGGGCCAGGGCACTTTTGCTTCAAAAATCGAGATCGGCGAGACTTCAGTCGATGTGGCGCGCGAAGTCGACGGCGGCTTGCAGACGGTGACGCTGAAATTGCCGGCGGTCGTGACGACCGACTTGCGTCTCAACGAACCGCGTTATGCTTCGCTGCCCAACATCATGAAGGCCAAAAAGAAGCCAATCGCCGAAAAAACCCCCGCCGACTATGGCGTGGACGTCGCGCCGCGACTAACGGTGTTGAAAACCACCGAGCCCGGCAGCCGCAAGGCCGGGATGAAAGTGGGATCCGTGGCCGAACTGGTCAGCAAACTCAAGAACGAAGCCGGGGTGCTGTGATGACGACTCTTCTTCTTGCCGAAGTTCACGGCGGCAAATTGAACGACGCCACCGCCAAGGCCCTGACCGCCGCCATCGCCCTCGGCGCGCCGGTCCACATCCTCGTGGCCGACGCCAGCGGAGACGCCGCCCAGACGGCCTCGCAACTGGCGGGCGTCGAAAAGGTGCTGACCGCCTCGGGCGATGCGATCGCGCATGGTCTGGCGGAGCCTCTGGCCGACCTGATCGTGGCGCTGGCTCCAAACTATGACGCGATTGTCGCGGCAGCCACTTCGACCGGCAAGAATGTGCTGCCGCGCGTAGCGGCGCTGCTCGACGTGGCGCAGGTCTCGGAAATCTCCAAGGTCATCTCGCCCGACACGTTCGAGCGGCCGATTTACGCCGGCAGCGCCATCCAGACCTTGCAGGCGACCGACGCCAAAAAGGTGATCACGGTGCGCGTCTCGAATTTCGCGGCGACCGGACAGGGCGGCTCGGCGCCGATCGAAGCCGCGGCGGCAACGGCCGACGCCGGTCTTTCGGTCTTCAAGAGCGAGGCTCTGGCCAAATCGGACCGCCCCGAGCTGACCTCGGCAAAGATCATCATTTCCGGCGGCCGGGCGATGCAGAGCGCGGAAAACTTCACGGCCTACATCGAGCCGGTGGCGGACAAGCTCGGCGCGGCCATCGGGGCCTCGCGGGCCGCCGTGGATGCTGGCTATGCGCCCAACGACTGGCAGGTCGGCCAGACCGGCAAGGTCGTGGCGCCCGAGCTTTACATCGCGGTCGGCATCTCCGGCGCGATCCAGCATTTGGCCGGCATGAAGGACAGCAAGGTCATCGTCGCGATCAACAAGGACGAGGAAGCCCCGATCTTCCAGGTCGCGGATTATGGACTGGTCGCCGACCTCTATACGGCGATGCCGGAGCTTGATGCGGAACTTGCTAAAATCGGCCGTTAGGCTAGATGCGTCGGCGGCGATTGTGACCTATGATCGCCGCCGACTTTAAGAGCCGTTCAGGAATTGGCCATGACCTTTGAAATTCATAACATCGCCGTCGTCGGCGCGGGCCAGATGGGCATTGGCATTACGCAGGTCAGCGCCCTTGCCGGTTTCAATGTCATTCTGAATGACCTTTCGGAAGAAAGAATTCACGCGGCGATTGCGAAAATCGACGCCAATCTCGGTCGTCTCGTCGAACGCGAGGCGTTAACCGCCGACGAAAAAGCGGCGGCTTTGGCGCGCATCAAGCCCGCCACCCAATTTTCGGCTTTCTCGGACGCTGACCTGGTGATGGAGGCGGCCGCCGAAAATGAGGACGTCAAACGCAAGATTTTCAGCACCGTATGCGCCTATTTGAAAAGCGAAGCGGTCGTCGCCACCAATACTTCTTCCATTTCGATCACGCGGCTGGCGTCGATTACCGACCGTCCGGGCCGGTTCATCGGTATTCATTTCATGAATCCGGTGCCCCGCATGCAACTGGTGGAATTGATTCGCGGCATCGCCACGGATGATGAAACATTCCACGCGGCGCGCGCCTATATCGAAAAGCTCCACAAGACGGTCACCGTTTCGGAAGACTTCCCCGCATTCATCGTCAACCGCATATTGCTGCCGATGATCAACGAGGCGATTTACACGCTTTATGAAGGCGTTGGCTCGGTCGACGCCATCGATACGGCCATGCGCCTCGGCGCCAATCACCCGATGGGACCGCTGCAACTGGCCGATTTCATCGGCCTCGACACTTGCCTGTCGGTCATGCAGGTGTTGCACGAAGGGCTCGCCGATTCAAAATATCGCCCTTGCCCGTTGCTGGTGAAATATGTCGAGGCCGGCTGGCTGGGCCGCAAGACGCAGCGCGGCTTTTATGATTATCGCGGCGGCGCGCCGGTTCCGACGCGCTAAATCGCCGCACTGCCTTGAAATTCGATCGCTCCCGCCTTCACAAAGGCGTCATTGAGCCTATACACTATGGGCATCCGAAATTCGGCCCCGTAAAGGGCGGCGATTTGGACGGAGCGGCCCATGACACATCACGTCAAGCCGGAATTTAAGCTGGAGCTTCGCCCGGCCAGCCTGGTTTTGTCTCTGAAATCGTATTTCAGGACGCATATATGCAGGCTGGGAGACGCGGAATGAGCGCCGCGTCGTCTCTACATCGGCGCGAACGGGCGTCAAGTGTGGAAACGGCGGTCACCAGGGGCGCGCTCCGGCGATCGGCGACCCGACGTCTCTGCAGTCGCCCAACACCAAACCTCTTGTTGTTCGAACGAAGTTTGCGTTTCGACCCACCACGGCGGAGGGCGGAATGAACGCTCATGTAGCCAATCTTCGTACGCTTGTCCTGAACGCCGACATGCAGCCCGTCAGTTGGGCGCCCTTGTCGATCTGGAGCTGGCAGGATGCCTTGGTCGCCCTGCTCAAGGGCCGCGTTTACCCGGTAGCGAGTTATGACGACGTCCTGGTGCGATCGGCCAATAAATCTTTCGAAGTGCCTTCCGTGGTCGCGCTCAAGGCCTATCATCGACGCAAGACCATTGCCTTCACGCGCTACCATGTTTTCCTGCGCGACGAATTCACCTGCCAGTATTGCGGCCACAAAGCCTTGGCCAAGGATCTGACCTTCGATCATGTGACGCCCCGCTCGAAGGGCGGCCAGACCGTGTGGTCGAATATCGTCGCCTGCTGCCAACGCGACAATCTGCTGAAGGCGGACATGACAGCCAAACAGGCGGGCCTGAAACTGCGTCGTCCCCCCTTTGAGCCTACGCCCTTCCAACTCGACATGATCGCCCGCCGCCTTCCGCAAGCCAATAGCGAGCTCCACAAAACCTGGCACGATTTCCTCTATTGGGACGCGGAATTGGAGCGTTGAAAAAGCCGGGTAATGCGAGCTCAAACGCGTCCTGTGGCGCCAAATCGCCGTCGCCGGCAAGATTGGCGTTGAAAGCGGATTGACAGCGACGCGTGGCGCGAATAACCCCCCGTCCGGTAGCATTGACCGTCCTGGCCCTTGCCGGCGGACGACGACAGGGGAATTGCACAATTGGCCAAACCGGAACTCGGCAACAAGCGCCAGTGTCAAAATTGCGGCGCGAAGTTTTTCGATCTGAACAAGGATCCGATCCTCTGCCCCAAATGCGGGGCGACTTTCCAGCCTCCGGCTTTGTCGCGCGCCGCCGCGCGCGCCGCCGCCGCAGACGACGAAGAATCCGAACTGCCGGAAGCTGGCGCGGAAATCGTGTCGCTTGAAGAGGCAGACGCCACGGACGAAAAGGTTGCAGTCGTTGTGGACGATGACGTCGATCTCGGCGATGACGCCGCCGACGATACCGACGACACCTTCCTCGAAGAAGAAGACAGCGACGACGTCACCAACCTCATCGACGGCGATATCGAGACCGACGAAGAAGCCTGATTCGCCGGTTCTTCGCCGCGACCATTTGCGCCCGCGCCGTTCCTCGGCGCGGGCGCTGGTTTTTCGCCAATCCAATGATTCAAAACAGATCAATCTAACGGAGGATGACGACCATTTTGCAAAAAGCGGAAATTTTTCCGTCGTCGTGCGTCTTGGGGCTTGTCCCATCGCCGCCTTGCAGCTATACACCCGCCCACTGCCTCGCCGCACTGCGGTCGTCCTGCCCAAGGGACTGAGGTAGAATAAATTGTGGGGCCATAGCTCAGTTGGGAGAGCGCTTCAATGGCATTGAAGAGGTCGTCGGTTCGATTCCGTCTGGCTCCACCAATTTTTCGTAATAGCTCCCGAAATCTTGCCTTTACCGACCAGTCGTCGACCCTCAGGTTGCCTTTGACCAAAGGCGTTACGGGCAGGTTGACGAGCCGTTGCGCGGGCAATAATATTCGCTTGTGATCCATCAACGGCGCTCGCGAGCGATCCCATGCATGCGCGACCAGTCTGGCCGTGAGCGACTGCGCCCTCTGCGCGCAAACCATTGGACCCAAAAAAACCCCCGCTTGTGGCGAGGGCTTTGTCGGTCTGAAAGCGGCGGGTTTCCCCGCCGCTTGGTTGTTGGCCTGAGGCGCTGTTCAGTAGTTGTAGGCGCGCTCGCCGTGGTCGGTGATGTCGAGACCTTCGCGCTCCTCGTCCGGGGTCGGACGCAGGCCGACGATCAGGTCGACGATCTTGTAGATGATCGCCGAGCCGACGCCCGACCACACCAGGGTGGTGCCGACCGCCTTGGCCTGGATGATGAGCTGGGCCATCATGTCATAGGTTCCGGCGTTGCCGTTGGCGAAGTTGGTGTAGTCGGTGATGCCGACGCCGCCGAGCGACGGGGCGACGAGGATGCCGGTCGCCAGAGCGCCGGTGATGCCGCCGATGCAGTGCACGCCGAACACGTCGAGCGCGTCGTCATAGCCGAACTTGCTCTTCACCGTGGAGACGAAGAACAGGCACAGCGGCGAGACCAGCAGGCCGAGCGCCAGCGAGCCCATCGGGCCGGCGTAGCCGGACGCCGGGGTGACGGCCACGAGGCCGGCGACGGCGCCCGAGATCATGCCGAGCAGCGAGGGCTTGCCCTTGACCGCCCATTCGACGAACAGCCAGGAGATGGCGGCGGCGGCGGTGGCGACCATGGTGTTGACGAAGGCCAGCGACGTCGTGCCATTGGCTTCGAGGTTGGAGCCGGCGTTGAAGCCGAACCAGCCCACCCACAACAGCGAGGCGCCGATCATCGACATGGTCAGCGAATGCGGCGGCAGGGCTTCCTTGCCATAGCCGATGCGCTTGCCGATCATGATGGCGCCGACGAGGCCGGCGATGCCGGCGTTGATGTGCACCACCGTGCCGCCGGCGAAGTCGAGCGCGCCAAGCTGGAACAGCTTGCCGGCGTCGAGATTGGCCGCGTCAAGCTTGGCTTGAGCCGCCGCCTTGGCCGCGTCGTCGGTGGCCGCCGCGAGCGCGCGCGCCGCATCGCCGATGGCGTCCGGGCCGGCCCAATACCAGACCATGTGGGCGATCGGGAAATAGACCAGCGTGACCCACAGCAGCACGAACAGCATCACCGCGGAGAACTTGATGCGCTCGGCGAAGGCGCCGACGATCAGCGCGGGCGTGATCATGGCGAAGGTCATCTGGAACACCATGTAGGCGTATTCCGGAATGACGACGCCATTCGAGAAGGTCGCGGCCGTCGAGTTGACGTCGATGCCTTTCAGGAAGGACTTGGAGAAGCCGCCGACGAAGTCGTTGATGGCGCCGCCGTTGGTGAAGGCTTCGGAATAGCCGTAGAGCACCCAAATCACGCCGACGAGCGAGACGATGGCGAAGACCTGGGTGAGGACGGACAGCATGTTCTTGGTGCGGACGAGGCCGCCGTAGAACAGGGCGAGGCCCGGAATGGACATCATGAGCACCAGGGCGCTGGAGGTCAGCATCCAGGCGGTGTCGCCCTTGTTGGGAACGGGAGCGGGGGGCGCGGCGGGCGCGGCCGCCGTCTGGGCGTAAGCCGCGCCGGCGCAAAGCGCCAGTCCGGCCAGCGCCAGACCGAGCGTCTTAAGCCCGGCCTTGCGAGAGGGGAACGAAAGCATTTCTGACTCCTGACTAATGCATAAGGGGGATCAAAGAGCGTCGGTGTCGCGCTCGCCGGTGCGAATGCGGATCGCCTGATTCGAGCGGGCTGACGAAAATCTTGCCGTCGCCGATCTGGCCCGTGCGGGCGGCCGTGGAGATCGCGTCGATGGTCTTGTCGACCAGGTCGGCGGAGACCGCGACTTCGATCTTCAATTTGGGCAGAAAGCTCACCGCATATTCCGCGCCGCGATAAATTTCCGTATGGCCCTTCTGGCGGCCATATCCTTTGACTTCCGTCACCGTCAGTCCGTGCACGCCGACGGCGGTGAGCGCATCGCGCACCTCGTCCAGCTTGAACGGCTTAATGATAGCCATCACGATTTTCATCTTCTGTTCCCTGTATTTTCGCGAAATTTTATGAGTTCCGCTTTTGGGGCGGCCTTGCCGAGTGGGTTGCGGCCGGCTCGCTCACCCTTATCAAGGACCGTGCCAGAAGGGCCTGCCTCAGTAAGTCATTGAAAAATAGAGAGTGTTTTGAAGATTGTGGCGAAAACCGCGCAAATGGGAGGCGTAAGATCAAAAAAAAGGCGCCAGACCTAAGTGCGGGCGCGAATATGCCTAAATAATCAATCACCATGACTCGCGTTGCGCCACTCGTTCGGTCCTTTGCCGGATCAGGCCCTCTTGTGCGACCGACGCAATCAACTCGCCCTTGCGCGAATAAAGGGCGCCGCGGCTGAAACCCAACGCCCCTGAGGCGCTGGGGCTGTCCTGCACATAAAGCATCCATTCATCGGCGCGGAAGGGACGATGCAGCCAAAGCGCGTGATCGAGGCTCGCCGCCTGGATGCTGGGGTGAAAGACCGAAAGGCCGTGCGCGATCAATGAGGTGTCGAGCAAGGTCATGTCCGAGAGATAGGCCAGAGCCGCGCGGTGGACGCCCGGATCGTCGGGCAGAGGCGCCGAGGTCCGCACCCAGACCTTTTGCACGGGATCGGCGTCACGGCCCCGCGAAACATAGCGCCCCGCATCGACCGGCCGCATTTCGATTGGCCTTTCGCGTTCAAAATAACGTCGCACCGGTTCGGGCATATTGTGCGCCGTGACGGGCGAGAAACTCGCTTTCGTCAGGCAATTCCTCCGGCGGCGGCGCGTCCGGCGGCGCGAAAGCATGGTCGAGCCCCGCCTCCGCGTTGTGGAAGGAGGCGGCGAGCGAGAAAATGACCTTGCCGTGCTGGATCGCGTTGCAGCGGCGGGTGGCGAAGCTGCGGCCGTCGCGCAAATGTTCGACCTGATAGACGATGGGCACGGAGGGATCGCCGCCGAGCAGAAAATAGGCATGCAGCGAATGCGGAACGAGATTTTCGACCGTGCGTTCGGCGGCGATCAGCGCCTGGGCGATCACCAGGCCGCCGAAAACCCGCTGCCAGCCCACCTGCGGGCTGCGGCCGCGAAACAGGTTCTCCTCGATCTTCTCCAGATCGAGGATCTCAAGAAGATCTGTGACGGCTTTCGACATGCTGGGCCTGAATTTAGTGCGCCAAAAAAGTTACGGACCGCGACATCATGCCGCAGTCCGCGAATTGGTTCAGCATTGAACGCTTTTTCGCACTGCCGTCAAGTTGGGCGCCAGCACGCCGCAGCCTCAAGGATGCAGCGATTCTCCATGCAGGGCGAGATCGAGGCCCTGGAGTTCGTGGTCGGGACTGACGCGCAAGCCGACGAACACATCGACGAGTTTCAGCGCGATGATGGAGCCGATGACGCACCACAGGGTGACAATGGCCGCGCCTGCGGCCTGAATCGCCAATTGATGAGCATTGCCTTCGAGCAGGCCGGAAATCGCCCGCTTCGCCATTGGCGGCGCTGACCGAGGCCGTGGCGAAAACGCCGGCCAGCAGCGTGCCGAGCACGCCGCCGACGCCATGAACGCCGAACACGTCGAGCGAGTCGTCGTAACGCAGCTTGCTCTTGAGCGCAGGTCGAGGCCCAGAAACAGACGAGGCCGGCGATCGCGCCGATCAGCGCGCCCTGCCAGGGCAGGACATAGCCGGACGCCGGGGTGATGGTTCCGAGGCCGGCGACGGCGCCGGAAATCAGGCCGAGCACCGAGGGGCGTCCGCGATGGACCCATTCGATGCCGACCCACACCAGAGCCCCCGCGCAGGCCGAGAAATGGGTCGCGACGATGGCGTAGACGGCGCGCGAGCCGACGCCGAGCGCCGAGCCGCCGTTGAAGCCGAACCAGCCGACCCAGAGCAGGCCGAGGCCGACAAAAGCCATGGACAGATCGAAGGGCGAGAGGTTTTCCTTCCCATAGCCGGCGCGCGGGCCGATCATCAGCGCCGCGACCAGGCCGGCGACGCCGGCGTTGATATGGACCACGGTTCCGCCGGCGAAATCGACAAAACCCCAATCGCCCAAAAATCCGCCGCCCCAGACCCAATGGGCGCTGGGGATGTAGACGATGAACAGCCACAGGATGCAGAACAGCGCGAAGGCCGAGAATTTGAGCCGGGCGACGGTGGCGCCGCCAACCAGCGCGCAGGTGATGACGGCGAAGGTCATCTGATAGGCGCAGAACAGCAGTTCCGGAATGGTCTTGGCGAAGCCGCTGATCGTTTCGGGGCCGATCCCGCCGAGCAGGGTCGCTGAAAAATCGCCGATCAGCGGCCCGGCGCCCCGGAAGGCGAGGCTGTAGCCGGCGACGAGCCAGAGCAACGAGACTATGGCCGTGGCGGCGAGGCTTTGCGCCATGGTCGCCAACACATTCTTCTTGCGCACCATGCCGGCATAAAACAGCGCCAGGCCGGGCATGGTCATCATGAGCACCAAAGCCGTGGCGAAAATCATGAAGCCGGTGTCGGCGGAATCGATTTTGGCCTCGGCGGCGAAGGCGGGGAAGCTGGACAAGCCGAGCGCGCCCAAGGCGACGCTGAGGCGGAAGCGGATGGAGGGCATGGAGGCGGTCCGGAAAGGCGGGAATAGGCGATTGGGTTGGCGGCGATCAGATTGCGTCGTTGTCGTTTTCGCCGGTGCGGATGCGGACAGCGCGCTCGATGGGGCTGACGAAAATCTTGCCGTCGCCGATATGGCCGGTCCTGGTCACCGCGACCAGACCCTCGATCGACGCTCTCGACCTGGTCGTCGCGGACGACGATTTCGAGGCGCAATTTGGGCAGGAAACTCACGACATATTCGGCGCCGCGATAGATTTCCGTATGGCCCTTCTGGCGTCCGTAGCCTTTAGCCTCGGTGACGGTCATGCCGTCGATTTCAAGCTCGACCAGCTTTTCGCGCACGTCGTCGAGTTTGAAGGGTTTGATGATGGCTGTGATGAGCTTCATGTCGTCTTGCCGCAATGAATGTCCTGCGCACGTCGCGCGAAAGTCATCTGTGGCATTTATGTGCATACTGCACAAGTGCTGCGGCATTTTGGCGCAGCCGCGTTAGTCAGATCGAAAAACGCTGCGCGTTTTTTGTGCGGCAGCCTAATCCCGCGCCGTCGCTACTCGTCGATTCGCCGCGCCTCTTCCGGCAGCATGATCGGAATGCCGTCGCGGATCGGATAGGCGAGATGCGCCGCCATCGAGACGAGTTCATTGCGTTCGCGATCATAGCGCAAGGTGGTCTTGGTCAGGGGGCAGACCAGGATTTCCAGCAGGCGCGGATCGACGCCCGCCGCCTCGGCCACCGATTTGCGGGCGATGGCGCCGTCTTTCGTTGGTGTGTCGTTCATGACCAAAATCCTATTGCAGCGGCTTGACCGCATTGGTGGCGCGCGTCAGGGCCACTTCGGCCAGGGCGAGCAGCAGATCGGCGCGGGAGACGAGATCGGGCGTTTCGAGCAGCGCCTGTTTCTCGGCCGGATTGAAAGGCCCGATCATCGCGAAAACCGCGATCATGTCAAAATCGGGCATGGCTTCGATATCCTTGCGGGCGATGTCGAGCCGCAGAGCCTGCGCCAGATCGATAGGCGATGACGTTGAGGTTTTCACGGAGATTTTCGCCGCTGACGCTCGATAGGGTGCGCTCGACAGGGTTTCCTCCGGCGCGAAATCCTCGGCGAAACTGTCGAAATCGACCCGCGCCTGACGATAGGGCGTGGGCGACTCGATTTCCGCGACCACGCCGGAAGCGGGCTATGCCGCTCAGCACCACGAAATAGCGGCCGTCGCCGGTCTCCGACAATTGGGTGATCCGCCCGGCGGCGCCCACCGGCCGCAAGGCGGGCGCTTCGCCCGGCCCGGCGTCGCGTTCCGGCCTCCGGCTGGATCATGCCGATGATTCGTTCGCCGCGCATGGCGTCGTCGAACATGGCGAGATAGCGCGGCTCGAAAATATTCAGCGGCAATTGCCCGCCCGGCAGCAGGATCGCGCCCGTAAGCGGAAACAGCGGGATGGCGTCGGGCAGATCGGAGGCCCGCCGATAGGTCTTGTTACTCGCCATGAGAATCGAAGCCCCAATGTTGGCCGATCAAGAAAACAGCAGCGACAGACAATTGCCTGCGGGCCGTATTCGTCGCCGGATCGAGCGGTCCCCAGCTTTCGAACAATTCCAGCAGCAATTTCCGCGCCGCCTCGTCATTCCAGGCGCGGTCGCGCTTGATGAGGTTCAGCAATTCCTGCGCGGCGGCGTCGCGCCGCCCGGCGGCGTTGAGCGCCACCGCCAGATCATAGCGCGTCTGATGGTCGGTCGGGACATTTTCGACG
>CAWFBN010000098.1:0-7634 GCA_963813955.1 uncultured Alphaproteobacteria bacterium | reverse complement strand
CCACTTAACTGTTTATTGCGCGCCCTGCTCGAAACGTCGCTTTCCTAGTGACGAGTTCGAAGTCATCAATCTGGGCATCGGCGGCGAAACCGCCAACAAGACCGCCGCCCGCCTGCGCCGCGACATTCCGGCGCTAGAACCCGATCTTGTCGTCTGGCAGGTCGGGACCAATGACGCCCTGACCGGCGCGCAAACCGCCGATTATGAGGCGACCTTGCGCGGGTCGCTGCAATTCCTCAAGGAGCAACGCTTCGACGTTTTGCTGGTCGGCATGCAGTGGACGCGCAAACTGGCGAGCAACGAAGCCTATGCACAAGTGCGCGAGGCGACCGTCCGGGTCGCCCGACGCGAGGGTGTGGGGATCGTCTCGCGCTACGACGCCATGCGGCAATTGGCCGAAATCAGCGGCAGCGAGGACATGATCGGCCCCGACAGCCTGCATTTGAACGATCGCGGCTACCGCTGCATCGCCGAACAGGTGGCCGTCACTCTGGCGCACGCAGTAGATGCCGATAAGGCGACGTCAGGCCATCTCTGAGCCGATCTGCTTTCAATCAGCTTTTCTTGCACTTGCTCATGAATTCCTTGCGCGGCTTGCCGTGCAGGGTTTGGCTATCTGCCTGCTTGGAGCATTCGAGCGACTTCGCGCTGCGCGGCTTGTTCATGGAGGGCTTCGCCGGCATCGCGGGCTTGGTCATGGACGGCGCGGTTGGCGCGGCGGGGGCCGTCGGCGCCGTAGGCATGGCCGGGGCCTGGGCCCAGGCGGCGCCGGAAAAGGCGAGCATGGCGATCAGGGCGATCGATTTGGTCATTTTCATGAGTTGGGTCTCTCAATTTGACCGGAGTGGCGGGGTTCAATTCCGTACAGGTTCAGCAACCCTTGCGAGGCCTATTCGGTTCCCACCGCTTGAACTCGTCCGGCAATATCTTCCCACCATGCAAGCAAGGCCTCCAGCGAACAGGGCAGGGATTCGGCGAATTCGCCCGCGAAAGCTTGCCAGTCGCCGGCGCGTTTGGCGCTGACGCCGACCAGCGTTGGCGTTCCCGCCGCCGCTGCCGCGCCGATCTCGGTCAGGAAACCGCCACCTTCCGCCTCTGCGCGGCCGAAGCGGCTGACCAGCAGCAGGTCGGGCGCCGCCGCGACGCTTTGCGCCAGCAGGCCCGCGACTTCCGCCAGCGCCGAAGTGTCGAGGCGACATCCCTCGGAGCAGGCGCCAAGGTCTTGCATCAGGTCGATCTGGCGACCACTTTCGATGTGGGTGGCGGTGATCGTCTCGTCGCAGGGTGTTTGCACAACGCCGCCGACGCGTCCGCCGCGCGCTTCCACCCAGCGGCGAAACTCCGCCAGCAGCGCGTCAACCGCTTCGTTCTCGCGATAGATGACAGCCGCCAGCGCGGGGCGATCGTTCATTTTGCTGCCTTGCGGTCCAGGAACGGCACGGCGCCTGCCGTTCGGCTTTGGCTTTCCAGCGCGTCGCCAGTCTCGCGCACAAGATTGGGCAGATCGATGACGCTGAGAGGATCGGTGCAGGCAACCTCAACCGTTTCGCCCGGCGCCATTCCGGCGAGGACTTTGCGGGTCTTCAGCACGGGCAAGGGACATTTCAGGCCGCGCAGATCGAGCTTCTTCATGGTTCGGGCCTCATCAGCCATTCCTGCGCCTGTAAAAGATCCTCCGGCGTGTTGACGTTGAAAAACGGATCGCGCGCTCGGAACAACCATTCGACCTGCGCGCATCCAATTCTTTGCTGGAATTGGCCGACCTTGCGCAAGTCCTCATCGACCAGCGCGCGGCGCAGTTTTTCGCGCAAATGGGTCGGCCAGAGCGCGACGACATGATGGGTCCGTCCGCCGGAAGCCGCACAGGCGAGGCCGGAAGCGGATTTTTGCGCCGCCTCGTAAAGCCGCGCCGCGAGATCGTCGGGAAGAAAGGGACAGTCGCAAGGCAGGCTGAGCGGCCCGTCGAAACCTTTTTCCTCGGCATAATCGAGACCAGCCAGCACGCCGGCCAGCGGCCCCGCATGGCCCGGCAGGGCGTCGGCGAGCAGAGGCAGGCCGAGGGGTATGAAAGGGGCCTGCGCTTCCGGCGTCTTGTCATGAAGGTTGATCGCGACGGCCTGACATTGCGTTTGCGCGGCGAAAATCGCCCGGTTGATCAGGCGCACACCGCCTAGATCCAGCGTCGCCTTGCTGGCGCCGCCCATGCGACAGCCGAGTCCGCCGGCAAGAATCAAACCCAGAACCGGGAACTTGGGTCCGGTCATGGCATTGGGCTCGGCAAGGGTCTCGGCAAGACGCCGTCGATCAGGGATGGACAAGGCTGCGAATGGGGCATAAAGATATGTTTATATATATATGGACCCTTGATGACCGACAAAATCGCCTCCAACGCTTCTTTGCCGGATGCTTTGGCCAGCCTCGCCGCCATTGGCGAGGAGACGCGCCTGCGCGTCTATGCGCTGCTGACCGAAGCGGAACTGGCGGTGAGCGAGTTGGTGACCATTCTAGGGCAGTCGCAACCCCGCGTCTCGCGGCATCTCCGTCTCCTGCTCGAAGCCGGTCTGCTCGACCGGCATCGCGAAGGCGCATCGGGCTTTCTTCCGCGCCTCGGAAAAGGGGCCGGGCGCGACACTGGCGCGCGCCGTGTTTGGCGCGGCTCGACAGCGACGATCCGGTCCTCGCCCGTGACCGGGCGCGGCTCAAGGACGTGCGAGCCTCGCGCGCCGGACAGGCGCAGAAATATTTTGCCGAACATGCGCCGGTCTGGAACGAAACGCGCAAGCTGCATGCGCCGGAGGCCGAGGTCGAGGCCGCGATTTTCGCGGCGGCTCAAGAACAGGGATCGCAGTGGGGGCGCTTGCTCGACATAGGCTGCGGGGCTGGGCGGATTCTCGAATTGCTCTCCCCTCGTGCCGAAAACGCCATTGGCGTCGATCTTTCGCCGGCCATGCTTGGCGTGGCGCGGGCGCAGCTCGAAAAATCGGGCCTTCGCAACGTGCAGTTGCGCCAGGGAGACATTTACGCCCTGCCGGTCGACGGCGAGGTTATCGATCTCGCCGTGGTGCATCAGGTCCTGCATTATCTGGACAATCCCGCCCGCGCCCTGCGCGAGGCGGCGCGCGTGCTCGCCCCGGGCGGTCGGCTGATCGTGGTCGATTTCGCGCCCCATCTTTGCGAAATGCTGCGTGAAAATCACGCCCATCGGCGGCTCGGCTTCCCTGCGCGACGAGATCGGCGGGTTATCTTGAACAGGCGGGCCTGGAATTGCTCTCCCACCGCGACCTTGCGCCCCTTTCGTGATAGCCGTCGACGAAAAACTGACCGTGTCCCTCTGGCTGGCGCGCGATCCGCGCGAGGCCGCCCCCAAGAAAGCAAGACCTGATGCTCCAGGAGTCTCGGCGCAGCCGCCACCACCACAAGCCCATCGACGTGTCGTTCGAATTCTTTCCGCCGAAATCGCCGGAAATGGAGGCTGCCCTGTGGGAGGCGATCGAGCGTCTCGCGCCGTTGCGTCCGAATTTCGTCTCCGTCACCTATGGCGCCGGCGGCTCGACCCGCGAGCGCACCCATGCCACCGTCGCCCGCATCCTGCGCGAGACCGCGATCAAACCCGCCGCGCATCTCACCTGCGTCGGCGCGACGCGCGACGAGGTCGACGAGGTCGCGCGCGGCTATTGGGAGGTCGGCGTGCGCCACATCGTCGCCTTGCGCGGCGATCCGCAGGGGGACTCGGCTCGGCCTATGCAGCCTACGCGCGGCGGCTACGCCAATTCCACCGAACTGGTGCGCGGCTTGCGCGCCATCGGCGATTTCGAAATCTCGGTCGCGGCCTATCCGGAAAAACATCCTGAAAGCGCCAGTTTCGAGCAGGACATCGATGTGCTCAAGGCCAAGATCGACGCGGGCGCGACGCGGGCCATCACCCAGTTCTTCTTCGAAAACGACCTGTATTTCCGCTTTCTCGATCGCGTCCGGGCGGCAGAAATCACCATCCCCATCGTGCCGGGAGTGACGGCGGTGCAGAACTTCAAGCAGACCGCCAGTTTCGCCAAGCGCGCCGGCGCCAGCGTGCCGGACTGGCTGGGCGAGCGCTTTGCCGGTCTCGACGACGATCCGCAAACTCGCCGCCTGATCGCGGCGGCGGTGGCGGCCGAACAGGTTTTCGATCTGCTCGACCGGGGCGTGGAGCAATTCCATTTTTACACCATGAACCGCGCCGATCTTGTCTACGCCGTCTGCCATCTTCTCGGCGCGCGGGCGATGGTCGAAGAGCCGGCGCCGATCTAGCCGATGATTCCCTTCTCCCCGCGAGCGGGGAGGGGGCAGGGTGAGGGGCCAGGCGATTAGCCTCGACGCCGATTTTGTTTTCGGCCAGGCTAACCCGATGGCATCGCCGCCACTGCCCCAGCCCCTCACCCCAACCCTCTCCCCGCAGGCGGGGAGAGGGGGCGACAACGATGACAATACGCGCCGAACAGGAAAACCCTATGACCTCGACCCATAACCGCTTCGACGGCAAGACCGCGCTGCAGGCGCTCCAGGATGCGGCGCGCGAAAAAATCCTCGTGCTCGACGGCGCCATGGGCACCATGATCCAGCAGCGCAAATTCTCCGAAGAGCAATTTCGCGGCAAGCGTTTCGCCGAGTGGCCGCGCGACCTGCGCGGCAATAACGACCTGCTGATCCTGACCCAGCCCGACGCGATCCGCGAAATCCATCTCGCCTATTTCCAGGCCGGCGCCGACATTGTCGAGACCAACACCTTTTCCTGCACCACCATCGCCCAGGCCGATTACGGCATGGAAGCACTGGCCCGTGAACTCAACGTGCAGGGCGCGCGTCTCGCCATGGAGGCGGCGATCGAGGCGGAAAAGCGCGACGGCAAAAAACGTTTCGTCGCCGGCGCGATGGGGCCGACCAACCGCACCGCGTCGATCTCGCCGGACGTGTCCAATCCCGGCTTTCGCGCCGTGAGCTTCGACGAATTGCGCGTCGCCTACAAGGAAGCGGCGAGCGGCCTGATCGAGGGCGGCGCCGACATCCTGCTGCTGGAGACCATCTTCGACACGCTCAACGCCAAGGCGGCCCTGTTCGGCATTGACGAGGCTTTTGAGGAGACCGGCGTAACACTGCCGGTGATGATTTCCGGCACCATCACCGATCTCTCCGGACGCACGCTGTCCGGCCAGACTACGGCGGCCTTCTGGAACTCCTTGCGCCACGCGAAACCCTTTTCCATCGGCCTCAATTGCGCGCTGGGCGCGCGCGAAATGCGCGCCCATATCGCCGAGCTTTCGCGCATCGCCGACACGCATGTCTGCGCCTATCCCAACGCCGGACTGCCCAATGAATTCGGCCTTTATGACGAAAGCCCGGAGGCCATGGCGGAACTGGTCGGCGAATTCGCCGACAGCGGTCTGGTCAATATCGTCGGCGGCTGCTGCGGCACCAGCCCGTCCCATATCCACGCCATCGCCAAGCGTGTCGAAGGAATAGCGCCGCGCAAAATTCCGACCATCGAGCCGCTGCTGCGCCTGTCGGGGCTGGAGCCTTTCGCGCTGACCTCCGACATCAAATTCGTCAATATCGGCGAGCGCACCAATGTCACCGGCTCGGCCAAATTCCGCAAATTGATCAAGGCCGGCGATTTTTCCGCCGCGCTCGACGTGGCGCGCGATCAGGTCATCGCCGGCGCGCAGATCATCGACGTCAACATGGACGAAGGCCTGCTCGATTCCCAAAAGGTCATGGTCGAGTTCTTGAACCTCGTCGCCGCCGAACCGGACATCGCGCGCGTGCCGGTGATGGTCAATTCCTCGAAATTCGAAGTGATCGAGGCGGGCCTGAAATGCATCAGGGCAAACCGGTGGTCAATTCGATCTCGCTGAAGGAGGGCGAGGCCAAATTCATCGAACAGGCCAAGATCGTGCGCCGTCACGGGGCCGCCGCCGTGGTGATGGCCTTCGACGAAAAAGGCCAGGCCGACACGTTGAGCGCAAAGTGGAAATCTGTTCGCGCGCTTATAAAATTCTCGTCGAAAAAGTCGGCTTCGAGCCGCAGGACATCATCTTCGATCCCAATGTTTTCGCGGTGGCGACGGGCATCGAGGAGCACAACATTACGGCGTCGATTTCATCGAGGCGACGCGGGAAATCCGCAAAAACCTGCCGCACGCCCATGTGTCGGGCGGCGTGTCAAACCTGTCCTTCTCGTTTCGCGGCAATGAGCTCGTGCGCGAGGCGATGCACAGCGTGTTCCTCTACCACGCCATCGCGGCGGGCATGGACATGGGCATCGTCAACGCCGGCCAGCTTTCGGTCTACGAGAAAATCGAACCGGCGCTGAAGGAGGCCTGCGAGGACGTCGTGCTCGACCGCCGCCCAGACGCCACCGAGCGCCTGCTGGACGCTGGCCGAAAAATACAAAGGCAAGTCCACCGAGCGCGCGAAAAAGACGCGGCCTGGCGCGAACAGGCGGTGGAAGCGCGGCTCGAATTCGCGCTGGTCAACGGCATCACCGAATTCATCGACGTCGGATGTGGAGGAGGCGCGAAGCCGTTCGTCGCGCGCGCTCGACGTGATCGAAGGGCCGCTGATGGCGGGCATGAACAAGGTCGGCGATCTGTTCGGCGCTGGACAAATGTTCCTGCCGCAAGTGGTGAAATCGGCGCGGGTGATGAAGGCGGCGGTGGCTTATCTGCTGCCCTTTATCGAGGCCGGAAAAGCCGAGGGCGACACGCGGAAAAACGCCGGCAAAATTCTGATGGCGACGGTCAAGGGCGACGTGCACGACATTGGCAAGAACATCGTCGGCGTGGTGCTGGCCTGCAACAACTTTGAAATCATCGATATTGGCGTGATGGTTCCGGCTGCGCGGATTCTCGACGAGGCGAAAAAGCACAAGGTCGATATCATCGGCCTGTCCGGCCTCATCACCCCGTCGCTCGACGAGATGGCTTTCCTCGCCAGCGAAATGCAGCGCGAGGGTTTTGATATTCCGCTGCTGATCGGCGGCGCCACCACCTCGCGCGTCCATACCGCCGTGAAGATCGCCCCCAATTATCGCAACGGGCAGGCGGTCTACGTCAATGACGCCAGCCGCGCCGTGGGCGTGGCGCAATCGCTGCTCGGCGTGGATAAGGCCGCCTATCAAGCGCAGACGCGCGCCGATTACGCCCACGTCGCGGAGGCTCATGCGCGGTCGGAAAGCGAAAAGCAGCGCGTGCCGCTAGGGCGAGCGCGGAAAATGCGTCACGGATCGATTGGGCCGATTACGCGCCGCCGCGCCCGAGTTTTACCGGGACGCGCGTATTGTCGCAACTCGATGTCGCGGAGCTTATATCCTCTATATCGAGTTGCGACAATACGCGCGTCCCGGTAAAACTCGGGCGCGGCGGCGCGTAATCGGCCCAAATCGATCCGTGACGCATTTTTCCGCGCTCGCCCTAGCGGCACGCGCTGCTTTTCGCTTTCCGAGCCGCGGCATGAGCCTCCGCGACGTGGGCGTAATCGGCGCGCGTCTGCGCTTGATAGGCGGCCTTATCCACGCCGAGCCCGGACTGCGCGTCACGCCCACAGCAGCGGCTGGCGTCATTGACGTAGGACCGCCTGCCCGTGCGATAATTGGGGCGATCT
>CAWFBN010000097.1:0-3182 GCA_963813955.1 uncultured Alphaproteobacteria bacterium | reverse complement strand
TTCGGCGCACTGGCCCTCTCCTCGGTCGCCCTGCGGGCGGCGGAGGAAGGCGGGCACGCGGAAACTCCTACCGGAACGCCAGAGCTGGACTTTCTCCGGCGCGTTCGGAACTTTTGACCGGGCGCAATTGCAGCGCGGCTTCAAGATCTACAAGGAAGTCTGCTCGAATTGCCATGAGTTGCATATCCCGTTCCGCACACTCAGCCAGCCGGGCGGTCCGGAGTTCTCGGAAGCGCAGGTCAAGACGCTGGCAGCGACCTATACGGTCCACGATGGTCCGAACCTGTCGGGCGACATGTTTGACCGGCCCGGCCGCACGTCGGATTACTTTCCTGCTCCTTTCCCCAATCCGGAGGCCGCTGCGGCCGCTCTCGGCGCTGTGCCGCCGGACATGTCACTGGTTGCCAAGTCGATCAAATTCGAACGCGGCTTCCCCGCCTTCGTCTTCGATGCGCTGCCGATTCCCGGCGGCATGTACCAGGAATTGGGACCAGACCTCATCTTTGGCATTCTGAATGGCTATACGAAGGCCGACGACCCGAACTGGAACCTCTACTTCCCCGGCCACAAGATCGCTATGGGCAAGCCTTTGGAGGCAGGCCAAGTGGAATATGCCGACGGCACGCCGACGACGCTGCCCCAGTACGCCAAGGACGTCTCGTCCTTCCTGTATTGGGCTGCCGAACCGACCCTTGAGCAACGCAAGCGCGTCGGGACTAAAGTCATGCTGTTTCTGATCGTCCTCGCCAGCCTTCTTTATTACACGAAGAAAAAAGTCTGGTCCGACGTCGTCCACTGAGGCACGCAAGCGGCAACACACAGCAAACACTGAGAGGCCCCTGTCGGGGCCTCTTTTTTTATCGTACGAACCCGACGCTCTCTTCGGGGCTTTCGCCGCCAGCAGAGTTTGATTTAATTCCAGCCGGGATTACCTTTGCGGGGTCGTCTTGCCCACCGCGCTCTCGTCTGTGGCGTGAGCCGCCCGACCACCCTTGCGGCCGGCGTTCTTCGCCAAGTCCTTGTCGCGGGCGAAACTGCGGTTGGTCGGACTGACGCTTTTCCCACCCTTGCGGCCGGCCTGCGCCGCCAACTCGGCGTTTTGGGAAAAACTTCTCTTTTCGCGCGGCACACTTTCCCCGCCTTTGCGGGCGATCGCGCGTTGTTTCTCGGGATCCATTGAGGCAAAGCCGCGTTTCGGCTTTTTGGCTATCTCGGTCATCAGTCATCCTCATGCCGGCGTGAAACGTCGGGGTCCACCCACACGCATCGAAGCTAAACGCACATATGGATTGTTGGCTCCGTAATGTTACCCTAAAGCCTCATCACCAATTCGTGAGCCAAACCCCCGCGACAGCTTTGGCGCCTGAACGTTTTTACTCAAACGGGAGCGAAAATGAGCCCATTTCGGACGGAGAAAGACACAATCGGCCCGATTGACGTAGCTAATGCTTGGCTGTGGGGCGCCAGACCCAGCGAGCATTGCAAAACTTCGCGATCGGCGCCCAACTCATGCCACGCGAAATCATTCACGCGCTGGCGCGGGTTAAAAAAATCGCGGCCAAGGTCAATGCTGCGTCGGGCGTCCTCGACCGCACCTTGGCGGACGCGATCATGGCGGCGGCCGACGAGATCATCTCGGGCCGGCTTGACGATCATTTTCCGCTCAAGGTCTGGCAGACCGGCTCCGGCACCCAGTCGCACATGAACGTTATCGAGGTGATCGCCAATCGCGCCAATGAAAGTTTTGGAACGCCGCGTGGCGGGATGGCGCCGGTTCATCCCAATGATCACGTCAACCTCGGCCAGTCCTCCAATGATTCCTTTCCCACCGCTATGCATGTGGCGGCGGCGGCCGCGCTGACCCAAAACCTCCTGCCGGCGCTGCGGCAACTCGAGGCGAGCCTTCACGCCAAGGCCGAAAAATTCGCCGGTCTGGTCAAGATCGGCCGCACCCATATGCAGGACGCCACCCCCATTACACTGGGCCAGGAATTTTCCGGCTATGCCGCACAATTGGCGTTGGCGGTGGAGCGGATTGAGGCGACCCTGCCGGGGCTCTATTTTCTGGCGCAGGGCGGCACCGCGGTGGGCACAGGGCTCAACACGCACCCGGACTTCGCGGAGCATTTCGCGCGCGAGATGGCGCGGGAGACCGGTCGCCGTTCAAGCGGGCGGAAAATTTCTTCGAGGCGCTGGCCAGCCATGACGCGCTCGTTTTCGCGCATGGCGCATTGGAGGCGGCGGCGACGGGCCTTTACAAGATCGCCAGCGACATCAGGCTGGCGGGCAGCGGTCCGCGCGCCGGTCTGGGCGAGTTGGCGCTGCCGCAAAATGAGCCCGGCTCCTCGATCATGCCGGGCAAAGTCAATCCGACCCAGGTCGAGGCCGTGACGATGGTTTGCGCGCGGGTGTTCGGCAATCAGACGACCATCGCCTTCGCCGCTTCGCAGGGCCAGTTCGAACTCAATGTCATGAAGCCGGTCATCGCGCTGGCCTTCCTCGAAAGCGCGCGTCTGCTGGCGGATTCTTCGCGCAGCTTTGCGGTGAATTGCATCGACGGGATCGAGCCCAATGTGGGCTGGCTGGACGAGACCATGCGCCGGTCGCTGATGCTGGTGACGGCGCTGACGCCGAAAATCGGCTATGACAAGGCGGCGCAAATCGCAAAGGCGGCGCACGCGAACGGCACGAGCCTGCGCGAGGAAGCCCTGCGCCTCGGTTTCGTCACCGCTGAGGAATTCGACGCTCTGGTGCGGCCCGAGGACATGCTTGCGCCGCGGGCGTGATCACGGCTTGTCGGCGTCCGCGTAACAAGCCACGGCGATGTCATGCGCCTCGGATTTCTGCTCCGGCGTGAGGCGATCCCGCGCCATTTCCAGCCAAAAACCTTGTTTTTGCACGCGCGTGATGACGCAGGCGCAGGCGTTTTCGCACAAAGCCGCTTCGACGCCCTGATTGATGCATTTGACCGCGCATGAGCGCAAAAACGCCTTTTCATCGGGCGGTGGCGTGACAACGAGGCTCAGCAGCATAAAGGCGCCGAAAAGCAGGGGTTGGTGGATGAGGTAAAAGGCCAGCGAATGACGGCCGCTAAAAATCAGCGCGCGTTTGATAGCCCCACCGTTGCTGAAAGCGAAGCGACCAAGCAATCGATAGAAAGGCAGCCGTCCCATCGCTACCCC
>CAWFBN010000096.1:0-28246 GCA_963813955.1 uncultured Alphaproteobacteria bacterium | reverse complement strand
CGCCATAGGTCACGACGCGGCGGTCCTCGATCTTGCCGACCAGTTCCTGCACCGTGACATGGTCGAGGCACATGACCGCGAAGCCATAGAAGGGCAGGTTCTCGATGAAAGCGCGGAAGGCTTCCTTGATGGCGTCGAAGGTCTTGAAGTGATCGAGATGTTCGGGGTCGATGTTGGTGACCACCGCGACATCGGCCGGAAGCTTGAGGAAGGTGCCGTCGCTCTCGTCGGCCTCGACCACCATCCATTGGCCTTCGCCAAGACGGGCGTTGGTGCCATAGGCGTTGATGATGCCGCCGTTGATCACCGTGGGGTCGAGCGCGCCCGCGTCGAGCAGGGTCGCCACCAGCGAGGTTGTGGTCGTCTTGCCGTGGGTGCCCGCCACCGCGACGCATTGCTTGAGCCGCATCAGTTCGGCCAGCATTTCGGCGCGGCGCACCACCGGCAGGCGATTTTCGCGCGCGGCGGCCAGTTCGGGGTTGTCGCGCTTGATGGCGGTCGAGACCACCACCACCGCCGCCTCGCCGAGGTTTTTCGCGTCATGGCCGACAAAAACCCGCGCGCCCAGCGCGCGCAGGCGCTTGACGTTGGCGTTGTCGGAGGCGTCCGAGCCTTGCACGTCATAGCCAAGGTTCAGCAAGACTTCGGCGATGCCCGACATGCCAATGCCGCCGATCCCGACGAAATGGATGGGGCCCAGATGGCTCGGCAGTTGCATGCGAAATCTCCAGTATTACAATTAATTCGTCAGAGGCCGGCGGTATCGAGCGCCAGTTCGGCCAGCCTTTCGGCGGCGTCGGGAACGCCCGCGCTCTTGGCCGCAAGCGCGCGCCGCGTCAAGTCCTTTGGGTCGGCCAGCGCCTGGGCGAGGCGTTCCGCCAGCCATTGCGGGCTGAACCCGGTCTGGCGCATCACGTCCGAAGCCCCGGTCTTGGCAAGATGCGCGGCATTGGCGGCCTGGTCGGCGTCGAGCGCGTGCGGGAAAGGCACGAGAATGGACGGGCGCCCGATCACCGCCAGTTCCGACACGGTCGAGGCGCCGGAGCGGCCGATCACCAGATGCGCCGCCGCCATGCGCGCCGGCAGATCGGCGAAGAAAGGCGCCACATCGGCGTCCACATGAAGCCGGGCATAGGCGCTCTGGACACGCGAAAGATCCTCGCCGCGCGCCTGCTGCACGACGACGAGACGGGCGCGCTGCTCATCGGACAGCAGGCCGATAGCCGAGGGAACCACATCCGACATGATGCGCGCGCCCTGCGAGCCGCCGGTGACGAGAAGGCGCAGCTTGTTGTCGGCAAACCCCGGGAAGGGCAGCGCCGCCGCCGCGATCACCGCCGGGCGCACCGGATTGCCGACATGAACCACCCGCGCCGCGCAGCGCGTCCGGCAGGCCCGCGATTTCGGGGAAGCCGGAGGCGATGATTTTCGCGCGCTTGCTGAGGAATTTATTGGCGCGGCCCATGACCGCGTTCTGCTCGTGCAGGATCAGCGGCACGCCGCGCAAGGCGGCGGCCAGCGCCGGCGGCACGGTGGGATAGCCGCCAAAACACACGACCGCGCGAGGCTTTATGTCGCCGAGCAGGGCATAGGCTTGCAGCACGCCGCGCCCCAGCTTCAGCGCCGCGACCGCCTTGGACGCCAGCGAGCCGCCGGTCGGCGTCGCGGAGGCGATTTCATGTATTTTTTCGGCCGGGAAAGCGTCGCCATATTGCAGCGCCCGCTCGTCGGTGGCCAGCCGCACCCGCGCCCCTCGCGCGGAAAGCGCATGGGCCAGAGCCTGGGCGGGAAAGAGATGGCCGCCGGTTCCCCCGGCGGCGAGAAGGATCAGGTTATCTTGGGTCATTCGGCGGCGGCTCCGAGTGGTTCGCCAGTTTGGGGCGCTGCGTGTTGGCTCTCCTGCGCCCGATCGAACAGCATTTCCGAGCGCGGCCTTTTCCGCGTGACCGCGATCAGGAAGCCCATGCCGATCCCCAGCGAGAGCAGCGACGAACCGCCATAGGAAATGAACGGCAGGGTCATGCCCTTGGCGGGCATCAGATGCAGATTGACCGCAATGTTGATCGACGCCTGTATGCCGAACAACAGCACCAGACCGGCCGTGGCGAAACGACAGAACGGATCTTCGTTGGACGCGGCCTTGAGCAGGCCGCGCAACACGATGAAGGCGAAAAGCGCGACGATGACCATGCACATCACCACGCCGAATTCCTCGCCCGTCACCGCGAAAATGAAATCGGTGTGGGAATCGGGCAGAATGCGTTTGAGCGTCCCCTCGCCCGGCCCCTTGCCGAACCAGCCGCCGGAAATAAAGCTTTCGAGCGCCGTATCGACCTGGAATGTGTCGGCGACGCCGCCGCTCTGGCCGGGATCGATGAAATGCAGGATGCGCGCGCGCACATGCGGCACGAATTTGAAGGCCAGCATCACCGCCGAAGCGCCGCCGCCGAGCAGTCCCGGCGATCCAGAACCAGTGCAGCCCCGCCATGATGAGCAGCAGGCCCCAGACCAGCGCAGATCAGCATGGTCTGGCCGAAATCGGGTTGCAGGATCAGCGGCACGACCGTCGCCGGCAGCAGCAGCATCGCCAGCCAGTTGCCCGGCACGTCGCGCCGCCGCGCGCCTTCCGACATCGCCCAGGCGGCGAGGATGACGAAACAGGGTTTCACGAATTCCGACGGCTGGCAGCCAAAAATCCAGCGCCGCGCGCCCTTGACCTCATGGCCGTAGACCAGCGCCAGCAGCACCAGCGCCATGGCCGCCAGATAGCCAAGCAGCGCCATGCGCCGCACATGGCGCGGCGACAGGAAGGACAGCCCGAACATCAGCGCCAGCGTCGGGACGAGAAACTCGGCCTGCCGGTTGACGAACTGGAAGGTCGGCAGATGAAGGCGGTCGGCCACCGGCGGGCTGCCGCCCATGATCAGGACCAGGCCCAGAACGATCAGGGCCCCGATGGCGGCCAGAAGCCAGCGATCGACCGTCCACCACCAGGCGGCGACGGCGGAACGCTCAGCGCGAGAAACCATGACGCCCTCCTCCTGCCCTGGGGCCGTTCAAAATCAAAACAAAGCGCCCTGTGCGCTCTCGTCATCCAGCAAAAGTTTGACCTGCTCTCGGAAAACGTCGCCGCGCTTCTCGAAATTGGCGAATTGATCGTAAGAGGCGCAGGCCGGCGACAGCAGCACCACTGGCTCCTCAGCTTCGCTCATAGCCGCATCGCGCGCTGCGGCCTTGGTCGCGACCTCGAGCGTCCCGCAAAATTCGAAAGCGACATCGCCGTCGCCAAGCGTCTTGCCGAAATCCGCCGACGCCTCGCCGATCAGATAGGCCTTGGCGATCCGGCCGAACAAGGGCCGCAACGGCTCGATGCCGCCCTCCTTGGCCTTGCCGCCAAGGATCCAGAAAATGGGATCGAAACTCAGCAAGGCCTTTTCCGCCGCGTCGGCGTTGGTCGCCTTGCTATCATTGACGAACAGCACTTTTCCGCACCTGCCGATCTGCTCCATGCGATGGGCGAGGCCGGGGAAGGAACGCATGGCCAGCCCGATGTCATCATGCGGCAAGCCGATCCGCTCGCAGGCGGCGAAAACGGCCGCCGCGTTCTGGCCGTTATGAGCGCCGCGCAAAGCCGGGGCGCGGGCGAGATCGACCAGCACTTCCTCAAGCGTCTTCATATTGGGCAAGGCGAAGACGCGGCGCAGCCGGCCGGCATCGTAGCAAATGCTCGCCAGCGCCTGGGAGCGCGTGTTGGTTATCCCCGACCACCAGCTGACCCTGGCGCTTCAAATGCTGGAAGATGGCCTCGCTCCAGGCGTCGTCGCGTCCGATGATCGCGTAATCGGAAGCCTCGACCAACCGCTGCTTGATCGCGGCGTAATTTTCCATCGTCCCGTGCCGGTCGAGATGGTCCGGCGTCAGATTGAGCAGAATTCCGACGCTCGGCTGAAGCGAGGGCGCGAGATCGATCTGGAAGGTCGAGCATTCGACGACATGGATGCGATCGGGCGATGGCGGCTCCAGGTCGAGGATCGGCACACCGATATTGCCGCCCATCTGCACATCATACCCCGCCTCGCGAAGGACATGCGCGGCGAGCGCCGTGGTCGTGCTCTTGCCATTGGTGCCGGTGATGGCGATGAGCGGCGAGCCGGGCGCATGGACGGCGCGCTCGCGGCAGAAAAGTTCGATATCGCCGATGATTTCGATCCCGGCCTGCTGCGCCATGACCACGGTCCAGTGCGGCTTCGGGTGGGTCAGCGGCACGCCGGGCGCAAGCACCAACGCTGCAAATCGCGACCAGTCGGACTGACGCAGATCGAACAGCGATTCGCCAAGCCCTTCGGCCTCGGCTTTTTCGCGCGCCGCGACGGAGTCGTCCCAGCAGGTCAGGAAGGCCCCGCCGGCGAGCAGGGCGCGGGCGGTGGACAGGCCCGAGCCGCCGAGACCGAACAGCGCGACGGCCTGCCCGGCAAATGTGCTGACGGGGATCATCAACGCACCTTCAATGTGGTGAGGCCGATCAGGGCCAGGACGAAAGCGACGATCCAGAAGCGCACCACGACCTGCGGTTCGGACCAGCCCAGTTGCTCGAAATGATGATGGATGGGCGCCATCTTGAACACGCGCTTGCCGGTCATCTTGAAGGACCCGACCTGCACGATGACGGAAAACGCCTCCATGACGAACAGGCCGCCGACGATCGCCAGCACAATCTCATGCTTCACCGCCACCGCAATGGCGGCGAGCATGCCGCCCAGCGCCAGCGAGCCGGTGTCGCCCATGAAAATCTGGGCGGGCGGCGCGTTGAACCACAGGAAGCCGAGTCCGGCGCCGATCACCGCGCCGCACATGACGGTGAGTTCGCCCGCCCCCGGCACGTAATTGATGCCGAGGTAATGGGCGAAGATTTCATTGCCGGCGAGATAGGCGATGATGGCGAAAGTCGCCGCCGCGATCATCACCGGAACGATGGCGAGGCCGTCGAGACCGTCGGTGAGATTGACCGCATTGCCGGCGCCGACGATGACGAAACCGGCGAAAGGCAGGAAGAACCACGAAAGATCGACGATCCAGCCATGGATGAAGGGCGCCGCCAGCTTGGTCGCCGGAGCGCTGGCGGTGAAGGGCGCGACGAAGGCGTGGAAGAAATCGCGCGAGCGATGTCACCGGCGCGGTGGCGGAGGCGCACATCATGAAATAGGCCGCCACAATGGCGATGGCCGCCTCGCCGGCAAGGCGCGAACGGCCGGAAAAGCCGTTGTGGCTCTGCTTGGTCACCTTGAGATAATCGTCATAAAAACCGATGGCGCCGAAGCCAAGCGTCACGAACAGCACGATCCACACATAGGCGCTGCGCGGATTGGCCCAGAGCAGGGTCGAGACCACCATGCCGGACAGGATCATCAGCCCGCCCATGGTGGGCGTGCCCTTTTTCGCCAGATGCGACTGCGGGCCGTCGGTGCGGATCGGCTGGCCCTTGCCCTGCTTGAGCCGCAGCGAGGCGATGATGTTCGGACCGAAGAAGAAGACGAAGAACAAGCGCCGTCGCGGAGGCGCCGGCGGCGCGGAAGGTGATGTAACGGAAGACATTGAGCGGACCCAGATGATGGGAGAATTCCGCGAGCCAGGTCAGCATACTTCGGTCCTTCCGCTTTCAGCTTGCGCTGCGCTTGCGCAGCCGGGCTTTCAGTCCGGCGACAAGCGCGTGCATGCGCGAGCCATTGGACCCTTTGACCATCACGACGTCGCCGGGACGCAGCGCTTCCGCCACCAGAGATTCGAGCGACAGCCGCGTCCACAGCCCAGGCGCCGGCCTTTTGCGGCGGCAGCGCGTCAAAAAGATGGCGCGTCAGCGGTCCGGCGGCGAAAAGCAGATCGACGCGATTTTGCTCCAATGCCTCGGCCAGTTCGACATGCAGGGTCAGGCCCGGTCGGCCCAAGCTCCAGCATGTCGCCGAGCACGGCGATGCGGCGGCCCTGGCCGACAACCTTCGCCGCGCCCAACAACTTCGATCGCCGCGCGCATCGAGGCGGGATTGGCGTTGTAGCTTTCGTCGATCAGCAGGATTTCGCTGTCCGGCCGCTCGGGATCGAGCCGCAGACTTTTCGCGCGCGCCGCGTCCTTGCGGCGGCGCGACTTCGGACAGGGACGCTGCGGCGGCGGCGAGGTCGAGCCCGACCGAGCGCGCGGCCAGCAGCACCGCCAGCGCGTTGATCGCCAGATGGCGGCCCGGCGCGCCGAGGCGAAAGCGCATGTCCTGCCCCAGCACACGGGCGGAAATGCGGGAAAAATTCTCTTCCGGGTCGAAGCTGACGAGTCGCGCGTCGGCGGCCAGATGCTCGCCGAAACTCAGCACATGGCTCGCGGGCGATTTTTCCGCAGCTTCTTGCAGCATGGCGAAAGTTTCGACGTCGCGGTTGATGATGGCGACGCCGCCCTCTGACCAGACCGGCGAAGATTTCCGCCTTGGCGTCGGCGATCGCCTCGACGATTGGCGAAATGTTCGAGATGGACCGGCGCGACATTGGTGACGACGACGACATGCGGGCGCACCATGTCGACCAGCGGCGTGATCTCGCCGGCATGGTTCATGCCGATCTCGAACACCGCGAAACGCGCCTGTTCCGGCAGGCGCGCGAGCATGAGCGGCACGCCCCAATGGTTATTGTAGGACTTGTCCGACGCATGGGTCGGCCCGGCGTCGCCCAAAACCTTGCGCAAGGCCTCCTTGGTCGAGGTTTTTCCAACCGAGCCCGTCACCGCGATGATCTTGGCCTTGCTGCGCTTGCGGGCGGCGCGCGCGAGGCCCTCCAGCGCCTTGAGCACGTCGCGCACGACATAGAGCGAGCCGAGCGGCTTGAGCGCGTCGGCATGCGCCTCGTCCACCACCGCCGCCGCGGCGCCGCGCTCGAACGCCTTGGCGACGTAATCATGGCCGTCGCTATTGTCGCCCTTGATGGCGAAGTAGAGTTCGCCGGGTTGAGCGTCCGGGTGTCGATGGAAACGCCGGTCACGCCTTCGGGAACGGCGCCGGACACCCGGGCGTGCAAGGGCGCGACCAGTCCGAGGCCGCTCCACAGAAATTCGGTCTCGCCGGTTTCCGCTTCTAGCGCCGCCTCAAGCGCCGCTTGCGCTTCGTCGCGGTCGGAAAAAGGCAGAACCTCCTTGCCGACGATCTGTCCGGTCTCATGGCCCTTGCCGGCGATCAGCAGCACGTCGCCCGGCTCAAGCATGGCGACGCCGGCGCGGATGGCCTCGGCGCGGTCGCCGATCTCCAGCGCGCCCGGCGCGGCGGCCAGAATGGCGGCGCGGATGCTCGCCGCCTTTTCGCTGCGCGGATTGTCGTCGGTGACGATGACGACATCGGCGCCTTTGGCGGCGATCTCGCCCATCAGCGGCCTCTTGCCCTGATCGCGGTCGCCGCCGCAGCCGAACACCACGATCAGCCGGTTTTGCGCGAAAGGTTTGAGCGCCGCCAGCGCCTTTTCCAGCGCGTCGGGCTTGTGGGCGTAATCGACGAAGACGGGAGCGCCGTCCTTGTCGCCGACAAACTCCAGCCGTCCCGGCGCGCCGCGCAGATTTTCGAGCGCGGCGAAAACCTCTTCCGGCGGGCAGCCGGCCGCCAGCGCCAGACCCGCCGCGACCAGCGCGTTTTCGGCCTGGAAGGCCCCGGCGAGAGGCAGTTTTACGCGAAACTCCTGCGTCCTCATAGACCAGGTCCAGCAGCAGCGAAAAGCCTTCGCGCCTGCATGCTCCTTGAGACGCAAGCCGTCGCCGTTGAAGCCGACCGTGAAAACCTTCAACCCGCGCAAAACGCAGGCGTCGATGACTTGGGCGGAAAAATCGCCGTCGGCGGCGATCACCGCCGTCTGGCCGGGCTGCAGCAACACGTCGAACAGCCGCAGCTTGGCGGCGAGATAGTCGTCGAGGCCGGCGTGGTAATCGAGGTGGTCGCGCGACAGATTGGTGAAGGCGCCCGCCGTCAGCCGCACGCCGTCGAGGCGGCGCTGGTCGAGGCCATGCGACGACGCCTCCAGCGCCAGATGGGTGACGCCCTCCTCGGCAAGCGCGTCGAGCGTCTGGTGCAGGGTGACCGGATCGGGCGTGGTCAGCGAGCCATAGACCGCGCCGGAGGGTTTGATGACGCCGATGGTGCCGAGCGAGGCGGCCTGAAAACCGCAGGCCGCGAAAATCTGGCGGGTGAAATCGGCCACCGAGGTCTTGCCGCTGGTGCCGGTGACGGCGACGATTTTTTCCGGCTGGCGCGGGAAAAGCGCAGCGGCGGCGCGCGAAAGGGCGGCGCGGACGTCATCCACACGAATGAACGGCGCGTCGGCCAGATCGCGCTTCGGGAGGCTTTTCGCCCACGATAGCGACAGCGCCGGCGGCCAGCGCTTGAGGCGCAAAACTCAAGCCGTCGGCCTTGGCGCCGGCGACGGCGAAAAACACGAAGCCCGGCGCCGACCGCGCGGCTGTCGGCGGTCACCCCGGAGACTTCAAGCGCGCGGAAATTCTCGGGCGCTTCGGGAAACAGTGCGTCGAGGCGCATCAATGGTCTCCTCCCGGAGATCTCGGCGTGTTGGCGAAGCCATAGCCCATGCGCGCCAGCAGCGGGAAGGGGTTGTCGGCAACTCGAGGCGCGGCTCAAGGCCCAGCAGCGGGCTGACGCGCTCGATCAGCCTGCCGGTGACATAGCCGGAATTATAGGCGGCGGTGGCGAAATGGCCGTCTTGCGCGCAGACCCTGCGGCTCGTCCATCACCGTCATGAACAGATAGCGCGGCTTGTCGGCCGGCACCACCGCCATGAAGGTCGTGAACAGCTTGTTCTTGTTGTAATGGCCGTTGATGACCTTTTCCGCCGTGCCGGTCTTGCCGCCGACGAAATAGCCGGGAATATTGGCCTTTTTGGCGGTGCCGATCTCGGCGTTGAGCCGCATGATGTAGCGCAGCGACTCGGATGGTTTCGGGCCGCACGACGCGCGGCATGGCGGTCTTGTCGAATTCGGCGGGCGTTTCAGAAAGGTCGGCACGATCATATAGCCGCCGTTGAGCAGTGCGCCGACCGCCATCATCGCCTGCAGCGGCGCCACCGCCAGACCGTGGCCGAAGGCGATGGTCATGGTGGAGACGAGGCTCCAGTTGCGCGGCACGATGGGTTCGGCGTTTTCCGGCAATTCCGTGCGCATGCGGTCGATCTGGCCCATCTTGCGCAAAAACGCCTTGTGGCCTTCGATGCCGACCATCAACGCCATGCGCGCCGTGCCGACATTGGACGAATAGGTGAAGACTTCCGGCACGGTCAGCGGATGGTCTTCGGGATGATAGTCGTGGATGAAGTTGCGGCCGGCGGCGCAGCGGGCCGCGCGCGTCGATGCGGGAGTTGAGATTGACCTTGTTGGAATCCAGCGCCATGGCGATGCGTGAGCGCCTTGAAGGTCGAGCCCATTTCAAAGACGCCGACAGTCAATCGGTTGATGTTGTTCGGACTTGAGCGCGTCGGTCGGGATTGTTGGGGTCGTAATCCGGCAGCGAGGCTTCGGCGACGACTTCGCCGGTGTTGACATCGAGAATGGCCGCGGCGGCCGCCTTGGCGGGAAAACGCTCCATGGCGTTGGCCAGTTCGTCACGCACCGCATGGGTCGCGCGCATGTCGAGCGACAGGGCGATGGGGGTGAGGTTTTCCGGCGTGAGATTGAAGCCCGCGCCATGCAGGTCGGCGAGGCCCTGGCCATCGACGATATTTTTCGATGCCGGCAATGCCGTTATTGTCGGAATTGGTGAAGCCGAGCACATGGGCGCCGAGCGGCCCGTTGGGATAGATGCGCTTGTTTTCCGGCATGAAGCCGACGCCGGGCAGGCCCAGACGGAAGATCGCCTGCTGCTGCTTCGGCGTGACTTCGCGCTTGATCCAGACGAAGCCTTTGCGCGAGCCGAGTTTTTCGCGCAATTCGCGGGCGTTCACGTCGGGCAGGATGGCGGTGACGAGTTCGGTCGCCTCGTCCTTGTCGATGATGCGGCGCGGTTCGGCGAACACCGACATCACCTTGATGTCGTGCGCCAAAATCTCGCCATTGCGGTCGACGAGATCGGGCCGCGCGGCGGAAACCGCCTCGGAAGCCTCGCGCCGATCCGAATGCGGGTCCGGCTTGAGGCCGAGATAGGCGAGCCGGCCGATGAAAAGCAGGAAGAGCGCCGCGAAAACCAGCGGCGACCAGACGAATGCGCAACGGGCTTTTCGACACATGGGTCGAAAACATGTCGCGCAGGCCGGCCTTGAAGCCGCCAGACGCCTTTTTCGCGGCGCGGGCGTGACCTGGGCATCGAGCGGCTTCGGGCGCGTCATGCTGGACAGGCGCCTGTTCGTCCGGCGCTTGCTCGAAAGGATCGTGGGGAGGCGAAGCGCCGAAGTCCATGCTCTTACCTTTCCGGCTTGGGCCTGCATGTCGGGCGCGTCTTGTCAGCGCGCCTGCGGTTTTATGCAGGGCAGCCGCGGGCTGGCGATTCCTTGGCCGAATTCCTGCGCAGCGGGCGGGGTCTTGGCGGCATCCGACGGCGCGGCGGTCGCCTCCGAGAGGCCAAGATCCTTCATCTTGGCGCCGATCTCGTCGCCGCGCGCCGCCTTGTCCGGCAGGGTGGCGAGCGTGGCGATCTGCGACAATTGCATCACCTGCCCGCCGAGATGCTGGTCGGCCAAAGTCTCGATGCGGACGGGATTGGCGACATGCGCCCATTCGGCGCGCAACACGGCGAGCGCGTCCTTCTCATTCTGCAATTCGTGCTTCATCTTGACCATGCGTTCGGACTGATACAGCGTCGCATATTTGATCGAATAGGCGTAAACAGCCGAGCCGACCAGAACCACAATCGCCAAGACATTGAGAATACGCAACATTTCAGCGATCCCTTTCCGGCGTGGGCGACTTTTCCTGTTTTGCTGGCGGCGCGTCAGTTCGCTCGCCCCAGCGCAATTTGGCCGAACGGGCGCGCGGATTGCGCAGGCATTCCTGCGGCCCCGCCGCGATCGGTTGGCTCCGGGGGACACGATGAAAGTCGAAGGGGGCGGCGGGATTTCTCCCGGCAGCAGGCGGGAGACAGCGCGGCCGCGCCCGGCGCGTTCGGCGAAGAAATGCTTGACGATGCGGTCTTCCAGCGAATGGAAGGTCACCACCGCCAGCCGCCCGCCCGGCCGCAGCAACCGTTCGGCCGCCGCCAGCGCCTGCGTCAATTCGTCGAGTTCCTCGTTGACCGCGATGCGCAGCGCCTGAAACGACCGCGTGGCCGGATGAATTTCGCCGAATTTCTTGCTCGGCGACGGCGCGGGCGATGATTTCGGCCAGCCGGCCGGTGGTCAGGATCGGCGCCTGGCGCGCTCGGCGACGATGGCGCGGGCGATTCGCCGCGAGGCGCGCTCCTCGCCATAAAGATAAAGGATGTTGGCGAGCGGCTCCGCCTCCAGTTCATTGACCAGATCGGCGGCGCTGCGCCCCGCCCGCTCCATGCGCATGTCGAGCGGCCCGTCGAAGCGGAAGGAAAAGCCGCGCTCGGCCTGGTCGAACTGCATGGACGACACGCCGATATCGAGCGCGATCCCGTCGAAAGTCCCGAGATTTTCTTTCGCGCCGCCGCTTCCATTTGAGAGAAACGGGTTTGCGCGAGGATGAGCCTGCCGCCGCTTTGCTCGACGAGCGCCTGACCCGCCGCGATGGCGGTGGGGTCGCGGTCGAGCGCCAGCACCCGGCCGCCCGCTTCGAGGATCAGCCGCGAATAGCCGCCGGCGCCGAAAGTGCCGTCGAGATAAAGCCCGTCTGGCGAGACGGCCAGAGCCTGCAAGGCTTCGGCGGCCAGCACCGGCACATGCGGCGAATTGCGGTTCGGGTATTTTCCGAGGCAGTGTCTCCTGCGGCTTCGATCATGGACGGTTTTCCGCGCGAGCTTTGGTCGCTGCTGGGGTTAAATCCGTAACCTGGCTCTGACTCCAGCCTGGCGAGCCTGCTCGCGACGAAGCTGCGCAAAAGACCTCGCATGCTTGCGCCGAGCGAAAGGCTTGCGCCGCTGAAAGTTTGAACCGGGCTAACATGCGACATGGGGAGCGTCAACGCGGGCGCCGCGACCTTCGAGAAATTACAATGGCCGCCATTAATGCATCGTTAGCGTTAAGACATTGTTGACGTCAGCGGGGCGAGAGCCAAGATTCTGGCCCGTATTTTAGCTCAGATAAGCGTCAGTCGGCCTGTAAGCCGGGTTCTGTATGGCGCCTTGCGGCGCGCGATGGCCATTCCTCTGGGGCGGCCGTTACCGGCCGTCTCTAGCAACCAACCCGGACGACGGCCCGGAGAGGGCTGGGCAAAAGCCCTGTCGTCCCTATTCGGTTTTGCTCCCGGCGGGGCTTGCCGTGCCGCCGACGTTGCCGCCGGCGCGGTGCGCTCTTACCGCACCCTTTCACCCTTACCTCCGGTAAACGAAGGCGGTTTGCTTTCTGTGGCGCTTTCCCTGGGGTCGCCCCCGCCGGACGTTATCCGGCGCCGTTTCTCCGTGGAGCCCGGACTTTCCTCCATCCCCTGAGAGGACGGCGGCCATCCAGCCGACTGACGGTGTGGGCATAACAGCCGCAGGCTGCGCGTCAAGTTTTTAGTGCGGCGTCCGGCTTCCTGCGAATAAACACCGTTTCCGCTCAAATATAGTCGGCGTGCCCGAGGATTTTTCCGCGTCGGAGCCGCAAGACCGGGCGCGAATAGATCGAACCCCATATCTAACGTTTCCGGCTTGCGCCAGATGTTTATTTTGCTAATTATGCCTTCCGGCGCATTCGGCAGGTCAAACCGTGAAAATTTCGTCGCAAACGCCGCGAAACGCGAATCGAACCGGCAAAGGCGCGGGGGAGAGAACAGGTTTGATCCAGGCCGGGCTCCGGCCGCTCGGAGGAATTGGAATGAAGAAAGTCATTTCGCTGACCGTTGTTCTGGCGACCACGCTGGCGCTCGGCGGCTGCTATAGCCCGCAGGACCGCGCCGTTGGCGGCGCCGCGCTCGGCGGCGCGACCGGCGCCCTGATCGGCGGCGCGGCCTCGGGCACTGCTGGCGGCGCGCTTGCTGGCGGCCTGATCGGCGCCGCGGCGGGCGGTATTATCGGCGCCAACACCGCGCCGCCGCCGTCCGCGTCCGCGTTGCGCCGAATTCGACGTACGACTATTACGGCAATCGCCATTGCGTCGCTTGGTATAATTGATCGCGCGAGCTCTTTGCGTTGAAGGACGGCCCCGCAGTCAGGGCCGTCCTTTTTTTTCAGGCGCCGCCATGACCCCCGATAGCCCTCTCGCGACGCTCTGCCGCCCTTCGCCCAATCATGGCGAGCGGCTGACCGGCCCCGCCGACGCGCTGATCCTGCATTATACCGGCATGGCCACCGGCGAGGCGGCGCTCGATCTGCTGTGTTCGCCGGTGGCGCAGGTCTCCTGCCATTATTTCGTCTGGGAAGACGGCCGCATCTGGCAGTTGGTGCCCGAAGCGCGCCGCGCCTGGCACGCGGGCCGCAGTTTCTGGGCCGGCGAGACCGACATGAACTCGCGCTCGATCGGCATTGAAATCGTCAATCCCGGCCACGACGGCGGCGCGCCGCCCTTTCCCGACGCCCAGATCGACGCCGTCGATCGCCTTGTGCCGCGACATCGCGCAAGGCTGGACATCCCGCCCGAGCGCGTGCTGGCCCATTCCGACATCGCGCCGGGACGCAAAATCGATCCGGGCGAAATCTTTCCCTGGCGGCGCCTGCATGAAGCGGGCGTGGGCCATTGGGTCGCCCCGGCGCCGATCCGCCCCGGCCCGGTCTATGAGCCGGGCGCCATGGGACCGCCGGTGGCCGCCTTGCAGACTCTGCTCGCGCGCTTCGGCTATGGCGCTCGCGGTGAACGGGGTCTATGACGAGGCGACGGAAAAACGGTCGCGGCTTTCCAGCGCCATTTTCGGCCCGGACAAGTGGACGGCGTCGCCGATGTCTCGACCATGGAGACCCTGCGGGCGCTGACGTTTTCCCTGCCGGGCGCCGCCTGAGCTTGTCAGCCCTCAGTCGGTATCGCCGTGAGCGCCTCGCGCCACAACACGCGTTTCCGCTCGAAATTCATCGATGCATGGGCTGGACTGGTCGAGGGCAGCGTTACGCCGGGAATTTTTCGCGACGCCTCCGACAATGACGGCGCGACATGTTGGCGGAATAACTTTGCCGCCGCCTGTCCGTTGAAGCCGATCAGCTCTATGCAGGGATGCGCGCGGAAAAACCCCTCAAAATCATTGGGATTGTCTCTCTGATATCGGCGTCGAGGCTGCCTTCGCGCCGCGCCTCGGCGCAAACATCCCACAGCGCCACGCCCGCATCCTTGAGACTTTGCAACCTCCGATCGTAAGGCGCGTCGGGAGCGACCCCCGTCAGGTCCGCCATGATCTTCCAGAAGGCGTTCTGACTCTTGGCGTAATATTGCTGCCGCCGCAACGATTCCACGCTCGGCAGCGTGCCGAGAACCAGCACGCGCGCATCCGCGCGCGAGACCGGCGCGAAACCAATACAACGGGACACGACTCAGCTTCGCGGAGAATAGTTCAGCACCGGCGCCAGCCAGCGCTCGACCTCCGCGACGCTCATGTCTTTGCGCGTCGGCGTAATCCTCGACCTGATCGCGCTCGACCTTGGCGACGCCGAAATAATGCGCGTCCGGATGCGAGAAATAGAGGCCGCTGACCGACGACCCCGGCAGCATCGCGAAACTTTCGGTGAGCGAAACGCCGATGCGCCGCTCCGCCGCCAGCAGATCGAAAATCGTCTGCTTCTCGGTATGGTCGGGCTGGGCCGGATAGCCGGGCGCCGGCCTGATGCCGCCATATTTCTCCGCGACGCGATCGTCGTTGGACAGGTTTTCGTCCGGCGCATAGGCCCAGAATTCCTTGCGCACGCGCTCATGCAGATATTCGGCGAAAGCTTCCGCCAGACGGTCGGCCAGCGCCTTGACCATGATCGAGCCGTAGTCGTCATTGGCCGTGGCGAATTTTTCGGCGATTTTCTTTTCCTCCGGCCCGGCGGTGACGACGAAGGCGCCGATATAATCGGCCTTGCCGCTGTCCTGCGGCGCGACGAAATCGGCCAGCGCGACATTGGGCTTGCCGTCATGCCGCGCCAATTGCTGGCGCAAGCGTGTACAAGCGTCGCCAGCTTTTCGCCGCCGCGACTCGCCGGTAAACAGCGCGATATCGTCGCCGACCGCATTGGCCGGCCAGAAGCCGAGCACCGCCTTGGGATTGAACCAGCGCTCGTCGACAATGCGCTTGAGCATGGCCTGCGCATCGTCGAACAGCGCCTTGCGCCGCCGCGCCCTGTTTTTCGTCTTCGAGAATTTTCGGGATAGCGGCCCTTCAGCTCCCAGGTCTGGAAGAAGGGCGTCCAGTCGATATAGGGGATGAGCTCCGCGACATCGAGTCGAGGACAGCACGCGCGTGCCGGTGAAAGTCGGGCGCGGCGGCGCATAAGTCGGCCCAGTCGATCTTGCGCGCGTTTTTCGCGCGCGCGCGCCAGCGGCACGCGCTGCTTGTCGCTTTCCGCCTTCGCATGGGCCTCGGCGACATGCGCGTATTCGGCGCGCGATCTGCGCCTGATAGGCGGCCTTGTCCGACGCCGAGCAGCGATTGCGCCACGCCGACGGCGCGGCTGGCGTCAGTGACATAAACCGCCTGCCCTTGCGATAATTCGGCGCGATCTTCACCGCCGTATGGACGCGCGAGGTGGTGGCGCCGCCGATCAGCAGCGGAATGTCGAAACCCTCGCGCTGCATTTCGCTGGCGAGGAAAGCCATCTCGTCGAGCGAGGGCGTGATCAGGCCGGACAGGCCGATGATGTCGACCTTCTGCTTTTTCGCCTCGTCGAGAATCCGCGCCGCCGGAACCATCACGCCGAGATCGACGATCTCGAAATTGTTGCAGGCCAGCACCACGCCGACAATGTTCTTGCCGATGTCATGCACGTCGCCCTTGACGGTCGCCAGCAGGATTTTGCCGGCGTTCTTCCGCGTGTCGCCCTCGGCTTTGCCGGCCTCGATGAAAGGCAGCAGATAGGCCACCGCCGCCTTCATCACCCGCGCCGATTTCACCACCTGCGGCAGGAACATTTTTCCGGCGCCGAACAGATCGCCGACCTTGTTCATGCCGGCCATCAGCGGCCCCTCGATCACGTCGAGCGCGCGCGACGAACGCTGCCGCGCCTCCTCGACATCGGCGTCGATGAATTCGGTGACGCCGTTGACCAGCGCATATTCGAGCCGCGCCTCGACGTGCGCCTCGCGCCAGGCCGCGTCCTTTTCGCGCGACTCCGTGCTCTGGCCCTTGAATTTTTCCGCCAGCGTCCAGCAGCCGCTCGGTCGCGTCGGGGCGGCGGTCGAGCACCACGTCCTCGCAGGCCTCGCGCAACGCCGGATCGATCTTTTCATAGACCGCCGAGCTGGCCGGCGTTGACGATGCCCATGTCCATGCCGCCGGCGATGGCGTGATAGAGAAACACGCTGTGCATCGCCTCGCGCACGACTTCATTGCCGCGAAACGAGAAGGACAGGTTCGACACGCCGCCCGACACATGGGCGTGCGGCAGGTTTTGGCGGATTTCGCGCGTCGCCTCGATGAAATCGACGCCGTAATGATTGTGTTCCTCGATGCCCGTCGCCACCGCGAAAACATTGGGATCGAAGATGATGTCCTGCGGCTCGAAGCCGACTTTTTCGACAAGAATCTTGTAGGCGCGCGCACAAATTTCGACCTTGCGCTCAAAGGTGTCGGCCTGGCCCTGTTCGTCAAAGGCCATGACCACGGCGGCGGCGCCGTGACGGCGCACGATCTTCGCCTGTTCGATGAATTTGGCCTCGCCTTCCTTCAGCGAGATCGAATTGACCACCGGCTTGCCCTGCAGGCATTTCAGGCCCGGCCTCGATCACCTCGAATTTCGAGGAATCGACCATCACCGGCACGCGCGCGATGTCCGGCTCGGCGGCGACGAGGTTCAGGAACTCGACCATGACCTTTTGGGAATCGAGCAGGCCTTCGTCCATGTTGACGTCGATGATCTGCGCGCCGGCGATGACCTGATCGCGCGCCACATCGAGCGCGGCGGCATAGTCGCCGGCCTTGATCAATTTGCGGAATTTCGCCGAGCCGGTGACATTGGTGCGCTCGCCGATATTGACGAATTTGATGTCGGAGGTGAGCGCGAAAGGCTCCAGCCCGGACAGCCGCAGCAGCGGCTCGATGGCCGGAATTTCGCGCGGCTTGACGCCGGCGACGCGCTTGGCGATGGCGTGGATATGGGACGGGCTGGTGCCGCAGCAGCCGCCGACGATATTGACCAGGCCGCTGTCGGCGAATTCGCCGACCAGCTCCGCCATGGCCTCCGGGCTTTCATCATAGAGGCCGAATTCATTGGGCAGTCCGGCGTTGGGATAGGCGCAGACGAGTGTGTCGGCGATGCGCGAGAGCTCGGCGATATGGGCGCGCATTTCGCGCGCGCCGAGCGCGCAATTCAGGCCGATGGAAAAGGGCTTTGCGTGGCGCAGCGAATTCCAGAACGCGGCCGGCGTCTGGCCCGACAGCGTGCGTCCCGACAGGTCGGTGATCGTGCCGGAAATCATCACCGGCAGGGTCACGCCGGTCTCCTCGAAGGCTTCGTCAATGCCAAACAGCGCCGCCTTGGCGTTGAGCGTGTCGAAGATGGTCTCGAGCAGCAGGATGTCGGCGCCGCCCTCGATCAGGCCGCTCGCCGCTTCCTTGTAGGCGACGCGCAATTCGTCGAAAGTCACGGCGCGGAAGCCGGGATTGGACACGTCCGGCGAGATCGACGCGGTGCGGTTGGTCGGGCCCATCGCGCCGGCGACGAAACGTTTTTTGCCGTCGCGCTTTTCCGCCTCGATCGCCGCCTCCATGGCGAGGCGCGCGCCCTGCACGTTCAACTCGCGCGCCAGCGATTCCATGCCGTAATCGGCCTGGGCGATGGTGGTGCAGGAAAAGGTGTTGGTCTCGACGATGTCGGCGCCGGCCTGGAAATAGGCGAGATGGATTTCGCGGATCGCGTCGGGCTGGGTCAGGATCAGCAGGTCGTTGTTGCCGCGCAGATCGCGCGGCCAGTCGGCGAAACGCTCGCCGCGAAAATCCTCTTCGGAGAATTTGCGCTGCTGGATCATCGTGCCCATGGCGCCGTCGAGCACGAGAATTTTTTCGCGCGCCGCATCATGTGAGAGCCTGCAGCGCGGTCTTGCCGTCGAAGCGATTTTGCGTCGAGGTCATGGTTTTCCTGTTGCAGGCCGTGCTGCGCGCAAATTTATCGATTTCGTCATTGCGAGCGAAGCGAAGCAATCCATGGTCGCCGACCGCGTTGGATCGCTTCGCTTCGCTCGCAATGACGGCGCTTCAGGCCGTAACCTTCTCCGACTCCATCGCCCGCACGCCAAGAAGATGGCACACGGCATAGACCAGATCGGCGCGGTTCATCGTGTAAAAATGGAATTGCTCCACGCCCCGGTCGAGCAGATCGAAAACCTGTTCGGCCGCCACCGCCGCCGCGATCAGGCGGCGGGTTTGCGGATCGTCGTCGAGACCCGCGAAGCGCTCGCCCAGCCAATCCGGCACGCTGGCGCCGGCTCGCTTGGCGAAATTGGCGGTCTGCTTGAAATTCTGCACCGCCGTCACGCCCGGGCACGATCGGGAATGGTGATCCCCGCGGCGCGGACGCGATCGAGAAAGCGGAAATACATGTCGTTTTCGAAGAAGAACTGGGTGATGGCCCGCGTCGCGCCCGCGTCGATCTTGGCCTTGAGCACGTCGATGTCCTGCTCGAAACTGGCGCTTTCCGGATGTTTTTCCGGATAGGCCGAGACCGAGATTTCGAAATCGCCGATGGCGCGCAAGCCCGCGCACCAGTTCGGTGGAATTGGCGTAGCCGCCGGGCGTCGGCTTATAGGCCGAGCCGAGGCCGCCCTGCGGATCGCCGCGCAGGGCGACGATGTGGCGCACGCCGACCTCCCAATAGCCTCGCGCGACCTCGTCCACCTCGTCGCGCGTCGCGCCGACGCAGGTGAGATGCGCGGCGGGCTTGATCGCGGTCTCGCGCAGGATGCGGGCGACCGTGGCATGGGTGCGCTCGCGGGTCGAGCCGCCGGCGCCATAGGTGACTGAGACGAAATTCGGACGCAACGGCGCGAGACGCTCGATCGCCTCCCACAGGGCCGCCTCCATTTCCGCCGATTTCGGCGGAAAGAATTCGAACGACACGTCGATGGGCTTGTGCTGGCGGCGGCTGCGTCGCGACTCCTGGAGCATCAGATCTTGCTTTCTTGTAGAGCGGCCTCGCGCGGATCGCGCGCCAGCCAGAGGGACACGGTCAGTTTTTGCGTCCCGGCTCTCGTCGCCGGGGGCCAAGTCGCGATGCGAGAGCGATTCCAGTCCCGCCTGCTCGAGATAATCCGCCGACCTCGTCGGCGGGGAAGCCGAGCCGCCGATGCTCGTGGTTTTCGCGCAGCATTTCGCAGCGATGGGGCGCGAAATCGACCACGATCAGCCGCCCGCCCGGGGCGAGCGCGCGCGCCGCCTCGCGCAGGGCGCGGGCGGGATTGTCGAGATAATGCAGGACCTGATGCACCACGGCGAGATCGATGACCTCCGCGTCGACCGGCAGGGCGTAAATGTCGCCCTGGCGCAATTGCACGTTGCGCAGGCCCGACCTTTCGAGCTGCGCCCGCGCCACGCCGAGCATGGCCGGCGAAAGATCGACGCCGATGGCGTTTTCCGCGCGAGGGGAGAGCAATTCGAGAATCCGCCCGGCCCCGCAGCCTATGTCGAGCAGGCGGCGCCACTGCGATCCTTTTTCCTGCGCCGCGGCGAAAATCGCGGCCTCGACCTCGGCCTCCGGCGCGTGCAGCTTGCGCGTTTCGTTCCAGACCGGCGCATGTTCGGCAAAATATTTCTGCGCCTGTCCGGCGCGCGAGGCGCGCACGTCCTTCAGCCGCGCGCGGTCACGGGCGAGGACCGGATCCTCGCTGTCGAGCCGCGCCAATACGGCGCGCGCCAGAGCCGCGCCCGGCCCCTTTTCCGAGGCGCGGAAAAAAGCCCATGCGCCTTCGCGATGCCGATCGACCAGACCGGCTTCGAGCAGCAGACTTGAGATGGCGCGAGACGCGGGGCTGCGACTGGCCGAGAATGGCCACCAATTCGCTCACCGCCAGTTCCGCCTCGGTCAGCAGCGCATAGACGCGCAGGCGCGTCTCCTCGCCAATGGCGGCGAGGCTGGCCAGAGCATCCGGCAAGAGTGGAGGCGGTTTTGTCGGTCATCAAGCGTCCATATATGATATAAACATATCTTTATGCCTCATTCGACCAGCCTTGTCCATCGCCAGATCGACGGCATCGCGCCAATGATGCGACCCATGCCAAGAAAGGCGCCGGTTCTCGGGTTTGATTCTCGCCGGCGGTCTCGGCCGCCGCATGGGCGGGGCCGGCAAGCCGCGCTGGATCTAGGCGGCGTGCGCCTGATCGACCGGGTCGATTTGCGCCGCGCAAGCGCAGTGCCAGGCCGTCGCGATCAATCTTCACGACGCCACGCCGGAAGCGCAGGCGCCCTTCGCGATCCCTCGGCCTGCCTCTGCTCGCCGACGCCGCTGCCCGGCCACGCCGGGCCGCTGGCCGGCGTGCTGGCTGGCCTCGACCATGCCGCGGAAAATGGTTTTCACACCGCTGCTCAGCCTGCCTTGCGACTGCCCCTTCCTGCCCGACGATCTTGTCGCGCGGCTTTACGAGGCGGCGCAAAAATCCGGCTCCGGCCTCGCCCGTGCGGCGTCCGGCGGACGGGCCCATCCTGTCGTCGCGCTGTGGCCGACGCGCCTGCGCGAAGAACTGCGCCGCGCGCTGATCGATGAGGGCTTGCGCAAGGTCGGCCAATTCCAGCAAGAATACGGACTGCGCGCAGGTCGAATGGCTTTTCCGCGCGCGCGATCCGTTTTTCAACGTCAACACGCCGGACGATCTCCTCCGGGCGCGGGAATGGCTGACGACGAGGCCCGAACCTTGAAAAAACTCGATCTGCGCGGCCTGAAATGTCCCCTGCCCGTGCTGAAAACCCGCAAAGTTCTCGCCGCGATGGCGCCGGGCGAAAACGTCGAGGTCGCCTGCACCGATCCGCTCAGCGTCATCGACCTGCCCAATCTTGTGCGCGAGACCGGCGACGCGCTGGAAAGCCAAAGCCGAACGGCAGGCGCCCTGCTGTTCCTGATCCGCAAGGCGGCAACATGAACGATCGCCGCCGCGCTGGCGGCCGTCGTCTATCGACGAAAGCGAAGCCGATCGACGCGCTGCTGGCGGAATTGCGCCGCTGCGTGGAGGCGCGCGGCGGACGCGTCGGCGGCGTCGTGCAGACGCCCTGCGACGAGACCATTTTCGCCACCCATATCGAAAGCGGCCGCCAGATCGACCTGATGCAGGACCTCGGCGCCTGCTCCGAAGGATGCCGGCTCGACACTTCGGCGCTGGCGGAAGCCGCGGGCCTGCTGGCGCAAAGCGTCGCGGCGGAGCCCGACCTGCTGCTGGTCAGCCGATTCGGCCGCGCCGAGGCGGAAGGCGGCGGTTTTCTGGCCGAGATCGGCGCGGCGGCGGCGGCCGGAACGCCGACGCTGGTCGGCGTCAGCGCCAAACGCGCCGGCGACTGGCACGCCTTTGCGGGCGAATTCGCCGAAACCCTGCCCTGTTCGCTGGAGGCCGTGCTCGCATGGTGGGAGGATAGTCGCCGCGCCTGAGTACGAATTTCTGAGAGACAGCGGTGGGAACCGAATTAGCCTCGCAAGTGGTTGCGCATTCCGCACGGAATTGAAACGCCGCCACATCCGGTCAAATTGAGAGACCCAGCCATGAAACTGACCAAATCGATCGCCCTGATTTCCATGCTCGCCTTTTCCGGCGCCGCCTGGGCCCAGGCCCCGGCCATGCCCACGGCGCCGGCGGCGCCCGCCATGCCTGCCGCTCCCGCGCGCCCTCCATGACCAAGCCCGCGATGCCCGCGAAGCCTGCCATGAAAGCCGCGCTAGCGCAAAGTCGCTCGATTGCTCCAAGCAGGCCGATAGCCAAACCCTGCATGGCAAGCCGCGCAAGGACTTCATGAGCAAGTGCAAGAAAAGCTGATGAAGCGATCGGCTCAGAGATGGCCTGACGTGGCCGGGTCGGCGTCAACCGCGTGCGCCAGGGTGACGGCGACCTGTTCGGCCATGCAGCGATAGCCGCGATCGTTCATGTGCAGGCTGTCGGGACCGATCATGTCCTCTCTCCCGCTGATTTCGGCCAATTGCCGCATGGCGTCGTAGCGCGAGACGAGCCCCACGCCCTCGCGCCGGGCGACCCGAGCGGTGGCCTCGCGCACTTGCGCATAGGCTTCGTTGCTCGCCAGTTTGCGCGTCCACTGCATGCCCACCAGCACACATCCAAGCGTCGCTCCTTGAGGAATTGCAGAGTCCCGCGCAAGGTCGCCTCATAATCGGCGGTTTGCGCGCCGGTCAGGGCGTCATTGGTGCCGACCTGCCAGACAACGAGATCGGGTTCGAGCGCCGGAATGTCGCGGCGCAGGCGGGCGGCGGTCTTGTTGGCGGTTTCGCCGCCGACGCCCAGATTGATGACTTCGAATTCGTCGCTCGGAAGCGACGTTTCCAGCAGGGCGCGCAATTGGGAAGGGTAATTGGCGGCGGGCGAACTGGCGCCGACGCCTTCGGTCGATGACGAACCTATGGCGACGATGCGCACTCTTCCGCCGCGCCGCAACGCCTGCGAAAAACCTGGCAATGCCGAAATCTTGGCCGGCAGGGCGGCGCCAACCTTGCAAGTTTCCTCCGCATTGATCCGCAGGCGACGCGTATGCGTCTCGCCCGGAATGGACATGGGGAAGGACAGTATTGCGAGAATCGAGGCGAGGACGAGGTGACGGTACGATGGTTTCATGTGGCTCGACGGCAAGAGCGAAGACGGAACTAGGGTAACGACACTGTGATAACGATCCAAACTTTGACCTTAAGGCCGAGGACGGTCAATGACCTGGCGCAAATTATTAAAATTGCCCTTATTCTTCGCTATTTTTGGCTAAAATTATCCTCATTACGCCTTATTTCGACTTTTCCATCCCCGACCAGAACGACGTCAACCCTCGGATCGGCTCGAAGCGGAAGCGCACGCGATGCGGTCCCGGCGCGAGGCGCACCGCGCGAAACAACAAATTTGCGCGCAGGATCGGCGCCGGCAGGCCATCGACCGCGGCGGTCTGCCAATTTTGCCAGACATCGTTGAGCACGAGAAAGCCGCCTTGCGCCGGGGCATTGGCCTCAACATCGACCAAAGTGTTGTCGTAGCGCAGGATTTTCGCCACCCCCGGCTCCCCGCTTCCCGCCGCCGCCGCGCAATCCAATTCCGGCCTGGCGTCGCAGACCGCCCGGTCCAGCAGCACGTTGCGTCGGTAGTCGATGTCCGGCATCCCGCCCTTTTCGATGATTTGCGCAAAATCCGCCGCCACGGCGCGGCCCGGCAGCAGCACGCGCGGCAACGCATCCTTGTTTTCATATATATAGGCGTCGGCGGTCTGACGGACCAAAGGCAAGGCGCCGGGCTTGAGGCTCTGGTCGATTTCCTCCGCCGGGACGCCGGTGGCGATCCAGCGCAGGCCGAATAGATTGGCCATCGGCGATTTATACGAGGGGAAGGCCGGCGAAAACACCCGCTGCTCGGGGATCGCGACATGGTCGTTGGCGTGAGTGACTTCGACGAATTGGGTCAGGCGGATCGGATTATAGCCGAGGTCCATGTCGAGCCCATGGGTAAGCCCGGCGTTCGGCCAGTGGAAACCGATGCCCGCCAACTCAACCCGGTCGCGGCGGTCCGGCGCGCGAGTTTTCCGCCAGTTTCTGCTTGAGGAAGCCGATGGTCTCGTTCTGCGTGCCCTCGCGGAGAACGTCATAGGTCTGCGGCGGCAGGCCGGTTGACTGGTTGGGCTCGTTATTGAGCGACAGATCGAAGGTCAGCAGCAGGCAGGCAAGCAACAGGCCCAGCGCCGGCCTCTCGCGCCAGAGCGGCGCCTTGGCGAGCCAGAGCAGCGATAGTCCAGCGAAAACCGCAGAAAAGGCAAGCGGCGCCAGCGCGCTGGACAACTGCCCCTTGGCGGAGGCGACGCCGAGGCACAACAGATAGAGCGCGGCGACGACCGCCAGCCCCGGCCACAGCCGCGCGGGCGGCGCAACGAGGGCGCGGCTGACGCAATAGCCGCCGATCACCCCGGCGAAGACGCAGAGCGGGAAGGTGGCGTCGGCGGGACGGCGAAACAGGTTGGCGCCCGGAACGTCGAACAGGGCGGCGAAGACCGGCGTATATTTGCCGAAGGCGTAGATCGCCATCACCGCGGCGACGGCGACGAAAAAGCGCATCGGCCGGTCGAACGCCCAGCCCCGGGCGACAGCCCGAAAACCAGCAGGCGCGATGAGGGCAGCGCGCCGAAATAAATCTCGCCCATGTTGCGCGCGATATAAAGGCCGGTCTCGCCCCAGGCCGGCGAGGGCGGCCCCCAGAATCGCGACTGCGGCGCCGTGATGCCGTAAAGATTGGCGACGAGGGCGGTGAGCAGCGAGGCCGGATGCAGCGAACCGCGCATCGCTCCGTCAAGCGTGATTTCGGCGCGGTTGGATTGCTGCGCCAGCGCAATGGTCCACAGCAGCGGAGGACCGGCGACCGCCAGCCCGACGATGAGACCGCCGCCAATGCGGCGCGATCAGGCGCCGCAAGCGGGCGGCATAACTGTATTTGTCGCCCTCGGGGGCGGCGAAAAACCGCCAGATGACGAAAACGGTCAGTGTCAGCACGAATAGCCAGGCGATCTGGTCGCGGCCCAGCACCATGAAGGCGGCGAACAGCCCCGCCAGCATTCCCCACAGAAACGAGGCGCGATCCAGCGCGCCGATTGAGCGCCCAGAAGGCCAGCGGAAACCACGACAGCGAAAGAATCTGGCCGGTATGCTGGATGCGCCACGCCGCCGAGCCGCCATAGGCGAAGGCCAGCGCCGCGACCAGCCCGCCGGCGGCGCTCCAGCCGCGATCGCGGAAATAAAGCATCCAGCCGATGCCGCCCAGGGTCAGCATCAGGAAGCTGACCGCGTCGGCCTGCTGGAAGGTCGGCTCGCGAACGAGCGCCGCCAGCAGCAGAAAGGGCGGCGAGAAGATCAGCGATTGCGGATCGGCGATCTGCGGCATGCCGGCAAAGACATTCGGCGTCCAGAAGGGCGACTGGCCGTCATGCAGGGCATGGGCGAGGAAAGACGAGTTGCGGCTGGAAATGCGCCTTGGAATCCCACGGGATCGTCACCTCGCCCGACAGCCACGGCCAAGCCAGATAAAGACTGGCGAGGACGAACAGCAGCAGCGAGAAACGAAACAGGCGTGCGGATTTAGGCGTCGCCGGAAGGGGGGGATGTCGACATCGAGAAAATGGCCCGCTCTGTCGCGCTTGGTGGCGAGGTAATGGATGTTTTGAGGCGTCGAACGCCCCTGGATGCGCTGGTCGGTCACATCGAGGCCGGCGGCGCGCAGCGCCTCGATCTTGGCCGGATTATTGGTCATCAGCCGCACCCGCGTCACGCCGAGCAAGTCGAGCATGCGCGCGGCATAGCCGAAGCGGCGCTGGTCGAGGCCGAAGCCGAGAATTTCGTCGGCGTCATAGGTGTCGTGGCCCTTGGCCTGCAACTCGATAGGCGCGGATCTTGTTGGCGAGGCCGTTGCCGCGCCCCTCCTGATCGAGATAGAGGATCACGCCGCCGCCGTTCTCGGCCATGAAGCGCGCGGTATGGCGCAACTGGTCGCCGCAATCGCATTTGAGCGAGCCGAACAAGTCGCCGGTGAGGCAGGCGGAATGCAACCGCACATTGACCGGGCTCGGCGAAATCGGGTTTGCCGACGATGACCGCCGCCTGATCGCGCAGACCCTCGCCGCCGCGAAACACCACGAACTCGGAATGCGGCGCGCCTTCCAGCGGCGCCGGCGCGCGGCCGACCATATGCAGCGACGTGATTTTTCGGGCGCGGAAGGCGCGGATGTCGCAGCCCTGACACTCTGCAATTCCGGCGCGGGCTTTTCCAGCGGCGCGAGAATGGCGCCGGGCAGCAGATTGGCGAGCCGCAAAATGTCGAGCGCCGCCTCCGCCGCCGGACCGGGCGTTTTCACCGGCGCGTCGATGTGGGCGTCCTCCTGCGCGAGCAAGGCGGCGACGCGGTCGAGATCGACATTGGGCAAGGCGATCAGCCCCGGCGAGGAGCGCTCCACGCCGAGCCTCCGCAGCCTTTGCGCCGACAGGATCAAGGTGGCTTTCCCCGGCGCCAGCGTTTCGAGGGCGCGCGCGGAAACCTCGTCGAGATTTTCAGCGGCCAAAACCAGCAGCCGCGTCGCGCCCTCGCTCACGACGATAGGCCGCCCGGCGCGCAATTCGGCGATGGCGCGCTCGGCCGAGACCGTCCGGGCGTCGCCAGCGAAGGAAAAAGACCCTAAATTTCAGACATTTTGCGACGAGATCCCGCTTTTCGCGCCGTGGCGCGCTTTTGTCATACATAGTCGCTCGGGACGCCAGAGAACCAGCCTTAAGCGAAACTCAAGCCCGGCTTGCCTTCCCGGCCGCGGGCGGCTTACACGCGCGTAAAGATCTTCAGGATGACTGGAACTTTTTCCATGCGCCTTCCTCGCGTCCTCGCCTCGCCTTGCTCTGTCTCGCTTCGCCAGCTTTCGCCGCCGGTTCGGCAGGGCTCGTCAACGAGATGGCGGTCAGCGTCGTCAACAAGTGCCAGCCGGACCTTTGCGCCGAGCGCGACAATGTTGAACTCGACTTCGTCTCGCCGGACGTCGCCACTTGCACATCCAGGCGACGCATCCCTCCTATATCGGCATGATCAACACCGACCGCTGGGCGCCCGGATTTTTCCGCCTGCAACATGCCGCATGCCGAGGGCGCCCTGCCGCGCAAAACCTTTTATGAGTTGCCGACCCTGTGGCTCACCGGCCTGACCGACCCCGACTTCTGGCGCCCGGCCAATGTGCCGGTGCGCGTCGGCGACCATGTCGAGCCGGGATTCAACTATATCCAGCTTTGGATGCTGGTTCGCGAGCGCGCCGAGGAAGTGCTGGTGCTCTATCCGTCGGATGGCAATTGGCGCATCCGCCCCCTGCCTTTCGGCGACATGCGCTGGACGGCCTATGGCTCGTCATTCCAGATCGGACCGCTCGAAAGTCAGGGCGAGCGGCCGATCGTCGCGATCAAGGATATCGTGTTCGATCCCGCCAAAAAGGCCTTCACGCTGAATTTTGCGCGCGGCGGTTCGGCGACGGTAACGACTCAGGCAAGTCGATCAGGACCATGTCGCGCTCGACGTCGATTATTCCGGCGCCATGCCCGGCGCCCTGCCCTTCGCCGCGCTGCGCTCCATGTATATGAACGAGGGCAATTCCGATGTCGCGCGCGTCGCGTGGCGCGAAAAGGACGGCAAGGGCTGGGGCGAGTCGCCCGTTTTGAGTTTTCCGGGCGCAATGGTGACGGAACTCTGGGCCGGGCGACTGTCGCCGTCGCGCCATAATCTCTCGGCGCCCGACATGGATTTCTCGCACTTCCGGCCGTGACCTCCGTGACCGCCGCGCGCCTCCCCCTCGTCGATCTACTGCGTGGCGGCGCGCTGTGGGCGATGGTGGTCTTCCATCTGATTTGGGATCTCGTCAATTTCGGCTGGATCGACGCGGAGATCGCTTATGCGCCGGGCTTCCGCTGGTTCGGCCACGCCATCGCCGTGAGCTTTTTGACTTTGGTCGGCGTGAGCCTCGTGCTCGCCCAGCGGTCGCGCGGCCCGCTTTTGCGCAGCGGCGCCTTCTGGCGGCGCTGGGCGATGATCGTCGCCGCCGCCGCCGCGATCAGCGCGAGTTCTTATGCGCTGTTTCCCGCGACGCCGATTTTTTTCGGCATTTTGCATTGCATCGCGTTGGCCAGCCTGCTCGCGCTGCCTTTTGTCGAAGCGCCACCGTTTGCGTCTCTCGCCCTTGGCGTCTTGTGCCTGCTGGCCCCGACTTCGTGGAGCGCCCCTTTTTCGACGCCCCCATTTTTTGGTGGACCGGCCTGTCCACCCTCACGCCGGCGAGCAATGACTTTCGACCGCTGCTGCCCTGGGCGGGTTTCGTGTTTTTCG
>CAWFBN010000095.1:0-17156 GCA_963813955.1 uncultured Alphaproteobacteria bacterium | reverse complement strand
CCCCCTGTTGAAGCGATGGGCGGCACAGCCTCCGTTCTCGCACAGGCTGAAAAGGCCGAAACCGGCGGCGAACTGCGCTGGGCGGCGATGCTGCTCAATCATCTGGTATTTTCCGACGACACCAACAAAGCCGCGCGCGATAGGCTGGCAAGCGTTTACACTAAGCTCGGATTTGAAGCCGAGGCGGGAACCTGGCGGAACATCTATCTCACGGGCGCTCAGGAACTTCGCCACGGCGTGGCGAGTCTTCCGCCAGGCGGGATGAGCGTCGATGTTCTGACGGCGACCACCACGCCGATGCTGCTTGACTTCGCCTCCGTGCGCGTGAACCCCAGGAAGGCCTCGGAGCGCGCGTTCAGGATCAACATCGAGCTGACGGACCGCAATGAAAAACATCTTCTCACCGTCGAGAACGGTGTGCTGATTCACGAAGCGGGGATCAGCGATGCGACGGCCGGCGCGACGGCGCGCATGAAGCGGCCGGAATTTCTGATGACACTTCTTGCGGGCATTCCGCCGGGACCGCGCATCGCTTCGGGCGATATCGTGATCACAGGAGATGGGTCGCTCTACGAAGCGCTGACCGGGTTGATTGAACCCATCGTGGCTAACTTCCCAGTCGTGACGCCATAGGCCGAGATTGAAACTCAGCGCAGATGTGCTGCGCTCAACTCGGCCGCCGCTGCATCGTACTCGACGCGGAATTGAGCGTTCTGCAACAGGTCCAATCCGATGACGGTGCCGAACGCTTCACCGGCGGCAATGTCGCTGCGGAAATGCACGCCGCATACCAGGCGGTTCTCGGCGAATTGCGATGAGCGCGCGAGAATAGCCTGAGCCTTGTCGGGAATGAGCGACGCCAGCACGACACCCATCGCATAGGCCACGGTTGCGTGACCGCTGGGATAAGATGTGGGCGCCGGACCCGACTTGTGTTCGGTGCACGTCACCAGAGAAGGCTCGACAATCCACGGCCGGTCGCGGTGAAAGAATTCCTTCGCCGGCTTTGAGACCGCGTCTTCCGTATCATGAATGTCGCTGAGCATCTTTTTCGTCGCCGGCAGCTTTGCGAAGTCGAAGCCCGGGCCAATCGCGTCGGCGAAGATGTCGCCTGTCTCGTCCTTGGCGTCATGCGCGGCAGCCGCGAAAGCCTCGGGCGTCCGTGCGGCCGCGATGGATTTGAGTTCGGCCAATTCGGCCAGCGCCTGCGCTGAACCTGGCGCTGGCGGCGGAGGCAACAAATGCGTGGCGTCAACCTGTTCCGGCGTGAGAATATCCGCTGCTTGCGCGGTACCGAACGCGAGCGTCAGCGCCACGGCTAAAAGAAATCTGTTCATCGCACCCCTCGACCAGCAAGGACACGGCGCCAACTGCGCCGTGGCTTCACCTTGAAATCAAAAATGCGCCTTGATGTCGAATTGGAAGCTTCGCTCCGGCATGAAATAATATTGATCAAGGCTGTTCGGCCGATTGACGATGTCTTCGGCAGACGCGCCACCCAGCGGGTGCTTATCGTTGATCTTCAATGCGACAATATCGCGACTGTTGAGGACATTGTAGATTCCGCCCCCAACCTCGATGTCCGATCCTTCGATCAGATCGCCAAGATCGTAGGTACCGGTGAAATCGAGATTGTCGTAGGCGCCCAGTTTGTAGAAGCGGGAGTCGGCATTGTCCGAATATTGTTGTCCGACGACTTTGTCGATCAGCGACAGCTTGAAGCTGTGCGCCTTGTAGATGAGACCTCCCGCACCCGTCCACAACGGCGCCTGCTGAAGCTGAAGTCCGCCGGACTTTGCAGAGTTCAGCGAACCGTTCGCAAAGACTGCAAGGCCATCCAGCAGACCGCTAAAGTCGTCGTCACCGAACGCGTAGGTGGCTTCCCCTTCGAGGCCTTTGAACGTCGCCTTGCCGATATTGGTTGCGCACGTGTCTCCGGCAGGGCCCGGCGGCGTCAGTGTTGAACACGCAACAAACTGAATCGTGTTGGCGCTTGCGACATAGTAGTAGTCGCCATCGAAGGTGAAGTTGTCGGCGTAGTAGACGGTCCCGAATTGATAGTTGGTGGTCGTCTGCGGCTTGGGGAAAGTCAGTACCGCATTCTGTTCGAACGCCGTGATATCGGGCACATAGATGCCGTTCGCATATTGGAAGTATGTGCTCCAATTCTGCTGAATTTTATAGTTCGCTTCGGCAAAGGTCAGCATTCGCGACGTCGTGAAGGATGGCGGGCCGACATAGGGTCCGAGCGGCGACGTTCCGGCGATGATCGGTGCGTTCACCGTGTGCTTCCAATAGACGTATTTCACGCCGGGCGTGATCGTCAGGCCGTCGATCGGATGCAGGTCGATCTCGGCAAACGGCTGATACTGATCCCATCCGGTATGCTCGATGAACCCGACACCCGGAACGCCGTTGAGAACCGTGCCCTTTTTCTGGTTGGCATCCGCGAACGTGCCCAAGCGCTCAGTGCCGAACGCATCACACTGCACGCTGTTGGGCTGGTTGAAGCATCGGGTAATGTCGATATACCAGCGTTCGCGCTGGGTTGCCGCGCGTTCCCACCAGAAACCGAGCCGGGCTTCACCTGCGAACCCCAAGATCGAATAGTCCAGCGAAGTGCGGAAAATGTTGCCCCATACGCGATAAGCATTGAGCTTGGTGTAGCCCGGAATATCAGTTGGGAATTTTACGCCTGCAACCTTGGTTCCGAGTCCCTCCGCCGTGTCGTTCGTGATATCGGCTGCGGTCTGCGCAACCGTCACCGGCGAGACGGTCTTGTTGATGTAGGCGTAGGTATAAAACTGCTCATCGAGCCGGAATGTCGGCGAGATCGCCCCGTGCAAGCGGACATAATCCATGTCCGTCTGCTTCCATTCCGGATTGTAATCGACGAAGGTCGGCAGCTTGCGGTCGGTGTCCTGGAGGGCAAACTGCTTGCCGAACGCCACGACTTGAGCCGCCGTAGCACCGTTGCTGTCGTTGATCCGCTGGTACAAGCCATTGCCGTTGGAGAACAGAGCGAGCGTCCAACCCGGCGCCACATCGGCCTCAACCTTGACCAGACCGTTGTAGCGATGAGTGGACTGCTCCGTGAGATATCCTGCCGAGGCGATTTCCTGCAGGTTCACCAGCACGCGCGTATCGAGGCCATAGGCATTGAAGGTACCGGTCTGGAGATTCGCGTTGCCGTCGAACGTGCCCCAACTTCCGTACCCAGCCTTCAGGGTCAGGTGCGTTTCATCGGCCAGCGGTTCGGAGAACATGTTGATCGAACCACCGAACGTCGATGCGCCAAGTGTACCGGCGTTGCCCGGTCCGCGGTCGACATCGACCGAACCGATTGTCGAGGCCGGAAAGTAGGACTCGGAGTGGTGCGTCGGGCCGTTCGTGTCGCCGAACGGGATACCGTCATAGCTGATCACGAAATTGCCGTCCGGCTGTCCGCGCAGGGTGTTTTTCACGTTTCCGTCTGACAGACCGGGTCCGTTGATGTCGATTCCGGTCAGCGAGGGCACAATCGCCAAGAGTGTCGTGTAGTCCGCGGTCGAGGCGACCGAATCTTCGATATAGGAACGGTTGATGATGGTCTGGGGCTCGGTGGTGTTCAGTGACGCCTTCGCCGGCGCAACATCGGGATTGAACCGAGAACCCGTCACGACGACGGTTTCGATCGGCCCGCGGCTTGAATCCAAAGATGCGACGGTCGTGTCCGCCGCATAGCCTGCGTGGCTGAACATGAGAATCGTCGAACTCATCAACGTCACGGTCAGGATCGCCCGTTTACGATCCGTGAGCATTTTCTTGAACATTGAGGTCACTGCCCCTTTTGATTTTTAATGGGGCATGAAGGATGGTCGCGCTGAAACGCGACTACGCGCCGTTTACTACGGCGTGCATCCAGCGTTTTCGAAATCCGCGCGACTGTTGTTGAACCTTTGCAACCCCGCCACAACGTGGGTGAGCTAGCAATGACGAATTACGGTTCGATGACAGAGAAAGTAAATTACCGAATAAACAATCCGCAGCCCCGCCATGCGTTTTTGCGCCGGAAATCTTGCGCGAAACGCACGAGCAATAGGCCGCTTAAAGGGGACGCTGGCAACTGGCTCATGTCCATCGCTGCGGCGCGGCGGATTTATCAAACTGGACCGAATTTAGCAAAAGCGCGACGAACGCCGGCTTCTGTTTTTCAACCAGAGTCGGCGTCGCCCGTCATTTTGAAAAACCAGGCGGTGTCATCGCGGTGAAAAATCGCGCCGACAATGCGCTCCTCGTCGCCGCTGCCGGGACTCGTGCCGGCCATGTCATACATATCCGCCGGCTGGCCGGCGATCGCGACCGTTTCGGCGATTTTTTGTCAAATCGTCGTCGCGGCAGCGGCGGCAAGCCCACCTGGCCGCGCCAGCGGTTCACATTGGCCAGGTCGCCGCCGGCCATGCCGCCGAGCGGAATCACGCTCACGTCCGCCGTCTTGCCGTTTTCAGAAACTCCAAAACTGGCCACGCGCATCTGCGTCAAAGCCTTTTCCTTCCAGCCGTCCGGCAAAGTGTATTTCAATTTCGGCAAGCCGCTGTTGTCCGGCGCCGGCAGGCCGTCGGGCATCGTTGCCGGCATCGCGCGTGGCGGCGGCCGGCGGCGGCGTGGTGACGATGTCGCTGGCATCGACTTTATAGACTTTGACGCTGTCGCGCCCGCAGCCGGCGGCGCACAGCGTCAGCGCCGCTGCGAAGAGCGGCAACGCGTTGGAATTGGCGAGGTGCTTCATTTTGACTGCCTGTTAAATATACCAAAAAAGCGGCGGCGGCGAAACTTTCTTTGGCATTCGCTACACCAAAAATTGCCATCGCCGCCGCCAAAAAAGGAACAGTGAGGCAACCGTTCAGCTCACGCCCATGTTGAGCAGGAATTCGATGTTGCTCCTCGTTTTCTTGAGCTTGCCCAGCATCAAATCCATCGCCTCGACCGGCGGCACGCCCGTCAGCGCGCGGCGCAAAATGACGACGCGGCTGCATTCGTCCGGGATGATACAGCAGCTCTTCCTTGCGCGTGCCGGAACGCTCGATGTTGATGGACGGGAAAATCCGGCGGTCCACCAGCGCGCGGTCCAGATGCACTTCCATGTTGCCGGTGCCCTTGAACTCTTCAAAGATCACTTCGTCCATGCGGCTGCCGGTGTCCACCAGCGCCGTCGCCATGATCGTGAGCGAGCCGCCTTCCTCGATGTTGCGCGCCGCGCCGAAAAATCGTTTCGGCTTGTGCAGCGCGTTGGCGTCCACGCCGCCGGAAAGAATTTTGCCGGAGTGCGGCTGCACGGTGTTGTAAGCGCGGGCCAGACGCGTGATCGAGTCGAGCAAAATCACCACGTCGCGCTTGTGCTCCACCATGCGGCGGGCTTTTTCAATCACCATTTCGGCGACCTGCACATGCCGCTCCGGCGGTTCGTCGAACGTGGAGGAAATGACTTCCGCGCCTTTGCAGGAGCGTTCCATGTCCGTGACTTCTTCGGGCCGCTCGTCAATCAGCAGGATGAACAGATACGACTCCGGATTGTTCTTCAAAATCGCGTTGGCGATTTTCTGCATCAACACCGTTTTGCCCGTGCGCGGCGGCGCGACGATCAGGCCGCGCGTGCCTTTGCCAATCGGGCAGACCAGATCCAGCACGCGCGTGCTCAATTCATCCGCCGCCGTTTCGAGGATGAAACGCCGGTTCGGAAACAGCGGCGTCAGGTTGTCGAAATGCGTTTTGTCCTTCGCCTTGTCCGGCTCCTCGCCGTCCACGGCCTCGACTTTGAGCAGCGCGAAAAATTTTTCCTTTTCCTTCGGCGGACGGATCTGGCCCGCGATCAAATTGCCGGTCTGCAAATCAAACCGGCGGATTTGCGACGGCGAAACGTAAATGTCCTCCGGGCACGGCAGATAATTGAAACTCTGCGAACGCAGAAAACCGAAGCCTTCCGGCAAAACTTCGATGACGCCCTCGGAAAACAGCACGCCCGGCGCGCTGCGGCATTTTTTTCGAGGATGTGGAAGATGACCTCGTGCTTGCGCATCGTGCCGTAATTTTCCACGGCGTATTCCTTCGCCATCGTGTTCAGCTCGGTCATGCTCATGGCTTGGAGCTTGGCGATGTTCAGCGACGCCGCGATCTTGTCGCGCTGATAACCGACGCGGCGGTCGGCGAGCCGCGCATCCTCGCCCGTCGGCTCGACCGGCGCGGACGGCGGACGCAATTCCGCCGACGTGGCGGGCGCGGAAAAATTGGACGCGTCCTTTTGCGCCTCCGCCTGCGCGGCGGCCTTGATGCTGTCCACCGTGCGTGCCGGCCGGCATTTCCGGTTCCATCGGAGCCGCGGTGCGTGCCGGTGCCGTTCGACGGGCGCTTTGGGCACCGGCGGCGTTTTGGCCGCCACTGGTGTTTCCGCAACTGGCGTTTCGACCGGCGGCGCTTCGGCGATCGGTGTTTCAACCGCCACTGTTCCAATCGCCGGGGATTCGGCGGCGGCAACGGCGCCACCGCCTTGGCGGATTTTTTTGTCGGTTTTTTTGCGGGAACTCTGGCCATAAAATTTAATTGGTTGTAAGCGACGGGGAATTCCAACTGCCCCCACCCGCGCGGCGAAAGGGTCACGCATTGGACGAACGGCTTCGGAAAAAGTTCAAAATGATTTGTTTAACCGAGCGCGTGAGGCTTGTCCTCAATACAGCAGGGGGAATTTCGCAGTCAACTCGTGGTCAGTTTCGCGCAACTCGCCCGCCAAGTCAAACCAGATTTTTTCCACCGGCCGGCCGGACACGGGCCTGCAGCCTGCCCGGCCGCGCGCCAGTCCAGCACTTTCAACTGCACCGTTGTCCGGCCGTTGAATTCATTCAGCGAGGGCGCGAAGGCCAGGTCAAACTTGCCGACCGGCAGCGAACCTTCGCCCGCATTCCACCAGACCGCCTCGTGCGTGCCCCGCCGTCCGTCACCCACATTTTGACGTGCTGCTTTTTTGCGCCCATCCGCTGCAAGGGTTTTTTATGCGTCAGATTCCGCGCGCAAAATTGCACCGCCGGATTCCCCTGCCCGGTCGGTTTTAATTTTTCCAGTTCCGCCAGCGAATCCAGACTGATTTCGCTCAAGCTCAACTTCCGCGTCCAGGCGCAGCGGCGGCTGAAAATCCTCCGGTTTCAAGCGCGCCGCGCCAGACCATTCAGCCGTTGGCGCAACGGATCGATTTTCTCCGGCGCAATCGTCAAGCCCGCCGCCATCGCGTGGCCGCCGTGTCTCACCAGCAAATCGTCGCACTCGCGCAACGCCGCCGCGAGATCAAAGCCCGCGATGCTGCGGCCCGAACCGCGCCATTCGCCGTCGTCGCCGCCGATGATGATCGTCGGCCGGTAAAATTCCTGCAACACGCGCGACGCCACGATGCCCACGACGCCGATGTGCCAGAGCAACTGCCCCTCGACGATGACAAAATCCTTTTGCGGATCGAATTTCGAGCGCACCACGCCGGTGACCTCCTCGACGATGGTTTTTTCAATTTTCTGGCGCTCGCGGTTGCGCGCGTCGAGATTTTGCGCCAGCGGCAGCGCCTCCTCCAAGTTTCGCGCCAGCAACAAACGCAACGATTCCTCGGCTGTTTCCAGCCGGCCGGCGGCGTTCAGCGCGGGCGCGAGTTGAAAACCCACTTCGTGCGTGCCGAGTCTTGCCGGCGACTGCGCGACTTGTTTCAACGCCACCATGCCCGGGCCGCTGCGTGGTGTTCAACTTTTCCAGACCGGCGGTGACAAGAATCCGGTTTTCGCCGGTGAGCGGCACCAGATCCGCAATCGTGCCCAGCGCGACCAGATCCAGCAGCGGCTTCAAATCAAATTCCGCCGCGCCGGGCAGCCCGGTTTCGCGGCCGCGTTTGAGCAGGGCGTGCGCCAGCTTGAACGCCAGGCCGGCGGAACAAAGTTCAGTGAAAGTTGCGAGTCACGAGTGACCGGCAGGCTCTTTTCTCCGCACTCTCGCTCCCGCTCGAACTCGCAATTGCGGATTCACCAGCGCCACGGCCGCCGGCGCGGGCGGGAAACCTGATGATGATCCAGCACGATGACGTCCACGCCACGCTCGCGCAGCCAGGCGATGGTTTCCACGGCGGTCGAGCCGCAGTCCACGGCGAGCAGCAGCTTGACCGGAAATTTTTTCAGGCAGTTTTCCACGCCGTCCCGGCTCAAGCCGTAACCTTCGTCCATGCGATGCGGCAAATAGGCATCCACGCCAGCCGAGCCGGCGCAACACTTCCAGCAGCAGCGTGGTCGAAGTCACGCCATCCACGTCGTAATCGCCAAAAATGACCAGCGATTCGTTGTTTGCGTGCGCCCGCAAGAGCCGTTCGACGGCCGGTGCCATGTTCGGCAACAGAAACGGGTCGGCAAGATTCTTGAGGCGCGGCGCGAGGAATTTTTCGATGGCACCGGCAGTTCGCTCAAGCCGCGGTTCAACAGGCATTGCGCAAGCAGCGGCGAAATTTTAAGCGCCGCCGCGAGCGTTTCCGCCAGCAGCGGCTGCGGCGGGGCAATCGTCCAGCGGAATTTCATTTTTTATCCTTGGTTGCCTTTTTCTCCCGGCGCGCCGTCGTAATGGACAGCACGATGGCGATGTCGGACTGGCGAGATTCTTCCCATTTCATCGCGTGTTGTCTCCAGAATGGCGCGAGACTCTTCTAGCAGGCCCATACGCTTTTGAGGAGAGCGCGAAAGCTCGTCTTTTGGCCCATTCTCCCCCGAATTCCTCACTCATAGGCGACGCTGAGGCCCAGCCTGTCGAAAGCGTCGTCGATGGCCTCGAGGATTTTCTGCAATTCGGCCATCTGGATCTCCAATTCGTCATCGGGCGCGTCCCAGCACATGAGGTCGTCGAGACTAACGGTGAAATCCGCCGCCTCCTCGGCGTTAGGCGGTGGCGCCGACGGCAATATGGTGCGGGTGCGACCTCGCCACACCACGCGAATGGCGCCCTCGGTCAGCTCCACCTCCGGCTTGTCGCCGCGCTTCTTGCTCATCCTTGCCCTCCCCGATGAGCCCGTATCATGAACCGTTCCGCGCGCCAGACAAGCCCGACTCGACGCAAGCGCGCGCGCAGGCTTCGACTTTTCGCATCACGCTCGGCAGGGCGGCGATGCGCATTTGCGTCGCGTCGAGCCAGAAACATCCGGCCGGCGCCTCGGCTTGCGCGGGCGCAACGCCGACGAAAACCGTGAGGTTCAAGGCGAAATGGGTGAAAACATGGTCGATTTCGCCCGCCATGCTCCAGGCGACGCCCGGCAAAGGCGCGCTTTTGTCGGCATGGCGCGCGGCCCAGTCCTCGGCCCGGTCGGCGCGCCAGTCGCTGCCGCAGAATTCCACCATGCCGCCGAGCAACCCGCGCGGCGGCCTTGTGCGCGCCAGCACGGCGCCATCCTGCCGACGCAGGTAATAAGCCGCGCCGCGCCGTTGGGGCCGCGGCTTTTTGCGCGGCTTGCGTGGATAGGAACTCGGGATTTCCCAGGGCGTGCGCCGCGCAGTCGGCTTGCAACGGGCATCGGCCGCAATCGGGATTGCGCGGCGTGCAAAGGGTCGCTCCGAGGTCCATGCCGGCCTGCGCGAAGTCGCCGGCGCGTTTCGCGGCGTCAGGATCTCGATCAAGGCAGCGATCGCAACCTTGGCCGCCGGCAACGGCGTCTCCAGCGCCAGCAACCGCGAGGCGACGCGCTCGATATTGCCGTCGATCACAATGGCGCGACGCCCGAAGGCGATAGACGCGACCGCCGCCGCCGTATAGGGGCCGATCCCCGGCAAGGCCAGCAACTCCGCCTCGCTGGACGGAAAGCGCCCGCCGTGAAGCGCGACGATTTTCTGGGCGCAGGCGTGGAGGTTGCGGGCGCGCGAATAATAGCCCAGTCCCGCCCAGGCCTGCATCACCTCCTCGACAGGCGCGGCGGCAAGCGCCGTCACCTTGGGCCAGCGCTCCAGGAATTTTCGGTAATAATCGGCCACGGCCGCGACCGTGGTCTGTTGCAGCATGATTTCCGACAGCCACACCGCATAGGGGTCGGATTTTTCGCCCGGCGTCGCGCGCCAAGGCAAAACGCGCCGGTTGCAGATCGTACCAGGCCAGCAGTTTTTGCGCGCGCTCATCATCCTGAGCCTCATCCAATTGTTTTTCGAGCTTGCTTTTCCTCATGGCGAATCCAGAATGGCGCATGGCGCCGCACAAAAAATACTCAAAACCCATCCCTCTCGCCGATCTGGTGGGCGGCGCGGTCGATCCGGTCCTCGCCAAACTGGGCTTTGGCCAGTCGAGCCTCATTCTGCACTGGGATGACATCGTCGGCGAGCGTCTTGCCGCCTGCAGCGAGCCGATCAAGTTGCAATGGCCGACTCGTCCCGCCCAGCGACAGCCGGACGCGGCGATGGAGCCCGCGACCCTGATCTTAAGGGTCTCCGGCGGCATGGCCATTGAAATCCAGCATCTCGCGCCACAATTGATCGAGCGCGTCAACGCCCATCTCGGCTGGCGGGCGATCGGACGGCTGGCGATTCGCCAGGGGCCGCTCGAAAAGGGCCGGGCAAAGCCGCAAATCGCCCCGCCCGACGCGCAGGCGCTGGCGCAGGCGCAGGCAGCGACGGAGGGCGTCGAGGACGCGGACCTGCGCAAGGCGCTGATCCTGCTGGGCGCGCGCGCCCTGCGCGGGCCGGCGGGGCAGGACTAGCTTTTCCTCGCCAGCTTCTTGTTTTGCTGCGTTTTATTCTTGTGGATCGACAAAATCGCTGCTTGCAAACCCATCCCGATCTGTCGTTAAGCTTTTGCGGTTCAGCCCGCGACCCTATATGAAAAGAGCATCCTTTCCCCGATCAGGATCGATGACATGTCCCTTTCCCGCTTGAGCGTTCCTCGCCGTGGTTTTCTGTTTGCCGGCGGCGCGCTGGCGCTGACGGCGCCTTTCCCGGCAATCGCGCAGCGCGCCGATGCGGCCGTCAAGGCGCCGCTCGATCTGCTGATGGCTGAACAAGCCCTGCCCGACCTGTGGATCGGCGACCCCAAGGCGCCGGTCACGATGATCGAATACGCCTCGATGACCTGCAGCCATTGCGCCGAGTTCAACACCAAGACTTTCCCGCTGCTCAAGGCCAATTATATCGACAAGGGCAAGGTGCGCTTCGTCCTGCGCGAATTTCCGCTCGATCCGCTCGCCGCCGCCGGCGCCATGCTGGCCCGCTGCTCGGGCGACAAGCGCGAGGCGCTGGTCGAACTGCTGTTCCAGCAGCAAGCCAACTGGGCCTTTGTAACGATCCGCTCGAAGCCTTGCAGAATGTCGTCAAGCAGACCGGCATGGGCAAGACCCAGTTCGAGGCCTGCCTCAACGACCAGGCCCTGTTCGACAAGGTCAGCGCGGAGCGCGATCTGGCCGGGAAGACTTTCAAGGTCAATTCGACGCCGACCTTCTTCATCAATGGCGACAGGAAGCCCGGCGAAATTCTGCCGCAGGGGCTCGACGAAGCCCTTGCGCCTTACCTGAAATAAGGAAGACAGCCGCCTCATGCGTTATCTGCCGCTCAGTTCCGACGACCGTTTCGACATGCTCGCGCGAATCGGCGTCGAAACGATCGACGACCTTTTCGCCGACGCCCCCGCCGGCGCGCTGCTCAAGCAACCGCTCGACCTGCCGCTTCGCAAAAGCGAACTGGATGTCGAGCGCCGCCTTGGCCGTCTGGCGGCAAAAAACCGCACGGCCAGCGAAGGCCCGTTTTTCGTCGGCGCCGGCGCCTACAAGCATCATGTGCCGGCCAGCGTCGATCATCTGATCCAGCGTTCGGAATTCCTGACCAGCTATACGCCCTACCAGCCGGAAATTTCGCAAGGGACGCTGCAGGTCCTGTTCGAATTCCAGACCCAGGTCGCGAATCTCACCGGCATGGATGTCGCCAACGCCTCGATGTATGACGGCTCGACCGCCACCGCCGAGGCCATCCTGATGGCCCATCGCGTGACCAGGCGCCGCAAGGCTCTGGTCTCCGGCGGGTTGCATCCCCATTACGCGGCGACCTCGCGCACCCTGTCGGAAATGGCCGAGGACGAGATCACCATTCTGCCGCCCGACCCCAAGGCCGAGGAAGACCTGATCGCGGCGCTCGACGACAGCTTTTCCTGCCTCGTCGTGCAAAACCCGGATTTTTTCGGCCATTTGCGCGATCTGCGCCCGCTGGCCGAGGCCTGCCGGGCCAAGGGCGTGCTGCTCATCGCCGTGGTCACCGAAATTTTTTCGCTCGGCCTGGTGGAATCGCCCGGCGCCATGGGAGCGGATATTGTCGTCGGCGAGGGCCAGTCGCTCGGCAATGGCCTGAATTTCGGCGGCCCCTACGTCGGCCTGTTCGCCGCCCGCGAAAAATACCTGCGGCAGATGCCGGGCCGTCTCTGCGGCCAGACGGTCGACACCGAAGGGCGGCGCGGCTTCGTGCTCACCCTTTCGACGCGCGAACAGCATATCCGCCGCGAAAAGGCGACCTCCAACATCTGCACCAACGCCGGCCTCTGCGCCCTGGCCTTTTCGATCCATCTGTCGCTGCTCGGCGAAACCGGACTGAAGCAACTCGCGCTGGTCAACCACGCCAATGCCGTGGCGCTGGCCGAGGCGCTGGAAAGCCAGGGCGTATGAAATCCTAACGGCAGCTTCTTCAACGAATTCACCTTGCGCGTAAAACATCGGCCGCCGCGCTGGCGGAAGACATGGCCGCGCAGGGCGTGCTGGCCGGCGTTCCCGTCTCGCGGCTGCTGCCCCACGCCGGATTGGACGATCTGCTGCTGGTCGCCAGCACCGAAATCAACACGCAGGAAGACCGCGCCGCCTTTGTCGCCGCGCTTGTGAAGGGGGATCGGCCATGAACCAGCAGGGCCGCCCGACGCGCGGGCAAACTGTCACGCTGGATGTTCCCCGGACTTTCACCGGCAATCGCGCCCTCCAATCGGCGAGGCGCTGATTTTCGAAACCGGACGCGAGGATTTCACCGGCGTCGACATCGACCCGCCCGCGCCCTTCACGCCGCGCCTCGGCGGGTTGGAGCGCCAGAGCGCGATCGGCCTGCCGGGCTTGAGCGAACCCGAGACGATGCGCCATTACGTGCGCCTGTCGCAGAAAAATTACGCCATCGATACCGGGATTTATCCGCTCGGCTCCTGCACGATGAAGCATAATCCGCGCCTGAACGAGAAAATGGCGCGCCTGCCCGGTTTCGCCGACATCCATCCGCTCCAGCCCATTTCCACCGTGCAGGGCGCGCTGGGCTTGATGGAGGAACTGGCCGACTGGCTGCTCAAACTCACCAACATGTCGGCGGTGGCGCTTTCGCCCAAGGCCGGCGCGCATGGCGAAATGTGCGGCATCATGGCGATCAAGGCCGCGATTGCGGCGAAGGGCGAAGCCGAAACGCGCAAAGTGGTGCTGGCGCCGGAATTCGGCGCATGGCACCAATCCGGCCACCGCCGCGGCGCTCGGCTTTTCGGTGCGCGACCGTTCCCGCCGGGCCGGACGGCCTCGTGCATCCCGACGCGGTCAAGGCGGCGCTCGGCCCCGATGTCGCCGCGATCATGCTGACCAATCCCAACACCTGCGGCTTGTTCGAGCGCGACATTGTCGAAATCGCCCGCCTCGTCCATGAGGCCGGGGCTTATTTTTACTGCGACGGCGCCAATTTCAACGCCATCGTCGGAAAGGTGCGGCCCGGCGATCTCGGCGTCGACGCCATGCACATCAACCTGCACAAGACGTTTTCGACGCCGCATGGCGGCGGCGGTCCCGGCGCGGGTCCGGTGGTGCTGTCCGAGCGCCTCGCCGCCTTCGCGCCGGTTCCCTTCCTCAAGCGCGACGGCGACAAGCTGACGCTGGTCGAAGAACGCGGAAGGCACGCAGGCTTTCGGCCGCATGACCGCCTTTCATGGCCAGATGGGCATGTTCGTGCGCTCGCTGGCCTATATCCTCTCGCATGGCGCGGACGGGTTGATGAAGGCGTCGGAAGACGCGGTCCTGTCGGCCAATTACGTCCGCGTGGGCTTGAGCGACATCATGTCGGCGCCCTTCGGCGACAAGCCCTGCATGCATGAAGCGCTGTTCGACGATAGCTGGCTCAAGGAAACCGGCCTGACCACGCTCGATTTCGCCAAGGCGATGATCGACGAGGGCTTTCATCCGATGACGATCTATTTCCCGCTGGTCGTGCATGGCGCCATGCTGATCGAGCCGACCGAATTGGAATCGCTGGTCATCGCTGACCCAGTTCCTCGCCACCCTGCGCGACCTCGGTTTCGCGGGCCTTGCGCGGCGAAAAGGAGCGTTTCACCGGCGCGCCCTATTTCGCCCCGCGCCGCCGCCTCGACGAAACCTCCGCGGCACGAAAGCCGGTGCTGAAATGGACGCAGACCGAAGCCGGTGGAAGAGTAAAAAAACGCCCTCGCTAGCCGCAGACCCGTCATGGCCGTACTCGAACTCGGGCCGTCATGGCCGGGCTTGTCCCGGCCATCCACGCCACGCCACCGCCGCGGCCATTAGAAGCTCAGGCGAGCAGTTTCGTAAAGATCGCGCCAATCCGGATTGAAGTTGAGAATGAGCCGTGCTTTCCATGCGCGCGACCAATGTTTGATGTTTTTTTCGCGCTGGATCGCCAGACGAATGTCATCGTAAAACTCGTAATAGACGAGATTTTTCAGTCCGTATCTGGTCGTGAAGCCTTTGACCAAGCCTTCGCGATGTTCGTATATCCGACGCGACAGGTTTGCCGTCACGCCGGTGTAAAGCGTGCCGTTTGGTCGATTTGTTACGATGTAGACCCATCCGCCAGCCATGGGCAATTATGGCGCGGCGTGGATGGCCGGGACAAGCCCGGCCATGACGGCGAAGAGAGTGAACAAGCTGCAAAATGACGCCACGCCGGCTCCTCCCTTCCTCGCAAGGGAAAAGTGACGCGGTGGCAAGAAAGACGAGTTCTTCCGGCGATGGACTTAAAGGCTTCACTCATCACCCACGTCATGGCCGGGCTTGTCCCGGCCATCCACGCCAAAGGGCAACTGCGCGCGTTGAGAGCTATTTCAAGATTTATAAGCCAAGTAAACCACTGCCGCGGCGGCGGCCAAGAGAACTAGAGACATTGTAATTCCTCCTGTTTGCAATCGACCCGAAGATTCCCCCAAAAAAAGCTACCGCTTTTTCGATATTTTGACAACACGGGAAGCCTGTCGGCGTTTCCGAGGGGCACTTGTCGCGCCAACCCCTTTTCCCCAGCTTTCGCTCCGCTTCCGCTTGATTGCCCATCCGCATGGGCCTTCATCGGGTTTGGTTAACGGGGGCTCGACTTAAGAAAGCATGAAATTCGACAAGCTGCGCGTGACCGGCTTCAAAAGTTTCGTGGAGCCGACCGAGTTCGCCATCCAGCCGGGATTGACCGGCGTTGTGGGGCCGAACGGCTGCGGCAAGTCCAATCTCGTCGAAGCCATGCGCTGGGTCATGGGCGAGATTTCCTACAAGCAGATGCGCGCCTCCGGCATGGACGACGTCATCTTCTCCGGCTCCGACTCGCGCCCGGCGCGCAACCACGCCGAAGTCGCGCTGGTGCTCGACAATTCGGCCGCGCCGCCCCCGCCGGTTTCAACGATTCCGACATTCTCGAAATCACCCGCCGCATCGAGCGCGAGGAAGGCTCGACCTATCGCGTCAACGGCAAGGAGGTGCGCGCCCGCGACGTGCAATTGCTGTTCGCCGACGCCTCCTCCGGCGCCCGCTCGCCCGCCATGGTGCGGCAGGGCCAGATCGGCGAAATCATCGCGGCCAAGCCGCAGGAGCGGCGCGCATCCTCGAGGAGGCCGCCGGCATTGGCGGCCTTGCATTCGCGCCGCCACGAGGCCGAACTGCGGCTGAAGGGCGCCGAGGAAAACCTCGTCCGCCTCGAAGACGTGCTGCACAGATCGGCGGGCAGGCTGCCAGCTTGCGCCGCCAGGCGCGCCAGGCTTCCCGCTACCGCACACTGGCCGCCGAAATCCGCCGCCACGAGGCTTTGGTCGCGCTGATCGCTTTTCGCGAGGCGACGCCGAGGCTGGGACGCGCAAAACCTGTTCGAGGCCGAATCTGCTCGATCTCGCCGAACGCACCCGCGTCCAGGCCGAAACCGCCCGCGCCCAGGGCCTGGCCGCCCACGCCCTGCCCGGACTGCGCGACGCCGAAGCCCAGGCTGGCGCCGCCCTGCAACGGCTGGTTCTCGCCCGCGAGGCGCTCGAGGGCGAGGAAAAGCGCGCCAGCGAGCGAAAAGTCGAGCTGGAGCGCCGCATCGCCCAATTCACCGCCGATCTCGCGCGCGAAAAAACCCATTTCGACGATTCCGCCGCCACTCTGGAGCGGCTGGAAGCGGAGGAGGAGGAGCTTGCCGGCGCCGGCGAAGCGAGGCCGACCTCATCGAAGAGGCGCGGCTGACCTGCGAGGCGGCGGAAGAGCAGCTCAAACACTCCGAACAGGCGCTTGAGGCGGCCCAAAACGCCTTCGCCAACGCCGAAGCCCAGCGCAACGCGCTGGCCGAGACGGCGCGGCGCGAGGAACAGGCTTTTCTGCGCTTTGAAGCGGAACGGACCCGCCTCGCCGAGGAGATCGACGAGGCCCGCAAAACCATCGATAGCGACGCCGAACTCGCCGACTGCCTCGCCGAGGCCGAACGTCTGCTCGACGCCGCCGCCCAAGCCGAGGAAGACGCGCTGGAGGCCGAAATGGCGCTGGCGCTGGCCCGCGACGAAGAAAATTTTTTGCGCGCCCCGCTGGCCGAGGCCGAGCGCAAGGCGCAAAAACTCGAAACCGAGGCCGGCACGCTGCGAAAGCTGCTGCAATCCGGGGCCGGCCCCTGGCCCGCGGTGCTGGACAGATCGTCGTCGCCAAGGGCTATGAAGCGGCGCTCGGCGCGGCGCTGGGCGAAGATCTCGACGCCTCCGACGACGACAACGCGCCCGTCCACTGGAAGGTCACGCAAAGCGGCGGCGATCCCGTCCTGCCCTCGGGCGCCCCGCCTCTGACCCACTGGGTCGGCGCCCCGCCGGCGCTTTTTCGCCGCCTCGCCCAGATCGGCCTCGTCTCCCGGGCCGACGGACCGGCCCTGCGCCAGCGTCTCGAAGCCGGG
>CAWFBN010000094.1:0-29352 GCA_963813955.1 uncultured Alphaproteobacteria bacterium | reverse complement strand
CAAGGACTCACCTCTAATGGCTCGAATATTACCGCCGGGGCAACCACGCCCGCGCCTGCGCGCTTCCTCTTGCATGTAATCCGTCATCACAGACCATTCCATCGGTAACCGCGGGAACTGGCACAACTCTTTTGCCAGCGAGCTCTACCGTGAGATTTCGCCACTCCCTCAAATATTTCCCCCACCTCCCTGTCTGCCAGCGACGGCACGTTGATGCGAACGGCAAACCGCCGGTCGATTATTGGACCGATACCAATGGAGCATCGACAACCTGCGAACCTCCGCCATGTTTTCGCCACTCCCGGAATCTATAACATCACGGTTAACGATTCGGGCAAGTTATACTCCGGCGACCTGTACTGTCACCGTGCAACCATAACGCACGTGATCCAACCCATGACACGTAAGAACCCCTACAAAAAAATATTTATCGTCGGCGCGGCGCTTTTCGTGCTGCTGGCGCCGTTCTGGCACAGAAGGGCAAATTTTAATCTTTTATTAACCATATGCGCACAACCTATGAGTGTGTTTGGCGTCGTGGCGCAACCCGGTCCGGAGATTGGGTTTGGCCCGAGGCAAAGCGAAGTTACGAAATCATTTTTTGAATTGGGGATCGAATGTTTGTCATCGTCGACGACCGCGAAATCGTCAAAACCGGCTATGCTTCGAGTTTCGGTCGAGAGGGCGTCGCCTCGACCGGCCTGCGCCCCGACGAATTCGAGGAATGGGTCGCGGGCGTCGGCAAGCCGGATCTTTTGGCGGTCGAAGCGTTTTTGATCGGCGATTGCCGCCGCCGCGAAGTTTTTCCGCGATGATTCGCGAGCGCTGCCATGTTCCGGTGATCGCGCTCAACAATTCGCCGTCGCTGGAGCAGACGCTGGACCTTTTTGCCGCCGGCGTGGATGACGTGGTGCGCAAGCCCGTGCATGTGCGCGAGATCATGGCGCGGGTCGGCGCGATCCGCCGCCGCAAGGAGGCGCAGCAGGAATTCAAGCTGGTCGGCGAGATGCGGGTCTATTTTGATGGCCGCGACCCGGAAGTGAAGGGGCTGGCCCTGCCGCTGCCGCGCCGCGAGCGCCGCATTCTCGAATATCTGGTGGTCAACCAGTCCAAACGCGTCACCAAGGCGCAGATTTTCAACGCCATCTATGGGTTGTTCGATGAGGAGGTCGAGGAGGACGTGGTCGAAAGCCATATCAGCAAGCTGCGCAAGAAATTGCGCCATCGCCTCGGCTATGATCCGATCAATTCCAAGCGTTATCTTGGCTATTGCCTGACGCTGAGCTGAAACTTTTGCGTCAATCGCGCATGGCGTAGAATTTCCCGCGCAAAACCGCGATCTGACGGGGGCTGGCGGGCAGGGGGCCTCCGGGGTCAAGCCGGGCGCCGACCAGAGCCTGCCGGCGCCAGACGAGGCGCGCGCCGAGCACCCATCCGGTTTCCTCATCGAAAAGACGAAACACATTGGGGATCGGCTCGTCCCTGGCCAGACGCAGGCGCAGGCCAGCGCTGGAGCGGTCGATGATCGCCGCATCGATCAGAAAGCGGTTGGCGCGATCGAGAATTTTGCCCGAACGTAACCGTGTGCGCTGTCGCTTGGCGTTGCGGAGCTCCGCCGTCGTCGGAGCGGGAAAGTGCGAGAGGCGAAGGCAAAACGCAATAGGTGACCACCCGGCCTCCGCCGGATTGCGCCAGAGCCGCGAAAGCGCCGAGGGCTTCAAGCCATAGGCCTGTTTCAGCGCCGTGAGTTTGCGTTCCGCCATTGATCTTTCCAAGCCCTTAGGCGTCGGCGCTAAAGCTCTTGCGTCCGCTCGTGAGGGCGTCGTCGAGCAGGTCGAGACGGTCCTGGCCCCAGAACACCTCGCCATCGAGCAGATAGGACGGCGAGCCGAATACGCCTTCGCCGAGGGCCAGGGCGAGATTGCGCTGATATTCGACTTCCGCCGCGCCGCTCTGGCCGCGTTCCAGCCAATGCGCCCCGGCGCCGGATTCGTCGAGTATGGCGGCGATGGTCGCGGGGTCGGCGAGGTTGCGCTGCTGTTCGAAAATGCCGGCGAAGGCGGCGGCGATGAATTTCGCCGCATCGGCGCCGGCCTCGGTCATGGCGCAGACGACGCGGTCAGCCAGCGACGGATCGAAGGGCCAGAATTGAGGATGGAGATGGAAATCCAGCCCGCGCTTGTCCCGCCAGCGCTGCAATTCAAGGATGCGATAGCGCTGGCGCGACGGATGCCGCTTGGACAAAGGCAGGCCGCCGGATTCGGGAAAAACCTGTCCGAGCGCCACCGGCCGCCAGACGACATGCAGGCCGTGCTTGGCGACAAGCCCCAGCAATTCCGCATGGCCGATATAGGCCCAGGGACTGAGGAGCGAAAAATAGACCGTGATTTTCCGCGCCATGATTTTTCTCCGGGCGACGGTTACGCCGCCTCCTGCTTGCCGCCGAAGCGGCCATAAAACGTCTCGCCCTTTTGCGCCATCTCGCGCAGCAGGGCCGGGGCCGCGAAGCGTTCGCCGTATTTCGCCGTCAGCCGATCGCATAGCGCGACGAAATTTTTCGTCCCCATGAAATCAATATAGCTCAATGCGCCGCCCGTGAAGGGGGCGAAGCCGAAGCCGATGATCGAGCCGACATCGGCCTCGCGCGGATCGGTGATCACGCCATCCTCGACGGTGCGCGCCGCCTCGACCGCCTGCACCACCAAAAAGCGCTGCTTCATCTCGGCAATGTCGAGCGTGTCGGGGTCGACGTGCTCGGCTGCAATTCGGCAAGGCCCGGCCACAGCGTCTTGGGGCCTTTGGCCGGGTAATCGTAAAAGCCCTTGCCGTTCTTGCGGCCGTAGCGTTCGAGCTTGACGACCATTTCTCCAGCAGCTTTTCCTGCGAGGGATCGACCGCCTGCGCGCCGAGATCGGCCTTGGTCGCCTGCAGGATGCGCCAGCCGAGATCGAGCGCCACTTCGTCGTTGAGCGACAGCGGCCCGACCGGCATTCCGGCCATGCGCGCGACATTTTCGATCATCGCCGCCGGGACGCCTTCCATCAGCATGATATGGCCTTCGCGGATATAATTCAGCACGCAGCGGTTGGCGAAGAAGCCGCGCGAAGTCATGGACGACGATCGGCGTTTTCTTGATCGCGCGGACGAAATCCAGCGCCACGGCCAAGGCGCGGTCGCCCGTCTTGGCGCCGAGGATGGTTTCCACCAGCAGCATCTTGTCCACCGGCGAGAAGAAATGCACGCCGACGAAATTTTCCGGCTTGGGCCAGTTCTCGGCCAGCGAGGTGATCGGCAGGGTGGAGGTGTTGGAGGCGAAGATGGCGTCCGGCCCCACCACGGCCAGCGCTTTTGCGGTCGCCTCGGCCTTGACGGCGCGATCTTCGAACACCGCCTCGACCACCAGATCGACGCCAGCCAGCGCCGCATAATCGGCGGTTGGCGTGATGCGGGCCAGAACCTGCGCCTTGGCCTCGGGCGTGCTGCGGCCCTTGGCGACGCGCCCGAAAGCAGCGTTTCGGCATGGCCCTTGCCCTTGTCGGCGGCGGCCTGATCGCGGTCGATCAGCACAACTTCGATCCCTGCCAGAGCACTCACATAAGCAATGCCCGCGCCCATAAAACCGGCGCCGAGGACGCCGATCTTCTTGATCGCAGTCGGCGGAATGTTTTTCGGCCGGCGCGCGCCCTTGTTCAATTCGCCCATCGAGACGAACAGCGAACGCATCATCGCCGCCGCCTCCGGCGAACGCAGGATCTTGACGAACCAGCGGCTTTCGACGCGCAAAGCGAGGTCCATCGGCAATTGCAGGCCTTCATAGACCGTTTGCAGAATGGCGCGCGCGGCCGGGTAATTGTCGAAAGTCTCGCGGCGGTAGATGGCGTTGGCCGGCGGCCAGATCATCATGCCGCCGGGCGAAAAAATCTTGCCCGAAGGCGCCTTCCAGCCCTGAACATCCCAGGGCGCGACGCCCTTGCCGCCAGCCTTGATCCATTCCTTGGCCTTGGCCACGATTTCCGCGCGCGGCGCGAGGGCGTGGACGAGGTTCTTGGCCTTGGCGGCGGCCGGCTTGATCTGGTCGCCCTTGAGCAGCATTTGCAGGGCGTCGGGCGTCGGCATCAGTCGCGCAACGCGGGTGGTGCCGCCGGCGCCGGGAAACAGGCCGATCTTGATTTCGGGCAGGCCGACCCGGGTTTTGTCGTCATCCGCCATGACGCGATAATGGCAGGCCAGCGCCAGTTCGAAGCCGCCGCCGAGGCAGGCGCCGTTGATGGCGATGGCCCAGGGTTTTCCGCAAGTCTCGATCTTGCGGTAGATGCGCGAAAGCTTTGAAGTGGCGTCGTAAAGTTCCTGCCACCGCCTTGTCCTTGCCCGCACGCGCCGCCGTCTCGGCGAAAACGCGGCCGGAGGACTCCAGCATGGTCAGATCGGCGCCGCCGGAAAAGGAATCCTTGCCCGAGGCGATCACCACGCCTTTTACGCCCGCATCGGCGGTCGTGGAGTCGACGACCTGTTCCAGTTCGCTCATCATCGTCGCGTCGATGAGATTCATGCTCTTGCCGGCGACGTCCCAGGTCACGACGGCGATGCCGTCGGCGTCCGTCTCAAGGCGGAATTGAGTGAGGTTCATGGCGCTTTCTCCCAGAGCCTTGGTTGATTGGCAGGCCGCTGCATTTATTCGAGGGCTACTGGATTGATTCCATTAACCCCTCATGGTGAGGAGCGAAGCGTCTCGAACCATGGGCAAATTCGCGTCACACGCGTTCGATGATGGTGGCGGTGCCCATGCCGGCGCCGATGCACAGCGTGATGAGCGCCAGACTCTTGTCCGTCCGCTCCAACTCGTCCAACGCGGTTCCCAAAATCATCGCGCCGGTCGCGCCGAGCGGATGGCCGAGCGCGATGGCGCCGCCATTGGGATTGACCTTGTCCGGGTCGAGATCGAAGGCCTGAATGTAGCGCAGCACCACGGCGGCGAAAGCCTCGTTGATTTCGATCAGGTCGATGTCGGCAAAGGACAAGCCGCTGCGCGCAAACAGCTTTTTCGTCACATCGACCGGGCCGGTCAGCATCAGCGCCGGATCGGAGCCGATATTGGCGAAAGCGCGGATTTTTCCGCGCGGCTGCCGGCCGAGTTTCTCGCCCGCTTCGCGGTTGCCGATCAGCACGGCGGCGGCGCCGTCGACGATGCCGGAGGAATTGCCGGCATGGTGGACATGATTGACGCGCTCGATTTCGGGATGGGACTGGATGGCCACGGCGTCGAAGCCGCCCTGTTCGCCCATCATGACGAAGGCCGGCTTCAGCGCCGCCAGCGACTGCATGTCGGCCTCGGGGCGCATGTGCTCGTCGCGGGCGAGAATGGTCAGGCCGTTGCAATCCTTGACCGGCGCGATGGACGGCTTGAACCGGCCTTCCGCCCAGGCCTTGGCTGCGCGCTTCTGGCTTTCGACGGCGTAGGCGTCCACGGCGTCGCGCGAAAAGCCGTATTTGGTGGCGATGAGATCGGCGGAAACGCCTTGCGGCATGAAATAGGCCGGAACAGCGATGGAGGGATCGACCGGCCAGGCGCCGCCCGAGGCGCCTATGCCGACGCGGCTCATGCTTTCGACGCCGCCGGCGACCGTCAGGTCATGCTGGCCCGACATGATTTGCGCCGCGGCGAAATTCACCGCGTCGAGGCCCGAGGCGCAGAAACGGTTGATCTGCAGGCCGGGGACGCTGTCGCCATAGCCCGCGGCCAAGGCTGCGGCGCGGCCGATATTGGCGCCGGCCTCGCCGACCGGATCGACGCAGCCGAGAATGACGTCATCGACCAGCGAAGGGTCCGGCAGAGACCGTTGTTTCAACGCTGTCAGGGCGCTGACGGCAAGGCCGAGGGTGGAGACCTCATGCAGCGCGCCATCCGGTTTTCCCCGTCCGCGCGGCGTGCGAAGCGCGTCGTAGATGAAAGCTTCCGTCATGAGGTTTCCCCTGTGGAACGATTTTTATCCGTGATTTGGACCTCCCTCTCCCCTTGCGGGAGAAGGTGGCGAGCCGAAGGCGAGACGGATGAGGGGGCCACACCCGACCCCTCATCCGGCGCTTCGCGCCACCTTCTCCCGCAAGGGGAGAAGGGGAGCGATGCAGTTTAAAACAAATCCGCCGGCAGGCTCATGACATTGGCTGCGCCCGAGGTGATGCGCGCCAGCCGCAATGCTGTTTCCGGCAGAATGCGCTGGGCGAAGAACAAGGCGCAAGCCTGCTTGCCCTGCATGAATTCCGCCCGGCCCGCATCCTGATCGGCTTTCGCCGCCTGCGCCATCTTCGCCCACATATAGGCGAGCAGAGACCAGTCCGAGCAGATGCATGTAATCGGTGGCCCCGGCGCCGGCGTTGTCGGGCGAGGACATGCCGTTCTGCATCAGCCACAGCGAGGCCTGCTGCAAATGGCCGAGGCTGGCGTTCAAGGGGCCGAGCAGCGGCTTGAGCGCCTCGTCGCCATCGTTGGTCTTGAGATAGAGGCCGATTTCGGCGAGCAGCGCCATGATGGCGCGGCCGCCATTGGCCGGCAATTTGCGGCCGACCAGGTCGAGCGCCTGGATGCCATTGGCGCCTTCGTAGATCATGGCGATGCGGGCGTCGCGTACGAACTGCTCCATGCCCCATTCGACGATATAGCCGTGGCCGCCGAACACCTGCTGCGCCTGGACGCAATTTTCAAAACCCCGGTCGGTCAGCACGCCCTTGAGCACCGGCGTCAACAGGCCGAGCAGATCCGCCGCCTTTTCGCGCGCGGCGGCGTCGGGGCTGCGATGAGAGATGTCGCTTTGCAGCGCCGCCCACAGCGCCAGCGCCCGTCCCGCCTCGTTGACGCTACGGATTTCCAGCAATATGCGGCGGATGTCGGGATGGACCATCAGCGGATCGGCCGGTTTTTCCGGGTTTTTCGCGCCGGACAATGAGCGGCCCTGCAAGCGGTCGCGCGCATAGGCGACGGCGTTCTGATAGGCGACTTCCGATTGCGCCAGCCCTTGCAACCCGACCGCGAGACGGGCCTCGTTCATCATGACGAACATGGCGTTGAGGCCACGGTTTTCCTCGCCGAGCAGCCAGCCCTGCGCGTCGTCGTAATTCATCACGCAGGTGGCGTTGCCGTGAATGCCCATCTTGTGCTCGAGCGAACCGCAGGACACGGCGTTTCTGGCGCCCGGATTTCCCGCCGCGTCGGGCAGGAATTTTGGGACCACGAACAGCGAGATGCCCTTGACCCCTTTGGGCGCGCCTTCGATGCGCGCCAGCACCAGATGGACAATGTTTTCGGTCAGATCATGCTCGCCGGCCGAGATGAAAATCTTCTGTGCCGTTCAACGCGAAAGAGCCGTCGTCGCGGCGCGTCGCGCGGGTCTTCAGCAGGCCGAGATCGGTGCCGCAATGCGGCTCGGTCAGGTTCATGGTGCCGGTCCAGCGGCCTTCGAGCATTTTTGGCGCGTAAAGCTGTTTCAGCTCTTCCGATCCATGCGTCAGCAGCGCCGCGACCGCGCCGGAGGTGAGGCCGGGATACATCGACAAGGCCATGTTGCCGGCGGCGAAGAATTCATTGACGGCGGCGGCGAGCACATAGGGCAGGCCTTGGCCGCCATAGGCCGGATCGAAGGGCAGGCTGATCCAGCCGCCGCCGGCATAGGCTTCGAAAGCCGCCTTGAAACCCTTCGGCGTGGAGACCGAGCCGTCGTCGGCGCGGCGACAGCCCTCCTGGTCGCCGGAATGGTTGAGCGGTTGCAGCACGCCCGAAGCCAGCTTGGCCGCTTCTTCAAGCACGGCGGCGACGATATCGGGCGAGGCGTCGGCAAAACCCGCCAGATGGGCGTATTGGTCCATTTTCAACACGTCGTTGAGCACGAAAAGCGCGTCCGCGACAGGCGGTTGGTAGCTGGGCATGAGCTTTTTCCCCGGATGACTTTCGCGCGGCTTGGGCCGCTGTTTGAATGGTTCATATATAAACAATGTGAGCGGGCGCGACAAGGGGCTTGTTGAAAACCAAAAAAAAACGGCTCGCTGAGGCGGGCCGTTCCAGATCTCAATCGATTATTTCAAATACCGCGTAGGCGTTTAGCAATTCTCCCGGCGCAGTTTTCTTGATGCAAGTCCGGAGTTCAGCGGGGCGAGGCGAGCAGTTTCCGATGCGCGGCGCGCAATTCCTCGATCGCCTGATCAAGCTCCGCGCGACGCTCTTCGAGATGGCGCAACTGCGACAGCACCATTGTTTCGTCGAGGACGAAATCGTCGCTTTTGTGGTTCTGCGCGGTGTCGGCTTCCAGCAGTTCTGCGATCTCGGTGAGGGTGAAGCCCAGATGCTTGCCCTTGAGGATCATCTGCAGCCGAGTTTTTGGGCGCCGTCGTAAAAGCGCGCGCCGCCGCGCCGGATCGGCGATGAGCAGGCCGCGTTGCTCATAAAAGCGCAGGGCGCGCAAGGTCACGCCATAGAGGCGGGAGACTTCGCCAATGGTCAGGGGTTCGTCAATGGTTCAGATTTTCCGCCCGTTCGGGCGGAAAGGCAGGCGTCTTGAGCAGGGGGGAGGCGTTCATGGAAATGTCCTGAGGAAGGAGAATCACTTACGCGGATACACGTAAGGGTTGTATCCTACGTAAATACAACTTGCAAGCCTTTCGTCCGGCGAAAACGCGCGTCAATTCGCGCGAACCGCGCAAAGGTTAACGCCTTTTTTACCCTATTTGCAGAAAATCGCGCAATGAGGACCGCCGCGTCGTCGCACGTGTGTCCGGTTCGGCGGCGCAGGGGCGCAGGGGGCTAGCGCTCCTCCGTCCAGAGAAACCGGGAAGCAGACATGAACAAGGCGGTTCCCTGGAGCATCAAGGGCGTCGATTTCGACACGCGCGAAGCCGCGAAGGAAGCGGCGCGCCGCGACGGCCTGACTTTGGGCGAGTGGATGAACCGGGCCATTTCGGACCGCGCCGCCGAAATGGGCGTCAGCGCGCAGGAATTCATCGCGGACGAGCGTCTGGAGGCGGTCGCGGCGGAACTGGCGCGTCTGAGCCGCGACGCTGATGCAACGCCGCGCAGGCGGCGCGGCGAAACCGGGCGTCGGCGCGAGGACCGGCCTGCAGAGCAGCAAGACGCATTTCGTCGGGAATCCGGCGCCGCCATGCGGCGCGGCGACGCCGGCCGGGACGAGGATGTCAACCGCGCGAGCGCCGTCACGCCCCGCACACGGTCCGCGTAACGCGAGAGGCTGCGGCGCCCGAAGCTTCAGCCGCCGGGCGCCGCAACGCCTCCGAGGCGCTGCTCGAACAGGCGATGGCCGCTTTTCAAATTCAGGCGGGCCGCGTCGAAGCGGGCGCCGCCCGAGCTTTCGCCGGTGTCGCGAGTTTGATCGAAAAAACCGAAAGCCAGCGCTCGGACGGGCTGTCGCGGCTGCACCAACGCCTGGCCGACATCGAAGCCCAATTGCAGAAAAAAGACCCCTCGGCGCCATTTTGCGCGGGTTCCGAGACCCCAGACGGGCGGCCCGCGGCGCCGGTTCGCGATCCGCTTGCGGTTGAGGACGGCGACGAACAATTTGCAACTCTCGAACAGCGGCTGAAAACGCTGATGGAGCGCGTGGAGCGGCCAAACCCGCGTCCTGCCGCGCCCGCGCGCCGCCTCGACGAGGCGATTTCCGCCATAGAAGCGCGGCAACGCGTCCTTGACGCCGGTTCCGACGCTCCCCCAACGACCCTTGCCCCAAACCTGTTCGGCCGCCGCTGGCTTCGCTGATTGAGCAAGGGTTCGAGGCGTTGAGCCAAAAGCTCGATCGCGCCATGGACCAGGACGGCCAAGACGGCCAAGCTCTGCATGATCATGAAGACGACCCACGGTTCGACCGGTTGCAGGAGGGGATCGAAGGCCTCGCCGGGCGGCTCGAAAACCTGCGTCGCGAGTCTCCCGCCGCCGCTGTTCACGAATTGACGCAACGTGTCGAAGCCGCTCTGGCGGACTCCCGGGCGCGCCGAGCGCGCCTGCCGCTGGTCCGGCCGAACTGGACAAATTGCGCGGCGAATTGGCGGCCATGGGCCGCGTCCTCGCCGATGTCGCGCCGCGCGGCGCGGTGGCCGGGGTTGAAAGCGCTGTCCGCGAACTTGGCAACCGTGTCGAATCGGCGCGCGACGCTCTATTGCGCGCTGCGGAAGCGCAGGGCGAAACCGCGTCTTCCGCCGAGATCGAGGCTTTGGCCCGGCAAGTCGCGGCGATGAGCCTGGCGCTCGAAAATGTCGCGCCGCGCAGCCAATTGGCGTCGCTGGAGAGTTCCCTCCGCGCGCTGGGCGAAAATCTCGAGCGTTCGCGGAGCGATGGTTTGCGCGAAGCCGTGTTGGCGCCCATTGAATCGCAGGCTCGCGACTTGCGCGGCGAATTGGCCGAAGTCCTGGCCGAAGTCTTGCCCGAAGTGTTGCACGAAGTGTTGCCGGAAGTTTTGCCAGAAGTTTTGGCCAAGGCCGGCGCTTCCAAGTCTGGCTCCATCCAGTCCGGCGCTTCCGCTGATCTGGATGTTGTCGCAACGCAGTTGCGCCAGATCGAGAGCAAGCTCGAAGACCTGTTGCGGGCTGGTTGGGCCGACCGCGAGGATTTCCTCAAGGTGCAGGACAAGTCGGACGAATTGCGCGCGACCATCGCCGCCGCCGCTGAACATTTCGCACCGATCGCGCGGATCGAACAACAGGTGGCGGCGCTTTCCGACCATCTGGAAGAGGTGGCGCATTGCGCGGGCGAGGCCAGCCGCGCGCAAGAAGCGGGTCTTGCGGCGGGACTGGCGCAAAGCGCGGTGCATTGGCGCGGCGTCGAGACGCGGCTGGACGATATTTCCGCGCGGATCGGGGACGCGGGAGGCGAAGCGCCGGGCATGAGGACGCCTCCGACACTGGAGCCGCTGTTGCGCGCCCTGGCGGAAAAGCTCGATCTGGCCACCGCGCCGCAGCCCGAATTCCAGCGTGCTGGAGGCGCTGGAGCGCCAGATGGCGCAGGTTCTGAAAAGCTTTCCGAAAAGCTGACGGAACAGCAGGAGACTCGCGATCCTCCCTGGGGGGCGAGGCTGGAGCGGGCGATCCAGGATCTGGCCAGCCGTTTTGAAAACGCGCGCCACAATGAGCATGAGGCGGCGCGCGAGGCTTTGCGCGAGGCGTTGACGGGGCTTCCTGAAATCGCCAGCCTGCGCGAAGAGCGCAAGGCGTCGGATGTTCGCGCCCAGCAAACGCTCGCCGCAGTGCACGAGACTTTGGAAAAGGTCGTCGACCGTCTGGCCACGCTCGAAGTCGATGTGATCGAGGCCCGGACCGGGCAGGGCGAGCGCGTGTCGCGCAAGCCTGCGCCGATGGCGCCGAGTCCTTTCGACCATAACTCGTTTCTGGTCGAGCCGGGCGGCGGGCGTCCGGACGCCGGCCGCCCGGCCGACGCCGTCCCCGGCCCAAACCAGTCATCAGGCGAATTATATCGACGTGGCGCGGCGCGCCATCGCCGCGCGAGCCGCAGCGGATCAAGCCGACAAGCCCGAGGCAGAGCAGCGAGCACGCGAATGGCGGCGAGGCGCGCCGGCGCCAGACGCCGCCTGCCGGGTCTTGCTGGCCATGGCCGGCGCGATGCTGGTTCTGGGCGTCTGGCAGAGCTATCGGTTATTGATCGCCGCGCCGATCGTGACTTCTGCGGTCGAGTCCGGGCAGCCTTCCAAGGCCATCGTCGTCTCGCAGGACCAGAAATCAGCGACGGAAAATCGCCGGCTCAGGCGCCGGTCGCGCCTGTTTCGACGGACGGCCCTGCGGCAGGAGCCGGCGTTGGAACAGGACCAGGAGCCAGCCTCGGAACCGGACAAGGCGTGGACCCGCTCGCGGTCGGCTCGATCAAGCCGCGTGGATAGCAAATGGCGCTGCTCAAGGAAATGGCCGACAAGGGCAACTCCGCGGCGCAATTCGATCATGGGCTCGCGCCTCCTCGACGGGCGCGGCGTCGCCCGCGATCCGGCGGCGGCGATCGGCTGGTTCGAAAAGGCGGCGGCGCAGGGGCTTGCCCAGGCGCAATTCCGCCTCGGGTCGCATTTATGAAAAAGGCCTCGGCGTGGCGCGCGACGCCGACAAGGCGCGCGACTGCTATGAAAAGGCCGCGGCTGCGGGACATGTGCGCGCGATGCATAATCTCGCGGTGATGCTGGCCGAAGGGGTCGAGGGCAAGCCCGATTACGCCGCCGCCGCGCAATGGTTCCGCCGCGCCGCCGATTACGGCGTGCGCGACAGCCAGTATAATCTCGCCATCCTTTACGCTCGCGGACTGGGCGTCACGCAGAACCTCGGGCAAAGCCATGTCTGGTTCGACCTGGCCGCCCGGCAGGGCGACGAGGACGCCGCGAAGAAACGGGATGACGTCGCCGCGCGGCTCGATGCGTCGACCCTTGCCGCGGTCCGCAAGCAAGCGGACGATTTCCACGCCCGCACGCCGGCCGCGGCGAGCAACGATCCGCCGCCTCTGCCGATGGGACCCGCCGCCGCGCTTGTCTTCTCGCCGACTTCGATCGACAGGCTGTTTTTCGACGCGGATGTCACGAGCCGACCCTCAGCCGCCCGACGAAATGCGGGTGATGTCGGCGCCGCAGCGGCTGAGTTTGCGCTCGAGCGCTTCAAAACCGCGATCGAGGTGGTAGACGCGCTGCACCATGCTTTCGCCTTCGGCGGCGAGCGCGGCGATCACCAGCGACACGGAGGCGCGCAGATCGGTGGCCATCACCGGCGCGCCCTGAAGCCTTTTCACGCCCTCGACAATGGCGCTGTCGCCTTCCAGCCGGATATGGGCGCCGAATCGCGCCAGTTCCTGCACGTGCATGAAGCGGTTTTCGAAAATGGTTTCGGTGATGCGCGAGACGCCATCGGCCCGCGTCATCAGCGCCATGAACTGCGCCTGCAAATCGGTCGGGAAGCCGGGAAAGGGCGAGGTGGAGACATCGACCGGCCGAATGGGACCGCCGTTGCGGCGGATGCGCAGGCCCTCGGGACTGACGTCTATGGTCGCGCCGGTCTGTTCGAGCACGTCGAGCGCGGCTTTCAGATGCTCGGCCCGCGCGCCTTCCAGAAACACGTCGCCGCCGGTCATCGCCGCCGCCATGGCGTAAGTGCCGGTCTCGATACGGTCGGGCTGCACGCGATGCTTGGCGCCGTTGAGCCGCGCGACGCCTTCGATCTCGACCGTCGATTGGCCGGCGCCGCTGATCTTGGCGCCCATTTTGACCAGCAGGTCGGCGAGATCCATCACCTCGGGCTCGCGCGCCGCATTATGCAGCACGGTCGTTCCCTGCGCCAGCGCGGCGGCCATCAGGGCGATATGGGTGCCGCCGACTGTGACCTTGGGAAAGGTGATTTCGGCGCCGCGCAAGCCCTTCGGAGCCTTGGCGACGACATAGCCGGCGTCGATCTCGATGTCGGCGCCGAGGCGTTCCATCGCCATCAGCAGAAGATCGACCGGCCGCGTGCCGATGGCGCAGCCGCCCGGCAGCGACACCCGCGCTTCGCCGCAGCGCGCCAACAGCGGCGCGAGCACCCAGAAACTGGCGCGCATGCGTGAAACCAGCTCATAGGGGGCGACGGTGTCGACGATTTCGCGCGCCGTCATGTGCACGGTCTGGCCGGCGTCCTGCTCCTCGCCCTGACGGCGTCCGTCGATCGAGTAATCGACGCCATGATTGGAAAGAATGCGCACCAGCAGGCTGACATCGGCGAGACGCGGCAGATTTTCCAGCGTGACCGTGCGATCCGTCAGCAGCGAGGCGATCATCAGCGGCAATGCCGCGTTCTTGGCCCCGGAAATCGGAATCGTTCCGTTCAGCGTCCTGCCGCCGACAATTCTTATGCGATCCATTGCGCCTCGCTGTGGCGCGGCGTTCTGCCGCGCTGCCTGTCTGTTGCCGGTTCCGGCCAGAAAGGCGTCCTATAGACGGAATGATCGTTAAGAGCCAAACTCTTCGCTCGTCGCCGGCCTTGCGCTGGCGGACCTGCGCCTTGCGGCGGCGCAGGTTGGCGCGCAGCGACTCGGCGAGTCGCTCGTTTTGCGCCTGCTTTTGCCTTGATATCGCCGGCGCGGCTTTTTGCGCAGCAGCCGGGGCCGGCTTGTCGTCCTGATCCATCATTCCCACCTTGCGGAAAGGCCGCTTTTATGCCGGAATGGCGAGGGACAAGTTTCTGCGACAAGGTTCTTGGGGGAGGAGGTCTCGTCCCGTCGCATTGTGCGCCAAAAACGCCAATTATGCGCATATCGGGCGCTTCGCCATGCTGCGGAGCTGTGCTGTGCCAAAAACCGCGCGCCCACAATTGCATGGCCAACGGCTTGGCAAGAAATTCTGGGACGGTCAGCTGCGGTTAGCTCAGTGGATAGGAGCACTCCATTGGGTAATGGAGAGGTCGAGAGTTCAATCCTCTCTCGCAGCACCAGTTCGACCGCGACTTTATCGTTGCGTCGAACCCGAGTGTTCTAATGACGTTAAATGGTTTGGAGACAGGTCAAGATGAGTGATGCCGCCGAGAAATGAAGCCGTGACCGTCGAGCCGGTTGCGGCCCCGAAGAAAAAGGGCGGCGCCTTCAATCGCGAGACGGTGCTGGAAGTTCAGCATTACACCGACCGTCTGTTCCGTTTCCGCACCACCCGCGATCAGCATTTCCGTTTCGTCAACGGCCAGTTCGCGATGATCGGCCTCGAAGTCGAGGGCAAGCCTCTGTTGCGCGCCTACAGCATGGCCAGCGCCAATTACGAGGACGATCTCGAATTCTTCAGCATCAAGGTGCCGGATGGCCCGCTGACCTCTCGGCTCCAGCATCTCCAGGTCGGCGACAGCGTGCTTGTCGGGCGCAAGCCGACCGGCACTCTGGTGCAGTCAAGCCTGTTGCCGGGCAAGAGGCTCTACATGCTGTCGACCGGAACGGGCATCGCGCCTTTTTCGAGCATCATCAAGGATCCGGAAGTCTATGACCTCTACGACAACCTCATCCTGATCCACGGTTGCCGCGAGGTCGCCGAATTGAAATATGGGCTGGATATTGTCGCGGCGGCCAAGGACAACGAGTTTTTCGGCGAGATCGTGCAGGAAAAGCTCATCCATTATCCGACCGTGACGCGCGAACCTTATGTACATGAGGGCCGCATCACCGATCTGATGAACTCTGGCAAGCTGTTTGCCGACATCGGCCAACCGCCGCTCGATCCGGCGAACGACCGCGTCATGCTGTGCGGCAGTCCCGGCATGCTGAAGGATCTTTGCGCCATGCTGGAGTCGAAAGGCTTCCGCGAAGGGTCGAGCGGCGATCCGGCGTCCTATGTCATTGAAAAGGCTTTCGTCGAAACCTGATTTTTCTATCGGTTCTTCGGTTGATCAGGCTCGATCGCCATTTTCACCAGCGCCCTTGCGTCGGTTTGGCTGTCCGTGTCGATTTCGCTTGGCAATACTTGCAAAGGCGCTTTAACTTAAGTCAAACCTGCGCTAAAATGTCGCGCATGCGCAAGTGCAAGCCGATATTTTGAGCGGCGGCCCTTAACCGGGGCTGGTTTATGACAGAAATATTGCAAAAAACGTTATTTCTTCAAATGTTTAGGTGATTTTGTGCAATGCAGGAGCCTCGGTCAAGCCTCTGTTCACATTTTCGTGTTTTGTAAAAGTCGAGGGGATTGAACCATTCCGACATGAAATCATTCTCCTTTCATCAAGCAAAAAAAACTTTAAAGGTAAATTCATCGATTGATTCTTACCTTTCCTCTCGCATTCCATGGAGTTGGTGGTGCGTCGTACTTTGAAGCCTTTCTCGGTCGAAGTTAAACGCGGTAGAAACAGCGCAGCTTCCGCAGCGCCTGTTTTCTTCTCGAAGCTGGAGCGGCATCCTGCTCCGGTCGAAAAACGTCCCGCGATGGCTCCGCCCGAACCGGCCAAGCCGCAACGCCGCATTCTCGAAGCTATCGTGATGGAGCCGGCGCCTGCGCCCGCCGCGGTTACCGAAGCGCCTGTAACCCATGACTCTTTGTTGATCGAATCGGTCAAGCCGCGACGTGGCCGGCCTCCGAAGGTCGCGCTGGCGTGCAAGAGCCTGTTGCTGAGCGCCCGAAAGTCGAGGCGCGCAAAGACACCGCCACCATCTATACCTTTGCCAGACGCGAAGTGGTCGCTGTCGCGAAGCCGGTCGTCACTGTCGCGGCGACCCCGAGAAAGGTCGAAACACGCGTGTTGTCGCGCAAGACGCGCCAGTCGAACTTTCCGCGCACGGGCATGTCAATCATGCCGAGCGCGTCGAGAAGGCCACCAGCCTGCCGCGCGGCGAACGCTGGAAGCGCCGGCTGCCCAAGGTCTTGTGGTAAGCTCAATACGCTCTGATCAACTCGAAAGAATGTGAAACTGCCCGGCGACGCCGAGTTGGCGGGCGTTGATCACGATACGACGGGTTTTCGCGTCAATGTCGATCAGGTAATAGGCGGCGCGCCGGCGCGGATTGCGGCCGATCGATGAGGCCGAACAAATTCCCAGCACCGGAATCGGTCCTTTCGGCCCCGTCATGCTTTTCCGCGAAATCGCATGGCTATGGCCATGCAGCAGCAATTCCGCCCCTTCGCGGGCCAGAATTGCGGCCAGATCGCGATGATCGATGAGGTTGCGGATGTTGCCGCCGCCATCGACCGGCGGATGGTGGATCAGCACCACGCGGACGTCTTCGCGCGTCTCCCGCAACAAGCTCTCCAACCGCGCCAATTGCAGCGGCGCCCAATTTCCCGGACGCGACGAAGGGCAAGGTCGGCACGCCACTGCACAGCCCGATGATCGCTACGCCGTCGCGGCGGCGCAGATAGGGAAAGCCCTGGGCGCCGTCGTCGCCGCGCATCCACGGACTGAGTTCGCGCGACATCAGTTTGAGAGTCGAGCGCATATAAGTGTCGTGATTGCCCGGCGCGAGAGACACTTCGGTTGGCGCGCCCAGAGTGCCCAGCCATTGCGCGGCGAGCGGAAACTCGCCCGGCAGGCCGATATTGCAGATGTCGCCGGTCATGGCGACATGATCGGGGTTGTGCGCGCGCATGTCGGCGACCAAGGCGGTCAGCGCGTCCATATCATGGGCGCGATGGCGCCCCCGCTGCCAGTTGAGATAGCCGGTGGCCCGCTTCCCGATCAGTTCGCGCCAGCGCGGCTTGGGCAGGGGTCCGATATGGGGGTCGGAAAGATGTGCGATTCTGAAACAAGTTCAAGCCCCGCCGATCAGGATGCCAACGCCTAGCACGATGGCGCCCCCGACCACAATCTGCGCAACGGCCTTGAGGAAAGGCGTGTCCATATAGCGCGCCCGAATATAGGCGATGGCCCAGAGTTCGATGAAAACCACAACTCCGGCCATGGCTGTGGCTGTCCAGAAGGCGTTGGGCCAGCTGTTGGGCACGAGATAGGGCAAGGCGTGGCCGAGGCCGCCGAGCGTGGTCATCAGGCCGCAGACCACGCCGCGCATCAAGGGCGCGCCGCGTCCGGTGATCGAGCCGTCGTCGGACAAGGCCTCGGCGAAGCCCATGCTGATGCCGGCGCCGAGCGCGGCGGCGAGGCCGACGAGGAAAGTGCTCCAGTTGTTCTGCGTGGCGAAGGCGGCGGCGAACAGCGGCGCCAGGGTCGAGACGGAGCCGTCCATCAGGCCGGCGAGGCCCGGCTGGACATATTGCAGCACGAAGAAGCGATGCGCCGTCTTGCCCTCCGCATCCCGGGCGCTCTCGGTGAGAATGGCCTCGGACAGGGCGCTGGCCTTTTCGCCATGGCCTTTTTCGACGATGGCCAGATCGCCGAGCAATTTGCGCACGCCGACATCCTGCGAGGCGCTCGCGGCCTTGGCGTAAAACCGCTGCGCGTCGGTCTCCATCGCCTCCGCCTGGCTGCGGATGGTTTCGAGCGGCAGATTTTTGATCAGCCAGGTGGGGCGGCGGCTCAAAAAGCCCTTGACGTCCTCGCGGCGGATCGCCGGCAGGTTCTGGCCGAAACGCCCCTGGTACATTTCGAGCAATTGGCGGCGATGGCCGTCTTCCTCGGCGGCCATTTCCTGGAAGACTTTCGACGTCGCGGGGTAGCTTTCCGTCAATTCCTCGGCGAAACTCAGATAGATACGGCTGTCTTCTTCTTCTGAGGCGATGGCGATGGCGAGAATTTCACGTTCGGTCAGATCGGCAAAGTTTTTCAACGCCATGCTGCAAGCCTTCCGTGGCGCGCGATGCGAAGAGTGGGACGCCGGGTGTTGGAAAAGACCCGCGTAGAAAAAAGAATCTGACAGCGTGAGTTGTTTCCGTGAAAACGCTTTGTGCTCTAGTTTGGTTCTAAAGTGAAATCGACCTCGAATCCAGCCATGGCGCTCTCATGACGGAAATGACGTCTTTGCAGAAATTTGTGCGCCAGGGACAGCGGGTTGTCGGCCTGCTGAGGCGGCCGATGACCCTCGGCGTGCGGGCGATCGCCCTTGACGCGAATGGTCGCGTGTTTCTGGTGCGCCATACCTATGCGCCCGGCTTTTATCTGCCGGGCGGCGGCGTCGAGCGCAACGAGACGGCGCTGGCGTCGGTGGAGCGCGAACTATGGGAGGAGGGCCGCATCGCGCTGGACGAGCCGCCGCGCCTGATGGGCTTTTTCCATAACCCGCAACATTCGCGCCGCGATCATGTCGCCCTTTATCTGGCGAACAACGTGCGGCAGACGGCGGTCCGGAAGCCCGATTGGGAAATCGCCGAGGGCGGTTTCTATCGGATCGACGCATTGCCGGAGGAGACGACGGCTTCCACCCGCGCGCGGCTGGACGAATTCTTGAACGGCGCGACGCCGGGCTCAATCTGGTAGCCTTGGCGACGGCAGAAATTTGCGGGGAAGCCAACGATGAACGAGATGTCCAGCGCGGAACAGAACGACGAGACTCAACGCCCGCTTTACGAGGACATCCGGCTGCTCGGCCAAATTCTCGGCGATACGGTGCGCGAGCAAGAGGGAGAGACAGTTTTCGCGCGCATAGAAGCCATCCGCCGCCTGTCGGTCGCCGGCCAGCGCAAGGCCGATCCGGCGGCGGGGCGCGAACTCGACGCCTTGCTGGAGAGCCTGACGCCCTCCGAGACGGTTTCGGTCATTCGCGCCTTCACCTATTTCTCCCATCTCGCCAATATCGCCGAAGACCGCCATTTTCTGCGCCGCCGCGCCAGCGCCGCGCAGGCGGGACCGGGAATCGCCGAGCAATCGGGGCCGGGAACCCTGGCCTATGCTTTCGAACGGCTGGCGGCGGAGGGCGTCACGTCGGAGGATGTCAGCGAGGCGCTGACCCATTCCTATCTGTCGCCGGTGCTGACGGCGCATCCGACCGAAGTGCAAAGACGCAGCACGCTCGAGGCCGAGCGCGCCATCGCCGATCTTCTTTCCGCCCGGGAGGGTTGCCGGACAGACGCGGAATTGCGCGACAACGAGGAGTTGCTGCACGCCCGCATCGTGCAACTCTGGCAGACGCGCATCCTGCGCACGGCGCGGCTGACGGTGCATGACGAGATCGACAATGCGCTGCTTTATTATCGCGCCACCTTCATTCGCGAGATCCCGAAACTCTACGCCGAACTGGAGCGGCGGCTGGGCCGTCCCGTCCCGACCTTCCTGCGCATGGGCAACTGGATCGGCGGCGACCGTGACGGCAATCCCAATGTCGATGCGCAGACGCTCGACCTGACGGTGCGGCTTCACTGCGAAACCATCCTGCGCCATTATCTGGCCGAAACCCATCACCTCGGCGCGGACCTCTCCATGTCGGAGAGTCTGGTGTCCTGCTCGCCGGAACTGGCGGCGCTGGCCGAACTCTCCGGCGACGCTAATCCGCATCGCGCCGATGAATCCGACCGCCGCGCCCTGATCGGGGTTTACGCGCGCCTGGCTGGCACGCTCACCGCGTTGACGGGGGGGAAGCCATGAGGCATGCCGCCGCGCCGGAGACGCCTATCCCGACGCCGAAACTTTCCTGCGCGATCTCCGACCGTGCGCGAGTTCTCATCGCCCATCATGGCGGCGCGCTGGTCGAGGGCCGTCTGGCGCATGCTGATTTGCGCGGCGGAGATTTTCGGCTTCCACATGGCGACCACCGATCTGCGCCAATCCTCCGACCGTCATGAATCGGTGATCGCCGAATTGCTGGCCGCCGTGCGCATCGCGCCGGATTATTCCGCTCTTGCCGGAAGGGGCGCGCATAGAATTGCTGTTGCGCCTGCTGGCCGATCCGCGTCCCTTGCGCGCCCCCAATATCGTCTATTCCTACAGCCTGCGCGACGAGCTGGCGGTGTTTGAAACAGCGCGAAAATTGCGCGAACAAATCGGCGTCGAGAGCATCCGCCATTACATCATCAGCCATACCGAAAGCGTCAGCGATCTGCTGGAGGTGATGCTGTTGCAGAAGGAATGTGGCCTTCTGCGCGGAACACTGCATGAATTGGAGCGCGAGACGGCGAGGCTCGACCTGATCGTCACGCCTTTGTTCGAAACCATCGAGGATTTGCGGGCAGCGGGAGCCATTCTCCGCGCGTTTTACGCCTTGCCGGGAATCGCCGACCTTGTCCGGCGTTCGGGCGGCGTGCAGGACGTGATGCTCGGCTATTCCGACAGCAACAAGGACGGCGGCTATTTCACCTCCAACTGGGAGCTTTATCGCGCCTCCACCGCCCTCGCGGCGCTGTTCGACACCTTGCCGCGCATGAGCCTGCGGCTGTTCCACGGGCGCGGCGGCGCGGTCGGGCGCGGCGGCGGCCCCAGCTATCAGGCCATTCTCGCCCAGCCGCCGGGCACGGTGCGCGGCCAGATCCGCATGACCGAGCAAGGCGAAGTCATCAACGCCAAATACGCCAATCCAGACGTCGGCCGCCGCAATCTCGAAACCCTGATGGCGGCCGATCTCGAAGCCAGCCTGCTGACCGAGGCGCAAAAACCGCCCGAGGAATTTCTTGAAGGCGGCGGCGCGGCTTTCCGAGCTTTCCATGAAGGCCTATCGGGGGCTGGTTTACGAGACGCCGGGTTTTGTCGATTATTTCTACGCCGCCACGCCCATCGCCGAGATCGCCGAACTCAACATCGGCTCGCGCCCGGCCTCGCGCAAGGCGACCCGGCGCATCGAGGATTTGCGCGCCATTCCCTGGGGCTTTTCATGGGGGAAAGCCGGGTGGCGCTGCCGGGCTGGTACGGTTTTGGATCCGCCGTCGAAGCTTTTCTGAGCGAGAAGGGGGAAGAAGGCGCCAAACTTCTGCGCCGCATGGGCGGGGAGTGGCCCTTCTTCCAGACACTGTTGTCCAACATGGACATGGTGCTGGCCAAGGCCGACCTCGGCATCGCCCGGCGCTATGCCAATCTCGTCCCCGACCGCGCGCAGGCCGACGCTATTTTTGCCGAGATCGAGGCGGAATGGCGGCGCGTCGTGGCGGCGCTGGAGGTCGCGACCGGAGAGACGCAAAGGCTGGCCGACAATCCCGCGCTGGCCCGCGCCATCGCCCATCGCTTTGCCTATATCGCGCCGCTCAACCATTTGCAGGCGGAACTGCTGCGCCGCTGGCGCTCCGGTCAGAGCGACGACAAGGCGCGGGTGGGGATATTGATCGCCATCAACGGCATCGCGGCGGGGCTGAGGAACACGGGGTGACGGGGGCGCCGCCGTTTTGTCTAGCTTTCTCGCCTGTATCGACCTGGCCCCGTCATTGCGAGCGAAGCGAAGCAATCCATGGCTTGCGGTTGTGGCCAAGGGGGATTGCTTCGCTTCGCTCGCAATGACGACCCTGGTTCTTAGGTCAGGCGAAGAATGCTTTAAAACAAAAAAGCCGGGGCGAACCCCGGCTTTCAAATCTCCACGAAGGAAAAACCCTCAGTTCACCAGCGCCTTGACGCTTGCGATGCCTTGCTCGACGAAACCCGCGCCGCCGGCGCCCGAGGCGCTGGTCTTGAGCACGGTTTCCGACGCCTTGATGGCGGCGTCGGCGGCGGCGGCGCGCACATCGGCAGTTGCCTGCGCTTCGGCCTGGGCGATCTTGTCCTGCGCCTGCTTGGTGCGGCGGGCGACATATTCTTCCAGACGCTGCTGGGCTTCCTTGGCGATGGCTTCGGCTTCCAGCTTGGCCTGGGCGATGATCGCGGCAGCCTGCTTTTCGGCTTCCACCGTCTTGGCGGCGAAGCTCTGCATCAGGGCCTGGGCCTCGGCGCGCAGACGGGCGGCTTCGGCCAATTCGTCCTTGATCTTGGCGATGCGTCCGTCGAGGGCGGCGCCCAATTTATTGTGGACGCCGAGATAGCCGAGACCGACCACGAAAAGGACAAAGCCTAGGGCGACGAAAAATTCTGCGTCCATGATGGGATTCCTCAGGCTTTCTGGGCGGCGAGGGCGGCGGCGACGGCGTTGCCGTCGGCGGGCTTGCCAGTGATGTGTTCCAGGATGGCGCGCGCGGTGTCGGCGGCGATGCCATCGACATTGGCCATGGCGGCGGTCTTGGTCGCGACGATCTGCTGTTCGGCGGCGGCGATCTTGGCGTTGAGGTCGGCTTCGAGCGCGTGGCGACGCGCATCGGCCTGGGCGGCAAGGTCGGCATGCGCGGATTGGCCGACGGCGACCGCCTTGGCCTTGGCGTCGGCCAGCGTCTTTTCATGCGCGGCGGCGGCGGCGGCGGCTTCGTCCTGCGCCTTGGCGGCGGTGGCGAGATCCGAATTGATCTTGTCCTTGCGCGTCGCAAGGATGTTGGCGACGCGCGGCAGCGCGACCCTGGACATCAGCATGTAGAGCGCGCCGAAGGTGATCGCCAGCCAGATGAGTTCCGACGTGAAATGGCTCGGGTCGAAGGGCGGGAAGGAGTTTTCCGCAGACGCGAGATCGATCGGAACTTCGGTTCCGGCTTGATGCGCTTCAACGTCATGAGCCATCTATAGATTCCTTGAGTTCGATCCGAATTTATTGCCGAAATTTTGTCAGACGAATCGCGCGCCGGCCAAAAGCCGGCGCGCGAAAAAATCACTTCACGAAGAGCAGGATGATCGCCACGAGGAAGGCGAAAATGCCAAGGCCTTCGGCGAGCGCCGCGCCGATGAACGCGCGACCGAACTGGCCGTCGGAGGCCGACGGATTGCGCAGCGCGCCGGAGAGGAAGTTGCCGAAAATCGTGCCGACGCCGATAGCTGCGGCGCCCATGCCGATCGCGGCGAGACCAGCGCCGATGTATTTAGCTGCAACAGGATCCATCATAAAACTCCATGCGATATTAAAGGGCGACTTTATTGTTGTTGTAGAGGGTTTGTCAGTGGCCCGGGTGAATTGCGTCGTTGAGATAGACGCAAGTGAGGATGGCGAAGACATACGCCTGAAGGAAAGCGACCAGCAGTTCGAACGCGGTCAGCAGGATGATGCCGATCAGCGGCAGCGGCGCGAGCAGCGAGTAGACGCCGGCGCCGAGCAGCAAGGTCACGAAGCCGCCGAAGACTTTCAGCGTGATGTGGCCGGCCAGCATGTTGGCGAAGAGACGAACCGAGAGCGAAATCGGGCGCGAGGCGAAGGAAATCACTTCGATCAGCACGATGAAGGGCAGCAGGATCGGCGACACGCCCGACGGAACGAACAGGTTCAGGAAGTGCATGCCGTTCTTGTAGAAGCCATAGACCAGGACCATGCCGATGATCAGCGCCGCGAAGGCGAAGGTGACGATGATCTGGCTGGTGACGGTGAAGGTGTAGGGGATCAGGCCGATCATGTTGGCGAACAACACGAACATGAAGATCGAAAAGACGAAGGGGAAGAAGCGCATCCCCGCGTCGCCGGCCGTCTGCCGCACGGTGCTGGCGACGAATTCATAGGCCATTTCCGCCAGTGTCTGCAGGCGGTTGGGAACGATGTGGCTGCCGGAGGTGCCGAGCACCATCACGAAGGAGACCGCCAGCAGCACGATGACCATGAACAGCGAGGCGTTGGTGAAGGAGGCGTCGATGCCGAAAGGATGCAGGGACGCTATCGGATTGATGTGGAATTGGTGGATCGGATCAATCGCGGGACCAGCTTCCGACATGTTCTGCCCTTCATTTTGCGCGGGAATCTCCCGCCAACCAAACATTGTCTCGACGCATATTCTGACCGAATACGCGCTATTGCGGCGGCTTTTGACCGTCGCGCGGCGCCGGCGGCGTGACCGCGAGGCGATAAACACTCCAGAACCCCGCCGCCACGCCCAATCCCAGAAACAGGATCAGCAGGAACGGGGCTGTGCCGATCCACAGATCGAGCTGCCAACCGATCACCGCGCCCACCACTGTGGCGGCCACGAATTCCGACAGCACGCGAAAGCCGAGGCTCATCGCTTGCCCGAGGCCCTTGTCGGTGAGGTCGCCGTCCGCCTTGCGCTGGACCTCTTTCTGGCCATCGCGCTGCGACTGAATATCGCCCCTCAATTTGGCGAGGCGCGCCTTCAGTTCATCGGCTTCGTCTGGACCTTCCCGCATTGATCTACCCCAAAGTTCTCGCAAAGCGGATGGGACCGGCGTCCCTGCTCGTCGCAGTCGCCGCAAATCGCTGGAGGTCGTCCGGATGAGGCCCGATGAACCGGACTCACAAGATGCGGAACATCCTGCCCTTCTTGAACCGCGCGCAACATATTGGCGCGATCATGGTGTGTCAAGGCAAGGACGGCTTTTCTGTGGCGAGGTCAATACGTTGAAAATAAAGGAGAATGAGCGATATTTTTGCGAAGCCTCCTAAGGTCGCAGACATTTTGGCAAGGCGGCGCGTTCATCCACCGGCAAAAGCAATCATTTTCGTCGCGTCGCTGGACGATTACACTGCGCAGGTGGCGAAGGGCGCAGGAGGAAGCATGCCGGCTGAACGAATCAAGGCTTTTTCCGATGGCGTGCTGGCGATCATCATCACCATCATGGTTCTCGACCTGCGGCCGCCGCATGGCGAAAGCCTTGCCGATCTGGCCAGCCTGTGGCCGACCTTTCTCGCCTATGTGCTGAGTTTTCTCTACGTCGGCATCTACTGGAACAACCATCACCATCTTTTCTCGGCGGTGGAAAAGGTCGACGGCGCGGTGTTATGGGCCAATATCCACCTGCTGTTCTGGCTGTCGCTATTGCCATTCGCCACCGCCTGGGCGAGCGACACGCGATTCGCTACGCTTCCGGTGGCTCTGTATGGCGCTGTGCTGCTGGCGGCGGCTGTCGCCTATTTGATTCTGGTGATCGCGCTGTTGCGGGCGCAGCACGGCGAAACCGCGCTGCATCGCGCCATCGGCCGCGACGTCAAGGGCAAGATATCGATTCTGCTCTATGTGTTGGGCATTGCCGGAGCCTTTTTCAGCCCTTGGGCCGGCGGGGCGTTCTACGTGCTGGTCGCGGCGATATGGCTGATCCCGGATCGCCGCATCGAGCGGGAGATTTTATAGTCAACTCGCCTCCAGCAGCCTCTCGGCCTGGTCCAGCGCCACCGACACCAGTTGCGACACGCCGCGCTCGGCCTGGGTCACGCCGAACAATCGGTCCATGCGCGCCATGGTGATCGGATTATGGGTAATGGTGATGAAGCGCGTGTCGGTCTTGCGGCGCATGTCTTCGAGCAGGTCGCAGAAACGCTCGACATTGGCGTCGTCGAGCGGCGCGTCCACTTCATCGAGCACGCAAATCGGCGAGGGATTGGTCAAAAACACCGCGAAAATCAGCGACAGGGCGGTGAGCGCCTGTTCGCCGCCCGACAGCAGCGTCATGGTCGCGGGCTTTTTGCCCGGCGGTTTTGCCAGGATTTCCAGCCCCGCTTCGAGCGGATCGTCCGATTCGACCAGTTGCAACTCGGCGGAGCCGCCGCCGAACAGCAGCGCGAACAACTCGCGGAAATGCGCGTTCACCCTGTGGAAGGCGTCGAGCAGGCGCTCGCGCCCCTCCTTGTTGAGACTGCCGATGGCCAGGCGCAATTTGCGGATCGCCTCGGCAAGGTCGGCCTGCTCCGCCGCCAGTTTTATATGCTCGCCCTCGACCGCCGCCAACTCGTCCTCGGCGCGCAAATTGACGCCGCCCATGCGCTCGCGATCCTGTTTCAGGCTGGCGAGCCGGGTCGAAACCTGATCCATCGGCGGCGTGGGCTCGCCGTCCGAGACGCCGGCCAGAGCGGGCAGGCCCTGCGGCGGACATTCCAGTTCCTTGGCGATGTCGCGGACGAGCAATTCCAGCCGCTGCTTCGCCGCTTCCGCTTGCGCCTCCAGCCGGGCGCGGGTTTCGCGCGCCGCGCTCATCGCCTCCAGGGCCGCCCGCGCCGCGCGCTCGGTTTCGGCCAGCGCCGTTTCCGCCACGGCGCGGGCGTCGCCCGACGCTTTGACCGCGCTTTCGGCTTCCTCGATCTTTTGCGCCAGCGCGCGCCTTTGCGCCAGAAATTCGTCCGGCGCCTCGGCCAGCCGCTCCATTTCCTCATGCGTCTCGGTCAGCCGGTCTTCGACTTCCTCGGTCTGGATTTGCGAGCGGGCGCGCCGGTCGAGCCAGGATTTCTTTTCGCGGCCGATGGCCTCGCGCCGCCTGAGCCGCGCCTCCGCGTCGCGGGCAAAAGCTTGCAGGGCGGCGCGGGCCTCCGCCGCCGCCGCGCGATCGAGCGCGTTGTTGGCGCGAACCGAATCGCGCTCGCCGAGCAGCGTCGCGGGTTCGGCCACCTGATCGAGCGCCTCGCGCGATTCGAACAGCTTTTCGCGCGCCTCCTCGCAGAGATCGTCGGTTCTTTTGCGGGCATCTTCGAGGCTGGCGAGGCGCGAGACGACCTGCGCTTGCCGGCGTTCGGCGGCGTTGGCGGTGTCGCGCGCTTCGGCGAGGGATTTTTGGGTGAGCCGCGTCGCCTGACGGGCGCGCTGGTCGGCTTCCACCGCCGACACGACGGCAGCCTGCGCGGCTTCGGCTTTGGAGGTCAACGCCTCAACGGCTTCGCGGGCTTCCTGCGCTTCGATTTTCAGATCGCCGAGGCGATTTTTTTCGCTGAGTCTTCGGGCGCTGGCGGTCGGGGCTTCGGCGCCTTGGGTAAACCCGTCCCAGCGCCACAGGTCGCCTTCGACCGACACCAGACGCTGCCACGCGCAAGAGGTTGCTCGAAAAGAAGCACAGCATCAGCGTGGCGCGGAAGGCATGTTTTGTCAGCCGGCGGGTTTTCAGATACGTGGCCAGAGGCGGTCCGCCAACGCCCAGCATGCCTTGGAACAACCCGCTCAGCGCCCCGGCAAATATCGGTGCCATGATTGGCGGTTTCGCGGGCGCTTCTTGCTCGCGTGGCGGCGGCGAAGGCCGCAGCCAATGCGTCCCAACGAACACGATGAGATAAACCGCCAGCAGGCTGCTCAGCCCCGCCTCGCGGACGCGGAAAAAGAAGTACAGTCCCACAAGCGTCGCCAACAGGCTCACCGGCAGGATGGCAATCGCGTCGGGCCAGCTTACGCAGCGGCGTTGAAACCAGAATTGCGCGCCGGTAAAAACGTTGAAGAACAGGCCGATGGCGATTGCGGTTTTCGTGCCCACGAGGAGGCTCAGGATCGGGAGCGCGATCAGCGCGTAGCCAATTGCGAAGGCCACAGACACGAACGCCGCGAACCCGGTTGTCAAAGCGATCGCGGCATGAATCAGTGTAAAGCTCATCTATCTTGCCCTGGAACGCTGGTGCCCGCGATGCTCAAACAAACCATCCTGACCCACATCCATGCCTACGTATCCCGGTATCCCGGAGAGGCCCCCTATGTGGAGCCTCTTCTTGCCATGCTCTTGGCTGGCGAGGACATAACCTCACGCCAACATTTTGCGGCCACGTAACGGCCGGGGCTTTGCTGCTGAACCGCGAGCAGCGCTACCTCGCCATCCATCACAAGCAGCTTGAGAAGTGGCTTTGCCCTGGCGGCCATCTCGAACCGGACGAAACCGATCCGGCCCAAAGCGCCTTGCGCGAGCTGATTGAGGAAACCGGCATCGCCCCCGCCGGCATCGGCCGCGATCCCCGCTGGTCGAGCATGCCCGTGGAGATCGACCATCATCCCATCCCGGAAAACTCAAAGAAGGCCGAACCGGCACACTCTCATTGGGGTTTTCTCTACGTCTTCACGCTTGACCGGCCGGCAGGCGAGCTTACCCTCGATTTGACGGAGGTCACCGCTTCCAGCTGGCGGCCCGTGGCGAGCCTGCGCCCCAGAGTGCTGGAGAGGCTTTCCCATCCATAGCTGGTCCGCATAAGCCGTAAAGGCGGCCTAAGGGCGGTTTGCAAGCGCTTTATTAGCGCCCATCTGAAATGCTACACATGGTCGGCCGGCTGGATTGGGAGGCGGCACCACATGAACGAAATGCTGGACCGTTTTCCGTCCGCGGAGGTGCCGGCGATGCCGCGTCAGCACCCGGCCGTAAGCCACGGCCGCATCGGCGTGCTGCTCCTCAACCTCGGCACGCCGGACGCCACCGGCTATTGGCCGATGCGCCGCTACCTGAAGGAGTTCCTGTCCGACCGGCGCGTGATCGAGGTCAACCCGGTTCTCTGGTGGTTCGTGCTGAACGTGATCGTGCTCACCAGGCGGCCCTTCAAATCGGGCGAAGCCTACCGGCTGATCTGGAATAAGGAGCGCGATGAGTTGCCGCTGCGCACGATCACGCGCAGCCAGGCGGAACAGATCGCGGCGCTCCTGGCGCAAGACCCGCGCGTGCGCGTCGATTGGGCCATGCGCTACGGCAATCCCAGCGTCGAATCCCGCCTCGAAGCGCTGCAGCGGAGCGGCTGCGACCGCATTTTGCTATTCCCGCTCTATCCGCAATATTCGGCGGCGACCACCGCGACCGCCTGCGACAAGGCTTTCGACGCGCTCAAGACCATGCGCTGGCAGCCCGCCATCCGCGTTGTGCCGCCCTATTACGATGACCCCGCCTATATCGAAGCGCTCGCCAGCTGACCCGCGCCGGGCTAGCCGCGCTCGATTTCGAGCCGGAGGTTGTCATCGCCTCGTTCCACGGCCTGCCGCAGGCGTATTTCGACAAGGGCGATCCCTATTACTGCCATTGCGCCAAGACCACGCGGCTCCTGCGCGAGGCGCTGGGCTGGCCGGAGCAGCGGCTCTTGCTGACGTTTCAATCGCGCTTCGGGCGCGCAGAGTGGCTCAAGCCCTACACCGCGGAGACCATCGCCGGGTTGGCCAAGAGCGGCGTCAAGCGGCTGGCCGTCATTATGCCCGGATTCGCCGTACTGCATCGAGACGCTGGAGGAGATGGCGATCCGCGGCGGCGAGACCTTCCGCGAGCATGGCGGCGAGCGCTATGCCGCCCTCCCTGGCCTCAACGATTCCGCGCCAAGCATCGCCGCGCTTTCTTCCATTGCCGCAC
>CAWFBN010000093.1:0-59119 GCA_963813955.1 uncultured Alphaproteobacteria bacterium | reverse complement strand
TTTTGCCGGGTGCGCGAGGGCACCGACTCTCATAGTTTAACAGGGCAGGTACGAAGATCAAGAGGGTACGGCAGGTCAGAGAAAAAAAACCGGAAAAAAACAAAATTTCTTTGGCGATTTGTCGAATTCCGGTCCGGCCTTTCGACTATAGGGTGAATGCAGGGTAGCCGACCATTCGCTCAAGCGCGAAAAACAGCCACCCAACCATCGCTCAACCCAAAGGAGATTTCGCAATGCGATTCATGGTCATCGTCAAATCAACCCCAGAGTCAGAAAAAGAAGGCGCCCTCCCCGATCCACAGCTCTTGCTCGAGATGGGCAAGTACAACGAAGAGCTCATCGAAGGCTGGCGTCCTGCTCGCCCTCGATGGTCTCCATCCCAGCTCCAAAGGCGCACGCGTCAAATTCTCCGGCAAGTCTCGTACCGTCGTCGACGGCCCCTTCACCGAGGCCAAGGAGCTCGTCGCCGGCTTCTCGATCTTGCAGGTCAAGTCCCTCGAAGAGGCCATCGAGTGGGTCAAGCGTGGCCCCAACTGCACCCCCGGCGACTACGAAGTCGAAATCCGCCAGGTCTTTGAGATGGAAGACTTCGCACCCGTCCTGTCCGAAGAGCAGATCCAGCACAAAGTAGCGAAACGGGCCGAGCTGCCCAATCAGACCGCCAACAAATAGCGCTCCCGCATCCATGGATCGACAGCTGGTGGGATCGGTAGCAGTGTCCGCTGCCGGCCCCCATCACGCCCATATCAAGCCCAGCATGAGAGGGGAGACAGGACAATCCATGAGATATCTGATTTACGCCATCAACACTACGTTGGACGGCTGCGTTGACCACACCAAACAACAAGTCGATGAAGAAAAACTTGAATACTTCACTCAGCTCACGCGAGAGGTTGACCTGCAGGTCTTTGGGCGGAAGTCCTGGGAACTGATGGTTCCCTATTGGCCGGATGTGCTCAAAAGCCCGAATGAGACAAAAGTCGGATACAGAATATGCGCGGGCATTCGTCTCCATAGACAAAGTTGTTTTTTCACGATCGTTGGACAGGGTTGAAGACGGAAATACGCGTATTGTTCGTGGGAACCTTCGCGACGAAATACTTAAACTGAAACAAGAGCAAGGCAAAGGTATTTTGGTCGGCGGCGTCGATCTTTCTTCGCAACTGATGGAGCTTGGCCTGGTGGATGAATATCGCTTTGTGGTTGGGCCAGTGGTTGCGGGAGAAGGGCGACGGCTGTGGGAAGGCGTTAGCCTGCCGCAGAAGCTGCAACTCAAACTTGTTGAGTCAAAGATTTTCAAATCAGGATCGGTTGCGCTTCGATACCTGAAACAGTGATGGCAACCTTTGCGGCAGGTATGACGCTCGCCCGGAAGGAAAAGGAGAAGAACCATGAAATACCTCTGTTTTGGCTACTACGACAAAGGCAAATTCGATGGCATGACCGAGACCGAGCGAAACGCCGTGTTCGACACATGCTTTGAATACGACGACCATCTTCGCGCCAACGGGCACTGGGGTGGCGGCGAAGCGCTGCAGGGGCCGGAAACCGCGTTGACCGTTTGCCGGAAGAACGGCAAGGTGGTCACCACCGATGGCCCCTATGCGGAAACCAAAGAACAACTCGGTGGCATTCTCATTCTCGAGGCGAGGGACATGAATCATGCCGTTCAGCTCATCGGCCAGCACCCGACGCTGAAGTACGGCAACATTTTCGAGATTCGGCCAGCCGGGGACATGAGCGAGATTATGAAGGCCAGCGAGCAGCGGCGGAGGCAGGTCGCTGCACGCTGAACGTCGATTCAGAGGTTCGAGAGGTTCGCTCCGCTCGCACTCGCCGTCAGGCCAGCAGCTCGCGCACAGGCGTCCAGGGCTTCTTCTGCGAGACAGCGACCGGTTCGCAGGTCAGCGTGCCCTCGTACGTATTCACTCCATCGCGGATCCCGTCGTCCTCAAGGATCGCCTGCTTCGCGCCGTTCCTCGCCAGGCGCAGAACGTAGGGGAAAGTCGCGTTGGTGAGCGCCAGGGTCGAAGTATTGGGCACCGCCGCCGGCATATTCGTAACGCAGTAGTGCACCACGCCATTCACTTTGTAGGCGGGATCGCTATGTGTGGTCGGGCGCGCGGTTTCCACGCAGCCACCCTGGTCGATGGCGACGTCCACGATCACCGCGCCCTTCTCCATTTCGCCACCATGGCGCGGGTAACGATTTCGGCGCAGACGCGCCAGGAACCAGCACGCCGCCAATCACCAGATCGGCTTCCTGAACGGCGCGGGAGAGGCTCCAGGAATTCGAGGCCAGGTAAAGATGCCGGCCGTTGAAAATATCGTCGAGCTCGCGCAGCCGGTTCAGGTTCACGTCTACCAGCGTGACGTTGCGCCCATTCCCAGCGCGATCTTGGCCGCGTTCATGCCCACGATGCCGCCGCCGATGATGCAGACGCTGGCCGGGCTGTACGCCCGGCACGCCGCCCAGCAATACTCCGCGTCCGCCTTTCTCTTTTTCCAGATACGCCGCGCCCACCTGCACCGCCATGCGCCCGGCCACTTCCGACATGGGCGTCAGCAACGGCAGCGTGCCCGCGCGGTCGCGAATCGTCTCATACGCGATCCCCACGACCTTCTTCTGCAGCAGCTTTTCCGTCAGAACCGGGAGCGGCGCAAGATGCAGGTACGTGAACAGACCAGCCCCTCGCGAAAAAATACATACTCCTTCTCCACCGGCTCTTTGACCTTGACAATCAGGTCGGCGTTGCCCCACACGTTGTGGGCCGAGCCCACAATCTCCGCGCCCGCGTCCTGATACTCGTCGTCGGTGAGGGCCGAAAGCTCTCCGGCGCCCGTCTCCACCAGCACCTTATGTCCGGCTTCGCTCAGGGATTTCACGCCGGCAGGGGTAATCCCCACGCGGCTTTCGTGGTCCTTCACTTCCTTCGGAACACCAATGATCATGCTTCTCCCGCGGTCTGCAAAGAGTTGAGGGGCAGACTGAAGATTCTACATCCTGGCGCGCAGGAGACGCCGCAGCTCGCGGGTCAGGATTCCCGGAGAAATCGGTTTGCTCAGAAAGACCGTTGCCGGATCCATGACCGTATCCACCGCATTGCCACTGACCAGAATCGCGGGAATCTCAGGCCGCAGGGCCCGGATGTGCTTGATCAGGCGCGGCCCCTGCATCCCAGGCATTCTCGCGTCGGTAATGATCGCGTCGATTTTTTCAATTTGATTGCGCGCCGCTTCCAGACCCACGGTTCCGTTTTCGCAGGCGATTACCTCATACCCGGCGCTCTCGAGGACCTTGGTAAACAAGAGCCGCACCGCGCGGTCGTCCTCCACCACCAGAACGGTTTCCGTTCCCGCGGGGGTCGCTCGATCTGTGTCAGCCGTAACCAATGTTGATCCCTGAGCAGGGGACACCTGGCGCCGGAAGAGGCGAACGAGGCCGAAGCATTCCGAGTCTGCGCCCGCGAACACCGCGAACGATGCATGAAAGTACCACGGTAAGGAATCATGCTGACATTCACCGAAAGAGGGATGATGTAATTCCCCAACCGGACGACAGGGGTGGTGACTTTAGGAGTAACCCTTTAGAGCCAGCCTTTGGCCCGCGCCAGCCGCGCGGCTTCCACGCGGTTGGACGCGCCCAGCTTGCTGATCGCCTCGGAGAGGTAGTTCCTGACGGTTCCTTCGGAAAGATGGAGTATCCTCGGCAATCTCGCCGCTGGACTTCCCTTCTCCAGCCGGCCGCCAGAGGATCTGCCGCTCCCGTTCGGTTAGCGGATCGGGCCCGCTGTCCCAGGCCTCTACTGCCAGGTTTGGACGACCACGCGCAACCCCTGATGCACCCGCCGAACCGCATCCGCCAGCTCCGCTGACGGCCGGTCCTTGAGCATATAGCCCCTGGCCCCAGCGTCGAGTGCGTGCTGAGGTAGCCAGCCCGCGCAAAGGTAGTCAGGATCATCACCCGCGTTCGGGATAGCTATCTTTCACTTCGCCGGCCAGCGTCAGTCCGGTCATTTCCGGCATTTCGATGTCGGTGACCAGGACGTCGGGCTTGTGCTTGCCCACGGCGGACAGAGCCTCGCGCCCGTTGGCCGCCCGCGCGCAGACCGCAATGTCCGGCTGCGTCTCCAGCAAGGCCGCCAGCGCGCCCAGAACCATGGCCTGGTCCTCGGCCACCACCACCTGAATCTTTTCATAACCCGTTGCCGGATGGCGGGGGAAACTCGATCGAAGCAGCCGCGTGCCCTGCGCCGAATCGATTCGGAAACGGCCGCCCAGCGACTCCACGCGTTCGCGCATCCCGCGCAGCCCATTGCCTTCCTGCTGGATGCCCCCGCGCCCGTCGTCTTCCACCACCAGCGCCGTGCCTCCGCTATTCTCGGCGAACTCCAGCCGGCAATGGCTGGCCTGCGCATGGCGCACGATATTTGTAACCGCCTCGCGCACAATCAGCGAAAGCACCGTCTCTTCCGCGGGCGCCAGCTGCAGCGGTTTCGCCTCCCACTCCAGAGTTACGCCGGCGGCATCCAGCGTCTTCTGCGCGCGATTGATCTCCGCCGTCAGCCCCTCGGAACGATAGCCGCGAATCGCCTCACCCACCTCGGTCAGCGCCTGGCGGGCAATGTGTTCCACTTCGCCAGTTTCCTTGCGCGCCCGCTCTGGATCGCGCTCCATCACTTTGCCGGCCAGCTCGGACTTGAGCACCAGCCCCACCGACAGCGTGTGCCCCAGCACATCGTGCAGGTCCCGCGCGCGATGCGCTCCCGTTCGGCCCGAGCTCGGCCAGGTGGGCGATCCCTGTTCCTGCGCCAGATTGAGCCGCTCCCATTGGCCGGCATGCGCCGCGCCGCGACCAGATTGCCCACATCCCACCGCGACGGGAGAAGAAGGCGGTGAAAGCCCATTTACGGGCTCATATGAAGAAGCCAAACCCCTCTCCAGCATCAGGGTGGCGCAGGCGCCGACAAAGGTGGCTATGCGAGACGGCGATGGATTCGGAGATGAAGGGGATGAACGCCGCGACATAGATGAACATGCCGCTGCGCGCCCGCGTTCCAGGGCAAGAAGCCACGCCCCCGCGCTGCCATCAAGGCCAGCACAGAATATTGTGCTCGCTTCGACTTTGCGTACACCAGCCCGGTATAAAGGCCGAGGAAGCAGAGATAAGCGGCGCTAAAGAGGATCCACTTATTCCGGCTGTGTTCCTGGATGGGCTGGATAAAGAAGAAAACGGTGTACACCAGCCAGATGAAATCGTAGAACCGGCCCTTGCGCTCATGCCAGATCAGGCGTCCCATCCCTCCGCGTACGCCCACTTCCGCCGTTCGCAATTGCTCGACGAGAGATCGCGTCAAAGTACTGGGGTTGTCGCAAACCTCAAACATGGTCCGCCCGTTGGGATCGTCCGACTTCAAGCCTTCGCCTCACTGCGGGTGAAGATCATCCACGCCGCGCCCATCATCAACAGGGTAAATCCTGCCAGCGCCTCCCAGTGGATCAACATGCTGCCGCCCTGGGAGTAACCGAAGATGTTCAGGGCGATCTGCGCCAGGTGGTACGTGGGCAGCGCTGGGGTGATCACCTTCAGCCAGTGCGGCAGATAGGTCACCGGCATCCAGAACCCCGACGCGAACGACATAGGCAGATAGATCAGATTGATGATGCCCGGGCCGGAGTTGGGTGGAACCAGCAACGCCACCAGCAGTCCCATCGCCGTGAAGGGGATGGGCCCCGCCAGAATCACTCCAGGCGAGTTTCAGCGCCTCCAACGCGGTCAGCGAGACGCCGCCCAGCGTGATGCCCAGCGTGACCAGTACGGCGACAATCATCAGCCCGAAAGCGGCGCAGGTGATGACCTTCGCGCCGAGGTACGCCAGCCGCGGCATCGGACTCGCCTGCTTCAGCTCCAGCCAGCCATAGGCGCGCTCCATGGCAATGCCCATGCCGATGCCGAACAGGCACGCCGACACCACGCCCATGCAGCTATAGCTGGGCAGTACGTAGCGAGCGAACATATTGTGCCGGTTCGAAGTGCCGACCAGCAGATAGAACATGACCGGAAAGCCGATCACCGACAGCGAGAATGCCTTGGTGCGCAGCATCTTCACAAATTCGTACTGCACCTCTTTGCGGAAGAGGTTCGCGTAGTAGCCGAAGGTGAGTCCGCTCGGCGCCGGTACCGCGATTGCGTTGGTGGCCATGTGTCTGCTCCTTCTTCTGTTTCCTGCTCGCTATGTTCCCTATCGCTACCGGCTACGGCGCTACCGGCTCCCTGTTCTCCTGGGTCAGCGCCAGGAACGCATCCTCCAGCGCTCCCGACGACTTCCAGGCCATGCAGCGTTTCGTCGCGCAACAGCATCTCGCGAACAACCTTCTCCGGATTCTCCGCCACGATGACGACTGCCTCGCGATCCTGTTGCACTTCGGAGACGGTGGGCAGGGACCGCAGAAATTCCAAATCGAGCTGCGTAACGCAGCGGATTTTCCGTCCGGAGACGCGATGCTTGATCTCCGCTGACGTACCTTCGCACAGCAGCTTGCCTTTGTTGATGACCACGATGCGGTTGGCAAGCATGTCGGCCTCTTCCAGATAGTGCGTGGTCAGCAGGATCGTCTTGCCCGCCGCGGAGAGCGCCCGCACCTGATCCCAGAGCCCGCGCCGCGACTCGATGTCCATGCCCACCGTCGGCTCATCGAGGAAAATGAGATCGGGATTCCCGCACAGCGCGAACCCGAACAGCACCCGCTGCTTCTGTCCGCCGGAAAGCTTGCCGAACAGCTGATCCGCGATACCGTCGAGTTTTGCGATGCGGAGGACCTCGGCCGCCGGCAAAGGATGGGGAAGTAGCTGCGGAACAGGTCAATGTGCTCGCGCACGCGCAGCATCTCCGGCACGCGGGCCACCTGCAGCATGGCGCCGATCCGCGTCCTCGCCTCAGCATCGCGGGGGTCGCGCCCCAGCACCCGCGCGCTGCCCTTGTTGGGCGATATCAGCCCCAGCAGCAGGCGCACAGCGGTTGTTTTCCCGGCGCCGTTCGGGCCCAGCAGGGCGACCACTTCCCCGGCGCCCAGCTCCAGCGAAAAGTTGTTGAGCGCGGTGATCGGCCCGTAGCGCTTGGTCACGGAATGCAGTTTGGCCACGGTCCTGGTCTGCGAAAGCGGCGCAGGCCACGCTGCCGGGCCGGTTGCGGTGATGACTGCGGTTGCTGACATCGCTGGTCTCCTGCCGCGTTGTGGGATTGCAGCGGCAAAGACAGAATCGCCCCAAAGCGCGCCCAGCCCCAGTGGGCTTTGTCAGCAAAGCGATATGACAGTTGTCATGGAACCCGCTTCCCAGGGAAGGGAGGATGCCTCCTGGTCCATTTGCATTACTTTGCATTACTTTGTAATGTACTGGTATGCAGCGAACCACCCGCCAATTCACGATTTCTCTGCCGCCGGATCTGGCGGAACAGGTAACCGCGATCGCAAAAGCCGAAAGCCGTACCATCAGCGAACTCTTTCGCGAGGCATTTCGAACTTATCGGGCCGGTCGGATTCGGGCGCGGCTCGATGCTTCTCAGCAGGCGGGCCGCCAGAAAGACCACATGGGTTACACGCCGGATGATGTGCCAGGCCTGATCCGTCAAACCCGTAAAGAAGACGCCAGGAAGCTGCGCCGCCGTTGATCGTCGTTCTGGACACCAGTGTCTGGATTTCTGTCCGAATTCGGTCGGTTCCCACCTTGGCCCGTATGCGCGCTCACGGAGGATCAAGTGGCGATATCCGATTTCATCAGAACCGAAATCATGCGCGTTCTCACCGGGAAGTTCGCACGCGACCCGGCGGAACTTGAGGGCCAACTGGACGAATTGCTCGTTCAGGCGCTCTTAGTCGAGGTCACCGGAGAGATCAAGGGAGTCTGCCGCGATCCCAACGACAATGCCATCCTTGAAACGGCGTGGAAAGCGCGAGCCGATTATCTTGTCGCCGGCGACAAGGATTCTGCTAGCCTCGGCTCGTTCGGCGGAACCGTGATCATTTCGCCAGTCGCCTATCTGGAGTTCCAGTAGCGTGAGGCTGGCGACGTGCGCTGTATCCTAATTCAGCTTCTCCGGCGCAGCCCGCCGAAACCGCGCATCAATCGGCTGCCGGCCCGCAAAGCCATCCTCAATCCGATGCCAGAAGTCGATGCGCGGCCAAGCGCCGGGCGGGCGCGACGCTGATAAGTTACCTCACGCCCCCGATCGCCAATGCGGGCCTGTATCGCGGCCTGATCGATCTCAAGGTTTCGCTGGATCGCTGGCGGAAGTCGACGCCCGACGACTTGACCGAACGGGAAGAGTTGGCGACGATCATCCAGGCTCAGGCTGCGGAGTTGGATTTAGCTACACTGGAGCCGGCTTGGGGCACTGAAGCCGAGTTGCTTATAACGAAGCTCGTTCAGTCAGTTCTTGAACTCGAATATACTCTGATTCCCCACGGTCTTCATATTGTGGGCGAGCCGCTTTCGACCGAAGAGCGTGTCGAAATGCTCCTCGCAATGGCCGATGCGGCCCATGGCGGTTCCTTGCCGCGCGATGTGGTCGAATCCGTTGTCGCGGCGCCGAAGTCGACTCGCTCGCGTCGGACGAGACAACGCGAGCGACACTCAAATCGCTTGCGCAATCCGCAGATTATCTCTCGCGCGATTACGAACTGGCCGGGATATTGCGCGCGCTCGACGGACGTTTTATCAGACCGGCGCCCGGCGGCGACGTCATGCGTATGCCCGAAGTGCTTCCGACTGGACGTAATCTGCACGGGTTCGACCCATTCCGGATTCCCAGCGCCTACGCGGTGCAGGATGGCGCCCGACAGGCCGAAAGGTTGCTGGAGCGCTATATGAGCGACTCGCACCCCTTCCCCGAGACCATCGCGATGGTTCTCTGGGGCACTGACAATTTGAAGACAGAAGGCGCGCCGATCGCGCAGGCGCTCTCCCTCATTGGCGCGGCGCCCGTTTCGATAGTTATGGTCGCCTGGCGGGCGCACAATTGCTTCCTCTCGACCAACTCACACATCCGCGCATCGACGTCGTGATCTCTCTATCGGGCATTTTCCGGGATCTCATGCCGTTGCAAATCAAGCTTCTCGCTGAGGCAGCCTTTCTGGCGGCCTCGGCTGACGAACCCATCGAGCGTAATTTCGTGCGCAAGCATGCACTTGCTTTCCTCGAAGCGAATGGCGGCGACATCGAGACGGCCGCCTTGCGGGTGTTCGGCAACGCCGATGGCGCCTACGGCTCTAACGTCGGCAATCTCGTCGAGAGCGGGCGGTGGGAGGACGAGGACGAACTGGCGGAAACATACACGCGTCGGAAAGGCTTCGCTTATGGCCGGGTCGGCGCGCCGGTTCAGCAACCCAAGTTGCTCAGCAGCGTACTGGCAGGCGTCGACCTCGCCTATCAGAATCTTGATTCCGTTGAACTCGGGGTCACGACGGTCGATAATTATTTCGACACTTTGGGGGGAATCAGCCGCGCAGTAAAACGCGCGAAGGGCTCCGTGGCGCCGGTTTATATCGGCGACCAAACCAAGGGGCCAGGCGTGGTTCGTTCACTCAACGAACAGGTGGCGCTCGAAACCCGCACAAGAATGCTAAACCCGAAATGGTATGAGGGTATGCTCAAGCATGGCTATGAGGGTGTTCGGCAGATCGAGACCCACGTGACCAACACAATGGGCTGGTCCGCGACGACGGGACAAGTCGAGCCCTGGGTTTATGAGCGCCTCACGCAAACTTATGTGCTCGACGCGGAAATGCGCGAACGCATGGCGACGCTCAACCCAACCGCCTCGGCCAAGATCGCCAATCGGCTGCTCGAAGCTCACGATCGCGGCTATTGGACGCCAGACCCTGAACTGTTGTCGGCCTTGCAGAACGCGGGCGATGAATTGGAAGATCGTCTCGAAGGCGTCGGAACGGAGATCGCAGCATGAATATTCCCGTCCGGAATCAACCACCCGCAGGGTCGATGCAAGTCGAAATGGATCCCAATATAAATATGGGGACAGCCAAGGTCTTTGCGATCTACGGCAAGGGCGGCATAGGCAAGAGTACGACGTCGTCAAACCTTTCGGTGGCATTCTCGAAGCTGGGCAAGCGTGTTCTGCAGATTGGATGCGATCCGAAGCATGACTCGACCTTCACGTTGACAAAGCGGCTCGCGCCGACCGTCATCGATGCTTTGGAATCAGTGAATTTTCATACCGAAGAGCTGCGCGTCGAGGACTTCGTCGTGGAAGGCTACAATGGCGTCATGTGCGTCGAGGCCGGTGGTCCACCCGCAGGAACGGGTTGCGGCGGTTTTGTCGTAGGCCAGACTGTGAAACTGCTCAAAGAGCATCGTTTGCTCGACGATACCGACGTTGTCATCTTTGACGTCCTGGGCGATGTCGTCTGCGGCGGCTTCGCAGCTCCGTTGCAACACGCGGGACGGGCGCTGATCGTTACCGCGAATGATTTCGACTCCATTTTCGCGATGAATCGCATCGTTGCCGCAATTCACGCCAAGGCGAAGAACTACGATGTTCGCCTGGGAGGCGTTATCGCCAACCGCAGCGCCGAAACCGGCGAAGTCGATCGCTACAATGCCGCGGTCGGTTTGAAGCGTGTCGCGCATTTCCGCGACCTCGATGTGGTGCGTCGCAGCCGCTTGAAGAAATCCACGCTGTTCGAGATGGAGCCGTCGCCGGAACTGGAGGCGGTGCAGAATGAATATCTGCGCCTCGCCGACCAACTTTGGAGCGGTTTCGAGCCGCTTGATGCGGCCCCTATGAAGGACCGCGATCTCTTTGAATTTTTGGGCTTCGACTGATGAACGCGACCTACCACAACCGGCGCAACGAATTGGAAACCTATTTCGATCGCACTGCGGTCGAAGCTTGGAAGCGGCTGACCTCGGACGCGCCCGTTGGGAGGGTTCGCGCCACGGTTCGCGCAGGCCGTGAGGAGATGCGAAACACGCTGGTGTCCTGGTTGCCGCCGGACTTGCATGGGGTCCGCATCCTCGACGCCGGCTGCGGTTCAGGCGCTCTCGCCATCGAACTCGCGAAACGTGGCGCGGATGTCTTGGCGATCGACATTTCCCCAACGCTGGTCGAGCTTGCGCGTGAGCGCGCGCCGAGCGATCTTGGCTCCGGACGCATCACGTTCGCGGTTGGCGACATGCTCGATCCTTCGCTCGGCGTTTTCGATCACGTCGTCGCGATGGATAGCCTTATCCACTATGAAGGGCGCGACATCGCCCGTGTGGTCGGCTCTCTCGGCGAGCGCACGCGCATCTCGATTGTCTTCACCATCGCGCCGCGCACGCCTGCGCTGACCATCATGCATGCCGTCGGCCAGTTCTTCCCGCGAGGCGACCGCGCTCCCGCGATAGCGCCAATTTCCCGGAACCAACTGCAGGAAGAATTTCAATCGCATGGCGGGCTTGCCGCTTGGGCGCTCGCTCGCGACCATCGCGTCGCGAAAGGTTTTTACATTTCGCAGGCTCTGGAGGCGCGCCGCCTATGAACCGCGTCAGCGCCTCCCTGGTCAAAGGAATCATGCGCATTGGGCCGCAGGTGCTGCCTTTTGCCGACGCGGCGACCGTCGAATTGCCGATGGGTCGTTTGTTGAGGCTTTCGTTGTTCCAGGTCACCGTCGGTATGGCGGCTGTCTTATTGATTGGTACTTTAAATCGCGTGATGATCGTCGAGCTTGCGGTGCCTTCGTGGATCGTCGCCAGCATGCTCGCGCTGCCGCTGCTGTTTGCGCCGCTGCGCACGCTGATCGGCTTTCGCTCCGACCATCATCGTTCTGTGCTGGGCTGGCGCCGGGTTCCGTTCATCTGGTTCGGAACCTTGGCGCAATTTGGCGGCTTGGCCATCATGCCTTTCGCGCTCCTGATCCTATCGGGCGATACTACGGGACCGATCTGGATCGGGCAGGCGGGGGCCGCGCTGGCTTTCTTGCTTGTCGGCGCCGGTCTGCATACCGTTCAGACCGTTGGACTTGCACTCGCTACCGATCTCGCTCCCGAACGGGCCCGCCCTCGCGTCGTGGCGCTGCTCTGCGCGATGTTGCTTGCAGGCATGGCGGTCAGCGCCGTCGTCTTCGGTTTGCTACTGGCTCGTTTCAGCGAGGTGCGCCTCATTCAGGTTGTGCAAGGCGCCGCGGTTGTGACCATGATCCTGAATTGCTGCGCGCTTTGGAAGCAGGAGCCGCGAAGCTTCAAGACGCCCGGCGCACCCATCGATTCCAAGATCGCGTTCAAGGACGCCTGGACAATTTTCGCTGCTGCGGGACAGACACGGCGCCGTCTGATCGCCACAGCGCTCGGAACGGCCGGCTTCAGCATGCAGGATATTCTGCTCGAACCCTACGGCGGAAAGATACTTCATCTTCCCGTCGGCGCGACGACTGCACTGACGGCGATGCTGGCAGTCGGTGGCGGCGCCGGATTGATGTTCGCAGCGCGCAAACTGTCGCGCGGTGCGGACGCTCATCGCATCGCCGGGTTAGGCGCAGTCGTCGGCATACTCGCTTTCGTCGCCGTCATCTTCGCGGCGCCTGCGCAATCGAAGTTATTGTTCGGTCTCGGCGTCGGCCTCATAGGCGCAGGCGGCGGCCTATTCGCGCATGGCACGCTCACAGCTTCGATGGCTAACGCCAAACCGGGGGACCGTGGACTTGCGCTAGGCGCCTGGGGAGCCGCACAGGCGACCGCCGCCGGGTTGGCTATCGCCTTCAGCGGAATTGTCAACGATGTCGGCTCGAACTGGGCCGTCAGCGGCGCTCTTGGCGAAGCCCTCGCCGATCCTGTCACCGGTTTCACCATGGTCTATTCGACCGAGATATTACTGCTATTCGCGACATTGGTCGCGATCGGACCGTTGGTCCGCACGACGAAAACCACAATTGACGCGGCGTCGCCGCGTCTCGGTAACCCGGCCCAAATGGGCCTCAACCCCGGAGTATTGCTATGATCCGCGGCGCAATTGGAAACATGGATGTTGCACAGATCGTTATCTATGCTTTCTGGCTCTTTTTTGCCGGCTTGATTTGGTACCTCCGCGGCGAGGATCGCCGCGAGGGTTATCCGCTAGAAGAATCCAACGGGAGAATTCGCGGGCACGACTTCGTGCTCATTCCCGACGCCGAAGACTTTTTCCTCGCGAACGGCAAAAAGGTTCAGGCGCCGAACTACGTCGCTGATACGCGGCCCGTCAACGGCACCAAGGTGGATGTCACGCCCGGCGCGCCGTATCTGCCGAACGGCGATCCCATGCTCGCTGCCGTCGGTCCTGGTTCCTATGCCGATCGTATCGATGAAACCGATAAGACAGTCGAGGGTCATGATCTGATTGCGCCGTTGCGCGTGGCGACCAACTACGCCTGCTCGCCTGAAGGCGGCAATCCCTTGGGCGCGACGGTCATCGGCGCCGACCGCATTGCCGCGGGCACGATTGTCGATGTGTGGGTCGACCGCGCCGAGAGCATCCTGCGTTACTACGAGGTGAAATTGCGCGAGGGAGGCAAGAATGTGCTGCTGCCCGTCACTTTCTGCGACCTCGACTTCAAGCGTAAGAGCGCCAAAGTGAACGCCTTGCTCGCCGCTCAATTCGTCAACGTGCCCACGACCAAGGACCCCGACCGGGTCACCATGCTCGAAGAAGAAAAGGTTGTCGGCTATTACGGCGGCGGCACGCTCTACGCGACGCCCGAACGCGCAGAGCCTCTGCTATGAAAGCAATCAATCTCGAGAAAATGCTCCCGGCGGATATTCCGCCGGGAGAAAAGATCCTCTGGTTCGGCCGACCGGAGCCGGTGAGTTTTTGGCGGCACGCCTATCGCGCCGACTGGATTGCCGGCTATTTTGTCCTGTTGGCCGCATGGAACTGCACGTCGGCGGCGATCGACTCTGGTCCACTCGCCGCTATGATCGCTGCATTGAAGACCCTGGGATTGGGCGCCGCCGCGCTCACGCTGCTGGCTATTCTGGCGTGGCTCGGCGCGCGAACAACTCTTTATGTCATCACGAGCCGCCGCCTCGTGATGAAAGTGGGTATCGCCCTGCAGATTTTTTACAACGTGCCTTTCACGCAGATCGGCTCGGCGGCCCTGCGCGGCTATTCCGATGGCACGGGCGATATTCCCGTGGCGCTGATCGGTGGGCAGCGCATTGCCTATCTCTCGCTTTGGCCGCACGCGAAGCCATTCCGCTTCGCCAAGCCAGAGCCCGCGCTGCGTTGCGTTGAGAATGCGCGCGAGATTGCGGACAATATTGGCGCAAGCATTGAGCGCAGCTGCAGGCGAACCTCTAAACGCGGCGGCGCCCGCGAAACCGGCGCATACCGATCCCGCCTACGCCGCTACGGCGACGGCGTGAATAGCCATAGATGAGGCAAATCCAAATGAGCGAGATCGCCCGTCCGAACTCCGGCCTGCCGCGCGGCATCCTGATCGGCGCCGCGGTACTGATCGCCTTCGCGATCGCGACGACGCTGTTCGGCCGCGTTTCCGATATCGGAACGTTGCATATGCCGGCCGCCGACGGCGGTGCAGACGCTCTCGCTCCAGTTCGAGGATCGCGACGACGGCTCTGTCGCCGTGCATGACGCCGCTGATGGAGCTGTGATCTATGTCGTCAATCCTGGCGTTGGCGGCTTCATCCGCGCGACGATGCGTGGAATGGCTCGGGAGCGCCGACGCAGTAACATTGGCGAACAGCCGCCCTTTTTGCTCACGCGATGGAGCGACGGCACGATCTCCCTCGTCGATAAGACGACGGAGCGATCCATCGATCTTGATGCGTTCGGCGCAACCAACGCAGGCGCTTTTGCACAGTTGTTCACGTCCCGAGAGACCGTGAAATGAATCCTTTCTCTCTGCTTCGTCGGCAACGGTTCGAAGTCCCCTGCACGGTCGAGATCGAGCATTCGGGCAAGTCGCTTCACGCTCATGTCGAGATTGAGGGCGACTTCGTGATCGAGCCTGGCGATGAAGTCGTCGTGCGAGACGCGCCGACTGATGCGCCTTTCGGCAGTAAAATTGTGGTGCGTCGTATCGCCGTCGTTACGCGCGCGAGCGCCACCGAGCGTGTCTGGACGCGCTGGGCCGGACATTTCGAACTTGCCAGTCTCTATGACGTCAGCTTTACGAACCGGAGGAGCCTATGAACGCCCCGATACGAAACGACGACGCCTTCGACTCGACGCGTGTCGCGCAACAGAGCACTGTGCTCAGTCCGCGTTTCTATACGACGGATTTCGACGAACTCGACAAGACAGACGTGAGCTCCGTTCGGGAAGAATGGGACAAATTGATCGCGGAAATGCGCGCCGATCCCAACAAGAAGCATTTCGTCCGCACCGCCGATTTCAACGCGGACTTCTCCCAGTTGCCCGCCGACCTCGACGCTGAATTCCGCGACTTCCTCATCAGCTCAATCACGTCCGAATTCTCCGGCTGCGTGCTTTACGCCGAAATGAAGAAGCGCGCGAAGAACAAAGACATGCGCGACCTGTTCACCTTCATGGCTCGGGATGAGTTTCGTCATGCCGGCTTCATAAACGAAACGCTGAAAGATTTCGGCATCGGCGTAGATCTTGGTTTCCTTACCAAGATCAAAAATACACATTTTTCCGGCCGAAATTCATATTTTACGCGACTTATCTTTCCGAAAAAATTGGCTATTCCCGCTACATCACGATTTTTCGGCAACTCGAGAAAAACCCGGAACTGCGCTTCCATCCAATCTTCAAGTGGTTCGAAGAATGGTGCAACGACGAGTTCCGTCATGGCGAAGCCTTCGCGTTGTTAATGCGCGCAAATCCGAAATTGCTCCAGGGCGTCAACGTCTACTGGATCAAATTTTTCGTGCTTGCCGTTTACGCAACAATGTATGTTCGCGACAATTGCCGGCCCGCCTTCCACAAAGCGATCGGAGTGTCTCCGGCGGAATATGATTTCAAGGTATTCCGGCTTTGCTCGGAAATCTCGAAACAGACGTTTCCGCTCACTTTGGATATCGACAATCCGAAATTCGCTCGAGGTCTGGAAGATCTCTGCCGCATCGCGAAGGCCGGCGAGGCAGCAGACGCCCGGGGCGGGTTAATGGGCAAGGTCAGCAAGGCCTGGTTCGCCGTCTCCGCGGGCGTCGTTTTCGCACGGCTGTATATTCTGCCGAGCAAGAAGAACGAACTGCCGCGCGAAATTCGACTGCAGCCGATCTGGTGAAGGATTTTTCGCGATGAGCGAATACGGTCTGCCCCTTCTGGCGACCATCGCGCTCTGGTGGGCGAGCACTGGAGCGATTTTCTATGTCGATAGCCTCCCCCGCCGAACATTCATTTGGACGTTTGCCGGGGCGACCGTTCTGGCGCTTTTCGCGCTCTGGGGCCTCCTGGCGACTGCAGGGCAGACGACCCCAGGGGCCGCCTATGGCGCATTTTCCTATGGCCTCATCATCTGGGGCTGGCAGATCGTCAGCTACTACACCGGCTTTATCACCGGGCCACGCAAGACCGCCTGTCCGCCGGAAACGCGCGGGCTCGCGCGATTCATCGAAGCAGTGCGCACAAGCCTTTATCACGAGTTGGCGGCGCTGACTGGCGCGGTTGTGTTATTGGCGTTGACCGCTGGCAAACCAAATCAACTCGGCGTCTGGACCTATATCGTACTGTGGTGGATGCACGAGAGCGCCAAGCTGAACGTATTCTTCGGCGTCCCCAACCTTGGCGAGGAGATGCTGCCCGATCATCTCCGCTACCTCCAGAGCTTCATGGCCCGGCGGCCGATGAACATGTTCTTTCCGTTCTCGGTCACGATCTCCACCGTGGTGACGGCGCTGCTCGTGCAACGGGCGGTGTCGGCGGGGAATGCGCAAAGCGAGACGATCGGTTACACCATGCTCGCGACGCTGATGGCGCTGGCGGTCATGGAACATTGGTTCCTGGTGGCGCCGATGAACGGAAACGCGCTCTGGGGACCAGCTTCGCGCCGGAGCGGCGCCGAACTCGCGGCAGAACTCGAATTGGAATTTTCAGCGCTCGCTGAAATCGAGGACTTGCCCGCCGATTCGCAGAAACCCGAAACCTGGAGCGTCGCCTTACCGGCGATCTGCGACGCTCGAACTTTGGCGCACGTATTAGAGCTTGTTGCAGCGGGCGCATTCGGTGAGGTCGAAACTGTCAAAGGCGCGGTGCGCACACCCGCGCACTGGATCGCTTTCGAAATAAAAGGCCGCAAGGCGCGCATATTGCCCTTCGCGCCGCAACGCATTTTGGCGCCGCTGGCGGTTGGGACGGGACGTCGCATCGATCGCAGTCGGCTTCAAGCCGCTTTGGACCAATGCGCGGCATGATATGAGGCGGCCCAGGCGGAAGAGTTTGTTGGAGGGTAAGATGAACGCGGAAGCAGTCAACTTCAGGACCCATTTCGAAAGCGCAGTCCAGAAGTTGAAGGACGAGAAGCGTTATCGTGTTTTCGCCGATCTGGAGCGCGACGCGACGCGGTTTCCGACAGCGCTCTGGCGTCCCGACGGCGCCGAGGAGGCGCCGCGTGACGTGACGATCTGGTGCTCTAACGATTATCTTGGCATGGGCGGACATCCGGCCGTGCTCGAAGCCACGAGGGTGGCGCTCGGAAGGCATGGCGTAGGCGCAGGCGGAACGCGTAACATTTCGGGAACACACCACCCGATCATAGAGTTGGAACGCGAACTCGCCGATCTTCACGGCAAGGAGGCGGCGCTTGTCTTCACCTCAGGCTGGATATCGAACCTCGCGGGCATTTCCATCATCGCATCCCTGATGCCGGCTTGCCTGATTTTCACGGATGCGCTCAATCATAATTCGATGATTGAAGGCGTGCGTCGCTCGGGCTGCGAAAAAGTGGTCTGGCGTCACAACGATGTCGCGCATCTCGAACAATTGCTCCAGTCCGCCGATCCGAAGCGCCCGAAGCTGATCGTCTTCGAGAGCCTCTACTCCATGGACGGCGATATCGCGCCAGTGACGGAAATCGCCGATCTTGCTCGAGCGTTATGGCGCGATGACCTACATTGACGAAGTGCATGCGGTCGGGCATGTATGGTCCGCGTGGAGCGGGCATTTGCGAACGCGACGGCGTCATGGACCGAATCGACGTGATCGAAGGGACGATGGCGAAGGGTTTCGGCTCGCTCGGCGGCTATATCGCCGGAGAAGCCGCGGTGATTGACGCCGTGCGCAGCTATGCGCCTCAATTCATCTTCACCACCACGCTTCCGCCTATGGTGACCGCCGGCGCTCGCGCGGCCATCAGCCATTTGAAAACCTCAAACGAGGAACGCGAACGTCATCAATTCATGGCCTTTCTCACCAAGCACGCGCTCAGCGCTGCGGGGCTGCCGATTTTGGAAAATCGCTCGCATATCGTGCCATTGATGGTCGGCGACGCTGACAGGTGCAAAGCTGCAAGCGATTTGTTGCTGCGTCGACATTCGATTTACGTCCAGCCAATCAACTATCCCACCGTCGCGATAGGAACCGAACGGCTTCGGATCACGCCGACGCCAAAACACACGGAAGCATTGGTTTCCGAGCTCGTCGAATCGCTCGTCGATGTCTGGAAAGAGATCGGCTTGCCATTTGTGGAATTCGAAAGTTTTCCCGATGCGCCGGGAGCCCGAGCCTGGAGTTGAATGCGTCTATCCTGAGATGCGCAAGGCCGCCGAATAGAACCAAAAATTGCGGCGGTCAGGGTCCGCGCAGCCGCATTCAGAGGCAAATCCACAATCTCTGCCGCGCATCCGCGCGGTGGGGATTTTTTTGTTTCGGCCCCCGACAGGGCTGGAAATCTTTTTGCATTTTCTTGAACTTTCGTCGATCGGAAGTGTCCTCTTTGATTGACACAATTTTGTGTATGGATATAGTGACACCTGTCTTGAAGCGAGACGGACCCCCGGGCCCTTGAAACTCGGAGTTTGCAATCGGGATGCGCGAGGTTTCGACCTCATGTCATTTGGCGACGCAGACGTCATGTTCTCGCGGATAGACAGGCAAGGGATTGAACGCGGGGGGCGGGATATTCGCGCGCCGGTGCAGAAACCAGGGTTACGCGCCGAAAGGCATGCAGCTCCTAAGCCTCTGAAGGAAATACTATAATGGTTGATGATCCAAATAGAGTTTGGCCGACTGGTCTGACGATCGCTGAATCCGAAGAACTCCATAAGCATGTGATCGACGGCACTCGCGTGTTCGGTATGATCGCGCTGTTCGCGCACGTCCTGGCGTTCGCTTTTTCGCCGTGGCTGCACTGAGGAGATAAGTCATGAACCAAGGTAGAATCTGGACCGTGGTCAAGCCGAGCATCGGCCTGCCGCTCATCATTGGCGGCGCGGCTGTGACCTCGCTGCTTCTTCACTACGCTCTCATCTCGCACACCACCTGGTATCCGTCCTATTGGAACGGAAGCGCCGGCAAAGTGAAGACCGCCGAGCTGTCCACGCAGACCGGCCCCGTCGCCGTCAACGTGACGCCGTCGTTCGAAGTGAGCGCGACGAAAGTAAACTGAGCGCTTGCGCCAGTCGACCGCCCGGGGTCGGATTCCCCCTCGACCCCGGGCGGTCAATTCAATCTAGTAAGCAGATCTGGCCGCGCCAGCCAAGGCGTCGAGCGCTGGAGATGCGGATGTTAAAAGCTGAGTTGGCGACCGATGAATCGACTGAGCCAAAAAGCGATGAGGGCATGGATCGGCCTCGGAAGCCGATTTCTCCCGTTCGCGGATGCGGCGACGCCTGATCTCCCGCTCTCCCGCCTGCTCCGGCTCTCTCTCTTCCAGGTTTCCGTCGGCATGGCGCTGGTGCTGTTAATCGGCACTCTCAATCGCGTGATGATCGTCGAGTTGAATGTGCCTGCTTCGCTTGTCGGCGTGATGATTTCCCTGCCGCTGATCTTCGCGCCTTTTCGCGCGGTGATCGGGTACCGCTCCGACATGCACAAATCCGCGCTCGGCTGGAAGCGCGTGCCGTTCATGTATCGCGGGACCATGATTCAGTTCGGCGGCCTTGCGATGATGCCCTTCGCCTTGCTGGTGCTTGCCAAACAAGGTAACGCCGATCAGGCGCCCGTGTGGCTTGGATACAGCGGCGCCGCCATCGCATTTTTGCTTGTCGGCGCCGGATTGCACACGATTCAGACGGTTGGGTTGGCTCTGGCGACGGACTATGCGACCGTCGAGACGCAACCCAAGGTTGTTGGTCTCATGTATGTCATGCTCATGGTCGGCATGATCGCTAGCTCTTTACTGTTCGGCGCTCTTCTTGCGGATTTTAGCCCGGCTCGGCTGGTGCAGGTTATCCAGGGCGCTGCCCTCGCGACGATCGTGCTCAATCTGATCGCGCTGTGGAAGCAGGAGAGCCGCCGCTCCGTCAAGGCGGTCCCGCAGACGCGCGAGCCCAGCTTCGCGGAGTTCTGGGAAAGCTTCGCGCAGGGCGGACAGGTCGTTCGCCGGCTCATGGCGGTCGGCTTCGGCACGATGGCCTTCAGCATGGAAGATGTGCTGTTGGAGCCCTATGGCGGACAGGTTTTGCGGCTTGCCGTCGGCGACACGACAAAACTGACGTCCGCGCTGGCGATCGGGGGGCTTCTCGGGTTTGCGTTGGCCTCGCGCGTGCTGAGCCGAGGGTTCGATCCATTCAGGATGGCGAGCTTCGGCGCGCTGCTCGGCATTCCCGCCTTCCTCGCGGTGATCCTCGCCGCGTCCGGAAATTCGGTCTGGCTGTTCGGAGCCGGCACCTTGTTCATCGGTTTTGGCGCCGGCCTGTTCGGGCATGGCACATTGACCGCGACGATGAATCTCGCGCCCAAAGATCAAACCGGGCTCGCGCTCGGCGCGTGGGGGGCGGTTCAGGCCTCAGGTGCGGGGCTCGCTATTGCTTTGGGGGGTGTCTTACACGACACGATCGCGTCTATCGCGCCGTCGACGACGTTCGGCGCTGCGTTGGCCTATGACTTTGTCTACGCGCTCGAGATCCTGTTGTTGATCACGACGCTCATCCTGATGATCCCTTTAATCCGTCGCAACGCAGCTTATGCGTAACGGCAAAGAGTTTGGGGATTAGGCCCTGTCGGGGCCGCCCAAAGAGAGTGGAGGCAAATATGACACAGGTTATTACTCGCTTATATGCCAACGCGGCTGACGCCGAGGCGGCCGTGGCAAGTCTCAAGGCGCAGAAATACGGCGACAAAGAGATCTTCGTCGTCGGTCCGCCTGCGAACGGCAAGGCTTCCGTGGAAAGCCTGGCGGCCACCATCGCGCAAGCCGCGATTCTGAAATCGGACGCGGCTATCTTGGCCAAAGGCGTCGCGAAAGGCGGCACACTGGTCATTCTTCACGCGGCCTTTGGTTCAGGCTCCAGGGCGGCCAGCTTGCTCGACAGCCATAACCCCATTCCCTCTGGCTTGGCGGCCCCGGCTCAAGCTCTCAAGCAATATGACGATGCGACGCCGTTGTCCTCCGCGTTCAATTGGCCCACTCTGCTTAACAACCCAACTCCTTTCGCCACGTTCTTCGCCTTCCCGACGCTGGCGGATCCCGACCACATTTATTCGAGCAAGCCGGAAGCCATCCTCAAGTTGAATGATCCGACGCCTCTGTCTGACAGACTGGGCAAGGCCGTTCTCTCGGACTCGGCGACCCCCTTGTCGGACAAGTTCGGTTGGCAGGTCCTCTCCGACGACCCGACGCCAGCCTCCAACAAATTCGGCTGGAACGTCTTGAAATAAGCTATCAGGCGCAAAGGACCGTCTCGTCGACGACGAGGCGGTCAAGCCCGCCAAACACGACACTTCTATTGTCGTCAAAAAGGCCTCGCCCTTACGGGTGGGGCTTTTCTTTTTGTGAGACGGTCGCGATCAGATGATCGATTCAACACTCATCACGGGCGGATTAGAGGACGCAGCGCGTAGTTTTCTGTTGGGCCCGCTGGCTTTTCTGCTTGGCTGCGGCTTTAGGGGGCGGCGATTGGACTTCCGTTGAGCTTGCCGGTTTTCCAGAAAGCGTAAATGATCGCCCTAGGCGGCATCGTTCTGGCGATCGTGCTCTCATTCTGCAAAAAGAGTGGGCAGGTCAGACCAGCGACAGACGACACCGCGGAAAGATCATTTCCGGAGCTTCCCATGACCGCTTTCGCCCGCGACATGACACCAAGGGTCGATCTGACCGAACAGCGTGGAACGGGGCCGGTCAGGCGCCAGCATCCGGTTTATGTCGACCTGCTGCCTCCTTGCAACCAGGCCTGCCCGGCCGGCGAAAATATCCAGGCCTGGCTCGATCTGGCGCAGGCCGGCAATTTTCGCGCCGCCTGGGAGGCGCTGATCCGCGACAATCCCATGCCTGCCGTACATGGCCGGGTCTGCTATCACCCTTGCGAATCCGCTTGCAACCGCAATGATCTCGACAGCGCGGTCAGCATTCATGCGGTCGAGCGTTTTCTCGGCGACCTTGCTGCCGAGCAGAATTGGCCGATGCCGGTCGATGCGCCTTCGTCCGGCAAGACGGTCCTGATCGTCGGCGCCGGCCCGAGCGGACTGTCCGCCGCCTACCACCTGACCCGTCTCGGCCATAGGGTTGAAATTCGTGATGCTGGCCCGCTTCCCGGCGGCATGCTGCATTTCGGCATCCCTGCCTATCGTTTGCCGCGCGCCGACCTGATGAAGGAAATTGCCCGCATCGAGTCGATGGGCGTCACGATCACCCTCAACCACAAGGTGGAAGACGTGCTGGCCGAGCAGCAGTCGGGCGGTTTTGACGCCGTCTTCATCGCCATTGGCGCGCACGCCTCCAAACACGTCGATATCCCGGCGCGCGACGCGGTAAAAGTGCTCGACGCGGTAACCCTGCTGCATGACGTCGAGACCGGCGCGGCGCCGGTTCTCGGAAGGCGCGTCGTGGTCTATGGCGGCGGCAATACGGCGATGGACGCGGCGCGCACCGCCCGGCGGCTGGGCGCCGAAGAGGCGATGATCGTCTATCGCCGCGACCGCTCGCATATGCCGGCGCATGCTTTCGAGGCCGACGAAGCAGAAGCCGAGGGCGTGAAGATCAAATGGCTGAGTTCGATCAAGGCTATCGACGGCGCCGATCTCACCGTCGAAATCATGCGCATCGACGAAAATGGCCGAGCCGAGCCGACCGGACAATTCGAGACGCTCAAAGCCGACACCATTGTGCTGGCGCTGGGGCAGGACGCCGAAAGCGGCTTCCTCGCCAAGATCCCCGAAATCGTCCATCAGCCCGACGGCACAGTGCAGGTGGGGCCGAACATGATGACGGGCCGGGCCGGCATTTTCGCGGGTGGCGACATGGTTCCGAGCCAGCGTTCCGTCACCATCGCCACCGGCCACGGCAAGAAGGCGGCGCGCCACATCGACGCCTGGCTGCGAGGGAGCGAATACAAGCCGGCCGAAAAACATCCCGTGATCGGCTTCGCCGGGCTCAATCTGCCGATTTATTCCGACGCCGAACGCTCGAAACAGATCGAGACGCCTCTTCAGGAGCGCGACAAGGGTTTTGACGAGGTCGTCGGCGGCCTGAGCGAGCGGCAGGCCCTGCACGAGGCGCGTCGCTGCCTTTCCTGCGGCAATTGCTTCGAATGCGACAATTGCTTCGCCGCCTGTCCGGAAGACGCGATCAAGAAACTCGGCCCCGGCAAGGGCTTCGCGATCATCGACAAAGCCTGCACCGGCTGCGCGGTCTGCGTCGAACAATGCCCCTGCCACGCCATGGAAATGGCGCCCGATCACATCTGAGATTTGAAGAAGAGGCTGTCATGGGCGCCCGTACGACAATGGATGGCAATACGGCGGTGGCCCATGTGGCCTATCGCGTCAATGAAGTCTGCGCCATTTATCCGATCACGCCCTCCTCGACCATGGCGGAACTCGCCGACCAATGGTCGTCGGAAGGCGTGCGCAACATCTGGGGCAATGTCCCGGTGGTGCAGGAAATGCAGAGCGAGGGTGGCGCGGCCGGCGCGGTGCATGGCGCTCTGCAATCGGGCGCGATGACGACCACCTTCACGTCGTCTCAGGGCCTGCTCCTGATGCTGCCCAACATGTACAAGATTGCGGGCGAATTGACCTCGACGGTGTTCCAGGTGGCCGCCCGCTCGCTCGCAACCTCCGCGCTGTCGATCTTCGGCGACCATTCCGACATCATGTGCGTGCGCACCACCGGCTTTGCGCTTTTGTCCTCGGCCAATGTGCAGGAAGCGCATGACTTCGCGCTGATCGCGGAAGCGGCGACGCTGGAAGCGCGCGTGCCCTTCGCGCATTTCTTCGACGGCTTTCGCACCTCGCATGAGCTGAATACGCTGGAGCTGATCGGCGACGACGACATCAAGGCCATGATTTCGAATGATCTCGTGCGCGCCCATCGCGCCCGGGCGCTCAATCCGGAACATCCGTTCATTCGCGGCACGGCGCAAAATCCCGACACCTTTTTTCAGGCGCGCGAGGCGGTCAGCCCCTATTACGCCCGCACGCCCGGCATCGTCGCGGACGCCATGGCGCGTTTCGCGGGCCTCACCGGACGGCGCTACGAATTGTTCGAATATGAGGGCGCGCCTGACGCCGAACGCGTCCTGATCCTGATGGGCTCGGGCGGCGAAACGGCGCGGGAGACGGTCAAGGTCTTGGCGGCGCGAGGTGAAAAAGTCGGCGTGCTGCAAGTGCGGCTGTTTCGGCCTTTTTCCGCCGAGCATTTTCTCGCCGCCTTGCCCGCCTCGGTCGAGTCGATCGCCGTGCTCGAGCAGACCAAGGAAGTCGGCGCGGCCGGCGAACCGCTCTATCTCGACGTCATCGCCCTTCTCGCGCAGGCCGTCGCCAGCGGTGGGCGCGAAAAAATGCCGCGGGTCATAGGCGGGCGCTATGGCCTCTCGTCCAAGGATTTTACCCCGGCCATGGCCAAGGGGGCGCTGGACGAACTGACGCGGCGCGACGACAACAACCAGTTCGCCGGACGCAACAATTTTACCCTCGGCATCGAGGACGACGTCTCGCACACTGGCCTCGCCATCGATCCCGATTTCACCATCGAATCGCCGGAAACGACCAGCGCCGTCTTCTACGGACTGGGCGCCGACGGCACGGTCGGCGCCAACAAGAACAGCGTCAAGATTATCGCCGAGGACGCCGGGCGCCACGCCCAGGGCTATTTCGTCTATGATTCCCACAAGTCCGGCGCCCAGACGATTTCCCATCTGCGTTTCGGCCCCGAGCCAATTCGCGCGCCCTATCTGATCGCCTCTGCCGGCTTCGTCGCCTGTCACCAATTCGCCCTGCTCGAACGGCAGGACGTTCTTCGGGTCGCAGCGCCGGGGGCGGTGTTCCTGCTCAATAGTCCTTATGAGCACGCCGACGACCTGGGACAGGCTGCCGCTCTCGAAGCAGCAGCAGATCATCGACAAGAAACTGCGGGTTTTCGTCATCGACGCCAGCAAGGTCGCGCGCGACGCCGGTCTTGCTGGCCGCACCAACACCATTCTGCAAACCTGCTTCTTCGCGCTTTCGGGCGTGCTGCCGCGCGAGGCTGCGATCGAACAGATCAAGAAGTCGATCAAGAAATCCTATGGCCGTCAGGGCGAGGCGGTGGTGGCGAAGAATTTCGCTGGCGTCGACGCCGCGCTGGCCCATCTTTCCGAACTGAAAATCCCGGCGGCGGCGACAAATCCGCAGCACCGCGCGGCGATCGTCAGCGCCGAGGCGCCGGAATTCGTGCGGCGTGTCACGGCGCTGATGCTGGCAGGGCGCGGCGAAGATATTCCGGTCAGCCTCATGCCGGCCGACGGCACTTTCCCCTCGGGCACCAGCGCCTTTGAGAAACGCAATATCGCCGACGAAGTGCCGGTTTGGGAAACCGATCTGTGCATCCAGTGCGGTCAATGCAGCTTTGTCTGCCCGCACAGCGTCATCCGCTCCCGCTATTACCATGAGGACGCCTTGAAGGACGCGCCCGCGTCGTTCAAGTCGGCGCCGGTCAATGCGCGCGGCTATCCCGAGACGCGCTTCACCTTGCAATTCTATGTCGAGGATTGCACCGGCTGCGGCTTGTGCGTCGAAGCCTGCCCGGCGATCAGTCCGCGCAAGCCCGACTCCAAGGCGATCAACCTTGCCGAAAAATTGCCGCTGATCGAAAGCGAGCGCCAGAACATCGCCTTTTTCGAGACATTGCCGGTCAACGACCGCGCCCGCGTAGACTTCGCCAATGTGCGCGGCATCCAGTTTCTGGAGCCGCTGTTCGAGTTCCCCGGCGCCTGCGCCGGCTGCGGCGAAACGCCTTATCTCAGGCTGTTGTCGCAACTTTTTGGCGACCGCGCGCAAATCGCCAACGCCACCGGCTGCTCGTCGATCTATGGCGGCTGCCTGCCGGTGACGCCCTGGACCAAGAATCACGAAGGGCGCGGGCCGGCGTGGTCGAATTCCCTGTTCGAGGATAACGCCGAATTTGGCCTCGGCTTCCGGCTGGCGGCCGACAAGCACCTGGCGCTGGCTCGCGCGCTTGCTGGCGCAATTGGCGCCCGTGGTCGGCGAAGCGCTCGCGACAGATATTTTGAACGCGCCGCAGATTCAGGAATTCGAGCTGCGCGCCCAGCGAATCCGCGTGGGCGAATTGAAGACGCGATTGCTGAAAGTCGAAAGCGAAGCCGCCCGCGATCTGCTCTCGGTAGTCGATCATCTCGTGCGACGCAGCATCTGGATCGTCGGCGGCGACGGCTGGGCCTATGACATTGGCTATGGCGGGCTCGACCATGTCCTGGCCAGCGGGCGCAATGTCAATATTCTGGTGCTCGACACCGAGCTTTATTCCAATACCGGCGGTCAGGCGTCGAAGGCGACTCCCCTTGGCGCGGTGGCGAAATTCGCGGCGGCGGGCAAGCGGGTGGCGCGGAAAGATCTCGCCTTGCAGGCCATCGCCTATGGCAATGTCTATGTCGCGCAGGTCGCCATGGGAGCCAATGCGCAGCAAACTTTGGACGCTTTCCGCGAGGCCGAGGCCTTTGAAGGAACTTCGCTGATCCTCGCTTACAGCCAGTGCATCGCCCATGGCATCGACATGCGCTTTGGCATGACCCAGCAAGACCTTGCCGTCGCCAGCGGCTATTGGCCCTTGCTGCGCTTCAATCCGGCCATGCGCGAGGCCGGCCATAACCCGTTCCAGCTTGACTCGCCGCGCCCCGCCCTGGCGTTCAAGGATTATGCCTACAGGGAGCTGCGCTATTCTTCGCTGACGCGGACCATGCCCGAGGACGCAGCGTCGCTGCTCGTCGACGCGCAGGCGGCGGTCATCGAAAAATACATGCAATATGAGGATCTCGCCGCGCGCGACGGCTCGCGTTTCCATCCCGGCGTGGGGCTGGTCACGACGCCCAGATAGGAGCAGCCCAATTGGATCTGACCACAAATTACATGGGTCTGCGGCTCAAAAACCCCTTGGTGGCGTCAGCCTCGCCCCTGACCGGCGACCTCGACGGCATCAGGCGGATCGAGGACGCCGGAGCGGGCGCGCTGGTGCTTCCGTCGCTGTTCCAGGAGGAGATCGAGGACGAAGCGGCCCGCCGCGCGACATGGATCGGCGCGACGGAAAACATCTGGCCCGAATCCAGCTCGCATTTTCCGGATCTCGCCGACGCCCCATTCGGCCCGCACAAATATCTTGAACTGGTGCGTCGGGCGAGCGAAGTCGAGCGACATTCCCATCATCGCCAGCCTCAACGGGATCACCAAGGAAGGCTGGATCGAGAACGCAAGGCTGATCGAGCAGGCCGGCGCCAAGGGGCTGGAGCTGAACATCTATTTTATCGCCGCCGACACATCCGTGAGCGGCGCGGAGGTCGAGCGCCGCTATCTCCACATTGTCCGGGCGGTCCGGTCGGCGGTGACCATTCCGTTGGCGGTCAAACTCAGCCCGTATTTCAGCTCGCTGGGCCATATGGCGCTGGCGATGCAGGAGGCCGGCGCCGATGCGCTGGTGTTGTTCAACCGCTTCTATCAACCGGATATCGATCTCGCCGCCTTGGCGGTGCTGACCGATCTTCGCCTCAGCGACCCGAGCGAAATCCGTTTGCCGCTGCTCTGGCTCGCCGCGCTTCATGGCCGGACCAAGGCCTCGCTGGCGGCCTCGACCGGCGTCGAAAGCGCCGATCAGGTCATCAAATATCTGCTGGCGGGCGCCGATGTGGTGATGACGACATCGTCGCTGCTGCGGCATGGACCGGGCCACATGGCGGTCCTGCTCGCCGAATTGCGGAAATGGCTTGAAGCGCGGGAATTCGCTTCGCTGGCCCCTGTTCGCGGCGCCATGAGCCAAAGGAGCTTGCGCGATCCCCAGGCTTTCGAGCGCGCCAATTACATCAAGATTTTGCGGGGCTACGGCCGAACGCGACGATAAAGCGGAAAGGCGCCCAACCTCAGCAGCCGTGAGTATTTTCCGAAGCTGGCGCGCATGGAGGGCCAAGCTAAATTTCATAACTCGGCCATGTCAGCCGGTCAGGATGAAATGAGGACATTTCCATGGCGCAAAATCTCATTCCCGCAGTCAGGAAGCTGCTCAAGAAAAGTGCTGGCATGCGTCGTTGCCTCGATGGAGTTGGGCGGGAGTGAGATTCGCCGCGCCGCGAAGCGGTACAGCGGTGTCGAAACGCTGGCTGATGAATTTGGGAAGAATTTCGCAACAGCGCTCACCTTGCTCAAGGATGACATCTCAAGCATTGAGGCTCGCTATGACACTTCTGCCGGAAAGCTCTAGGTCGGGGCCAAAGCTCGGCAGGTCTTGAATCCCTTGCGATTCCTGCTAATTGTGGCGGGGCGGCTTCATGGCCGGTCCTGTTTCCTTCAGATCAGCGTCATCGAGGTTCGGCCATGCCGATTTACGGCTATCAGTGCAAGAAATGCGGCGAAGACTTCCAGACGCTGGTGCGTTCGGGCGAAACGCCGGTGTGCCCATCCTGCGGCGGCGCGGAACTGGAACAGCAATTGTCGCTGATCGCGTCTCCCGCCAAAGGCGGCGACAATGATGCGCCCTCCTGCTCCAACGCCGGCGCCGGGCCGGGATGCGCCGCTTGCCCCGGAGCGGCGATGTTCGGCTAGAGCCTTTTCCGATCTGATTGCATCAGATGACGCGTTTTCTTTGCGCCAACCGGCATCCACTTGGCTTGAAAACGCTCTGAGGCCGGGCTGAGTTTCGATTTAGGGTCATCGGCGATCTGGCCTATATTCGTCGTCACCTCAGCTTCGATAGGGATTGAGATGAAGACCATACTCGTCACCGGCGCCACCTCCGGATTTGGCGCCGCCTTTGCCCGACGTTTCGTTCGGGACGGCCATCGCGTCATCGCCACCGGCCGCCGCGTCGAACGCCTTGAAGCGCTTGCCGCCGAACTTGGCCCCGCACTGTTTGCCGCGCCGCTCGACGTGACCGATGCCAAGGCGGTCGCCGATTTTGTGCCTTCCCTGCCCGAGGAATGGCGGCGCATCGATGTGCTGGTGAATAACGCCGGGCTGGCGTTCGGACTCTCGCCCGCCTGGGAAGCCTCGCTGGAGGACTGGGACCGGATGATCGCCACCGATATCACCGGTCTTGTTCACGTGACGCGCGCGATTCTGCCGCAAATGGTCGAACGCAACGATGGACTGATCATCAATCTGGGTTCGGTGGCGGGCGACTATTCTTACCCCGGCGGCCATGTCTATGGCGGCGCCAAAGCCTTCGTGCTGCAATTCTCGCTGAATTTGCGCTCCGACCTCGCCGGGAAGGATGTGCGCGTCACCAATATCGAGCCGGGCATGGTGACGGGTTCGGAATTCAGTCAGGTGCGATTCGGCGGCGACGAAGCCAAGGCGGCGGCGGTCTATGCCGGCACGCAATCGCTGACCCCGGAGGACATCGCCGAGACCGCCGCGTGGCTGGTCTCGCTGCCGCCCCACGTCAATATCAACCGCATCGAACTCATGCCGACCTGTCAGGCCGGAGGCGGTTTTGTCGTCAAGCGGCAAGAGGCGCAAATAGAAAAGCGCCCCCGAAGGAGCGCTTTTCTGAGTGCCTGCATCGAGCGAAAATCAGATCGCGGCGTTGATCCATTTCGCCAGCTCGCCCTTGGGAGCGGCGCCGACTTTCTGCGACGCCACCTTGCCGTCCTTGAACAGCATCAGGGTCGGGATCGAGCGGATGCCGAGCTTGCCGGCGACACCGGGGTTTTCGTCGACGTTGAGTTTGACGATCTTGACCTTGCCGGCATAATCCTTCGCCAGCTCTTCCAGCGACGGTCCGATCATTTTGCACGGGCCGCACCATTCGGCCCAGAAATCGACGACGACCGGCTCGGCGGATTGGATAACGTCAGCATCGAAACTGGCGTCGGTGACCTTGACCGTGGACATGAAAACCTCGCTCGGAACGGAAAATCCCTATTGTTGAACTGTCGTGGCATAAACGTAGGTAGGCGGATGAGCGGCGTCAAGCGCGCATGCGCCCGGCGGCGCTTGCACGCCGACAAGCAGGCTTACGGCCCGAAAACGCCCTTGGTCAGGAATTTGCGCGCCTTGTCATTGCGTTGACCTTGTCGCTGGCCCTCGCCTTTGAGGCCGGTTCCCGCCGGCTGCCAGTTGGGCACGAGTTGATGCTTTCCCGGTCCGATCAGGTCGGCGCGGCCCATGTTTTTCAGCGCCTCGCGCAACAGCGGCCAGTTTTCCGCATCGTGATAGCGCAAGAAAGCCTTGTGCAACCGGCGTTGGCGCAGGCCTTTGATGGCCTCCACCTTTTCCGACGCGCCGTGGCGCACCGTCTTGAGCGGATTGAAGCCGGAATGATACATGGCGGTGGCCAGCGCCATCGGCGAGGGCAGGAAGGTCTGCACCTGATCGGCGCGATATTTGTTGCGCTTGAGCCATAGCGCCAGATTCATCATGTCGTCATCCGTCGTGCCCGGATGGGCGGCGATGAAATAGGGAATGAGGAAATATTCCTTTTTCGCCTCGCGCGCCGCCTGATCGAACATTTGCTTGAAACGGTCATAGGCGCCAATGCCCGGCTTCATCATTTTCGACAGCGGGCCGGCTTCCGTATGCTCTGGCGCGATTTTCAGGTAGCCGCCGACATGATGCGCGACCAGTTCGCGGACATAGGCCGGACTTTTCACCGCCAGATCATAGCGCACGCCCGACGCGACCATGACCTTCTTGACGCCCTTGATCTCGCGCGCCTTGCGGTAAAGGTCGATCAAGGCGTCGTGGCTGGTGTCGAGGTTCGGGCAGACCTCGGGATAGACGCAGGAGAGGCGCCGGCACAAGGCCTCGGTTTGGCGGTCCTTGCAGGCCATGCGGTACATGTTGGCGGTGGGTCCGCCGATGTCGGAAATGATGCCGGTGAAACCTTCGACCTTGTCGCGGATAGTCTCGATTTCCTTGAGGATCGAGGTTTCCGAGCGGCTCTGGATGATGCGGCCCTCGTGTTCGGTGATCGAGCAGAAGGTGCAGCCGCCAAAGCAGCCGCGCATGATCGTCACCGAATGGCGGATCATCTCCCAGGCGGGAATTTTCGCGCCCTCGTAGGCAGGGTGGGGCGCCCGCGCGTAAGGCAGGTCATAAACCGCATCCATTTCCGGCGTGGTCAGCGGAATGGGCGGCGGCGTCAGCCAGACGTTGCGGCCGCCGTGTTTTTGCACCAGCGGACGGGCGTTGCCGGGATTGCTCTCCCGGTGCAGCACGCGCGAGGCGCGGGCATAGGCTTCCGGCTCGGCGCAAACCTGCTCGTAGGCCGGCAGGCGCACCACGATCTGCTCCTTGCCGATCCGCGCGCCATCGTCGCCGTCGAGATCGTCGGCATGCGCTTCGACAAACTCCTCCGGCGTCGCGTCGCGCATAAAAGCGAGGCCGCGAATATCGGAAAAATCCTGATCGACGCCCTTCTTGGCGATGCGATGGGCGACTTCGACCAAGGCGCGTTCGGCATTGCCGTAAAGCAGCAGGTCGGCCTTGGCGTCGAGCAGGATCGAGCGGCGGATCTTGTCCGACCAGTAATCGTAATGGGCGATGCGGCGCAGCGACGCCTCTATGCCGCCGATGACGATCGGAACGCCGGGAAAAGCTTCGCGGCAGCGCTGGGCGTAGACGATGACGGCGCGGTCTGGCCTTTTGCCGCCTTCGCCATCCGGCGTGTAGGAATCGTTATGGCGCAGCCGTCGGTCCGACGTGTAGCGATTGACCATCGAATCCATGTTGCCGGACGTGACGCCATAAAACAGGTTCGGCTTTCCGAGCTTTTTGAAATCCTCGGCGTCCTTCCAGTCGGGCTGGGAGATCATGCCGACGCGAAAACCCTGCGCTTCGAGCAGGCGGCCGATGATCGCCATGCCGAAACTGGGATGATCGATATAGGCGTCGCCGGTGACCAGGACGATGTCGCAGGAATCCCAGCCAAGCGTCTCCATTTCCGCGCGCGACATGGGCAGGAAGGGCGCGACGCCGAAGCGATGCGCCCAAAATTTGCGATAGGAAAAGAGTGGCTTAGGCGTTGTGTGACAGGAGTCATGGACCGTTTTCGTGCAAATTCGATGGAGGCGCAACTCAGGCCTGAACGCAAAACGCGCCCTTTTCAAGATGGATCGCATTCGGGAGGCGATTTTAGGCCTCTGACCGCACTTATCATTGCGTCGAAAATGTGTTTCAATTCGCGCGCCTGGGAAGTGGAATCGCCTTGATCGACCTGAGTTCAGCCCATCGGTTGCTTTTCGAGGCTGCTCCGCACGCCTATCTGGCGCTACGCGCCGAGCCGGATTTCACAATTCTTTTCGCCAACGCGAAATATCTGGCGACGACAGGCGAAAAATCCGAAAACATCGTCGGACGGCCCTTGTTCGCGGTTTTGCGGGATCCGCCTCACGATCCGAACCCGTCGACGCCGACGACCTGCGCGCTTCATTGCATAGGGCGATCCGGCAGGGCTTGCCCGACGACATGGGCGTCTGCCGATATCGCCGGGCGGACGGAAGGGGCGGATTCGAAGTTCGGACGTGGAAGCGGGTCAACACGCCGATACTGGACGAGGCGGGGAAGGCGACCTTCATCCTCTGTCACGTCGAGGATGTGCCGTCCGCTTCGACAGCCAGGCGGCGACCGCCCGGCGCCGATCCGCCCTGCGGCGCGACCGGCCTCCGACCCGCCCGAACGCCGGCGCATCGTCATTGCCGAAAGCGATGCGGACATGCGTCTCGCTCTCGATGGCCTGCTCCGGAATTGGGGCTATGACACGATCCCGGTCGCCGACGCCGAGGCGGCAATGGCGGCCTGCTTCACGAATTCGCCGACGCTGCTGCTCAGCGATGTTGCGTCTCCCGGGATTGACGGGCTCGCCTTGACCCGTCGCCTGCGCGCCGATGAGCGCACCGCCGCCCTGCCGATCATGATCCTGTCTCAGCAGACCGGCGAAGACGCGCGCATAAAAGGTTACGAGGCTGGCGTTGACGAATATATGGAAAAGCCCTTCGCGGCGCGGGAGCTGATCGCGCGCATCGAGAGCCTCGTGGCTCTTGCCGGAGCGCGCGCCGATATTGCCGGAAAACTGCGTCGCGTCGCGGTGCTGGCCCGTCTGGCGAGCGTCGTCGAGACGGCGATGGACGCGGTCATCTCGATCGATGCCAATCAGAGAATCACCCTGTTCAATGCGGCCGCCGAAAAAATGTTCGGTTGCGATGCGCTTTCAGCCCTCGGCCGGCCGCTCGACGATTTCATTCCCCATCGGTTTCGCGCCGCCCACGCCCGACATGTCGATGGCTTCGGCAAAACCGGCGTGAGCGGCAGGACGATGGGCCGTCTCGGCGATTTGACGGCGCTGCGCGCCGACGGCGTCGAGTTTCCGATCGAAGCCTCGATCTCGCGGGCGCAGATCGATGGCGAAGTGCTTTTCACGGTGATCTTGCGTGACATGTCCGAGCGCGAGGCCGCGGCCGAGACGCAACGCCTGTTGATTGGCGAACTCGATCATCGGGTGAAGAACACGCTCGCCATAGTGCAGGCGATGGCCAATCAGACGGCGAAAGCCTATGTCGATCCCAAAATGTTCGTCGAAAGTTTCAATGGCCGGATCAGCGCCATGGCGAGCGCTCATACCCTGCTGACTGAAGCCGGCTGGAAAGGGGCCGATCTCGGCAGTCTGCTGCGCGAACAATTGACCCTGGGAGTGGATCCGCAAATCGTTCTCGCGGGCCCGCCTGTTTCTCTGAGGCCGCAATTCGCCCTGCATTTCGGGATGGTGCTGTATGAGCTTGGCTCCAATGCGCGAAAATATGGCGCCTTGTCGCGGGACGAGGGCCGGCTCGACCTGTGTTGGACGGTCGAAACGATCGAAAATGCGCCCTATCTGGCCTTTGACTGGATCGAAAGCGGCGGCCCGCCAACCGAAAAGCCGAGGGTAAGACATTTCGGAACGCGTTTGATCGAAACCAGCTTAACTCACGCCTTGCAAGGAAAAGTCGAACTCGATTTTGCGCCCGAAGGTTTGTGTTGTAGAATTCTCTTGCCGTTACGACCGGGCATTGCTTGAGTGGGTCCAGGACTCCAGGAGATTTGAATGCCACGCATTCTGGTCATCGAAGACGAATTCCTTCTTGCCGCCCATATCGGCGGCATATTGGAAGATGACGGCTTTGACGTGATCGGTCCAGTGGGCACGCTCGCCGAAGCGGTCAAGCTGGCGAAAGATGAAGATTTGAACGGCGCGCTGCTCGATGTGAATATCGTGGGCGGCCGCGTGGACGATGTCGCCGATATTCTGGCGCGTCGGGGCGTGCCTTTTGTCTTCGTCACCGGCTATGGCCGCGATCATTTGCCGCTCAATTTCCGCGACGCCTTCATTGTCAACAAGCCTTTTGACGACAAAAACCTGCTCGCGCGCGTCCGCGGCTTCTCCGACCAACCTCCCCGGGCCAGTTGATTTACGCGCCCGGAGCCTAGCCCTCTTCAAGCGAGTGTGGTTTGATCTCTCGACGCGAAAACCTAAGCTGAAGATCTGGTCAGAATCCAAGAGGTCATACTTGACGCTATTGCGACAGCCTGAAATCGATCACACGCAAGACGGGGCGCGGCGCTCGTGGTGGGATATCGTCGGCGTCGTCGACTGGCCGATCACCCGGATTCTGGGGTTGCGGCAGGACAGGCGTTATCCGCTTGTCGTCGCCAATCTGCTGTCGCGCCTTGGCGACGGTCCGATTTATGTGGTGATCATTGCCGCATTATTCCTGTTCCACCCTCACGAGGCGGGCTTGATTCTGGCCTGCGCCCTTCCAAGCGTCGCCCTGCTGCACGTGGTTTACCCGCCGCTCAAAAGATTTACCGCGCGTCCGCGGCCTCGTGACGTCAAATCGATTTTCCCGGAATGGCATCATCCGGCGCTGGACAGATTTTCGTTTCCAAGCGGCCATGTCATGACCTTGACGGCGGCGCTCACGCCGATCGTTTACGTAACGCCGCGCACCTGGCCGGTGGCCGTCGTCGCCTGGGTGGCCATGGCCTGGTCGCGACTGGCGATCGGACAGCATTTCGCCAGCGACATCGCAGCCGGAACGATTTTGGGCGCCGCCGTATCGGGCGTCTGGACCTATTTGATCGCTTAGAGCGTTTTCAAACCAAGTGGATGCGAGTTGGCGTTAAGAAAACGCGTAAAGACAAAAACCTAGAGCCCCGATCTGATGCCATCAGATCGGAAAAGGCTCTGGGAAACCGAATCAGACGAATAAATTCAGTGGGACCGCCGCCTCGACGTGACGTGGCAACCGGCCCGGCGCGATGTAGATCGCATCGCCGCGGAAAATCCGGCCGACCGCCCAGCGGTTGGCGGAGAGCCAGAAAGCCGCGATGCGCGAGATTCTCGCCGCCTTGGCCGCATCGATCGCCAGGAAAGCCTGATCGAGCGTGGGCCGCGCCTTCACTTCGACGAACACGATCACATCGCCGCGCCGCGCGATCAGATCAATCTCACCGCCTTTTGCGGCAAAGTTCCGGGCGAGAATTTGATAGAATTTGAGCCGCAGCCAGAGGGCGGCCAGCGTTTCGGCTCGCAGGCCGAAAGCGCGGGCCTTTCGGCGCTCGAGCCTCATTCGCCGCGGCTTTCGGCCGACAACTCAAGCGCGCGCGCGTAAATTTTGCGGCGAGGCTGTCCGGTTTCGGCGGCGACGACGCTGGCCGCGTCCTTGAGCGAAAATTTTTCCATCGCGGCGATAATCTTTTCGTCGAGCACTGAGCCATCGAGAGAGGGCGCGTCCTGGTCCGGCGGCGCGACCAGCAGGACGATCTCGCCCTTGGGCGGGCCATCGCGCTCGTAATCGGCGGCGAGCGAGGCAAGGTCGCCGCGCCGGACCGATTCGAAATGCTTGGTCAATTCGCGCGCCACGGCCGCCTGGCGCGGCCCGAGCACGGCAGCGAGATCGCTCAGGGTTTCCGCGAGCCGGCGCGCCGATTCAAACAGGACCAGAGTGCCCGGAATGGCGGCGAGCTCCGCGATGCGGGAGCGCCGCGCGCCGCTTTTTACCGGCAAAAAGCCTTCGAAAAAGAAACGGTCGGTTGGCAGGCCAGCCACCACCAGCGCGGCAAGAACGGCGGAGGCGCCGGGCGCCGACGTGACCGGGATTTTTTCCGCCAAGGCTTCGGCGACCAGTTTGAAGCCGGGGTCGGAGACCAGCGGCGTGCCGGCGTCGGAGATCAACGCGAGCTTCTCGCCCTGTTTTAGCCGAGCGATCAGGATCGGCCGCATCATCGCGGCATTATGCTCGTGATAGGCGATGAGGGGGGTCGCGATCCCATAATGAGCCAGCAAATTGCGGCTGACCCGGGTGTCCTCGGCGATCACCGCGTCGGCCGCCGCCAGCGTGGCAAGGGCGCGCAGGGTGATGTCGCGCAGGTTGCCGATCGGCGTCGCGACGACATGCAAACCGGAGGCGATGGGCTCCGCTTCGGCGCGGAGGCCGAAGGCGACAAAACTTGCGAGCGCGGCCGGCCCGGTCACGGGAGGCGGAGTTGGCTGAAAATGCGCCATGGCGCGCGCCTCGTGTTCGTTAAAACAGAAATACGTTCTATATATAGAACACCGCCGCAATCGCCGCAAGCACAGCGGAAATCGTGGCGTCCGTCCACTTGTTCAGCCGCTTCATGTTGCCAGAGACGCGGTCCATGCCGTAAGACATGGAGCGGCGGATCTGTCAAGCCGCATCGAGATAGCGGCGCCGATTGAGGTCGAGCAATAGCGCGGAGAAAAAATTGCGCACTTCATCGAGTTTCAAGTCTTCCACGTCTCTCGCGCGTCTTATGCGCGCCGCCGTTTGCGCCAGCCTTGTAGCCGGAACCATCGCTTTATCAGCCTGTTCCAATCCAAGTTTCAGCCCGGGAGCGCATGACGGCCCCCTTTCGCCGCCGACGACGTCCGCGCCAACGGGAACACAGGCGGGCGACACCATCGGGAGCGGCCCGGTCAAGGTTGCCCTGATCCTGCCCCTGACGCAAGCCTCGGGGCCAAGCGCGGTCGGCGCGTCGATGCGCAATGCCGCGGCATTGGCATTGTCGGAGGCCGGTTCTTCCGACATTACCTTGCTGGTCAAGGATGACCACTCGACGCCGGACGGGGCGAAAGCCGCCACCCAGGCGGCGCTGGCCGAAGGCGCCGATCTGGTGCTCGGCCCGCTTTTCGCCGGCGACGTTCGGGCGGCGGGAGAAATTGCGCGCGCATCGGGCAAGCCGGTCATCGCCTATTCCACCGATTTGTCGGCGGCGGCGCGCGGCGTCTATCTCCTGTCCTTTCTGGTGGAAGGCTATGTTGACCGCGTGATCGACTACGCCGCCAGTCAGGGCAAGAAATCACTCGCCATCATGGCGCCGGAAAATGAATACGCCACCGTCGCAATCGGCGCCTTCCAGCAGGCGGCGGCCAAGCGCGACATGCGCGTTGCCCTGATCGAACGCTACAAACCGGGCGCCTCGGCCACCGCCGCCGAGCATATCGCCGCGCTTGGCGGCCAGATCGACGCCGTTTTCATTCCCGAACAGGCCGCCGCCATGCCTGAGGTCGCGCAAGCCCTTGCGGCCAAAGGGCTGGATTCGCGCCATGTGCAGATTCTCGGCACCGGCTTGTGGAACGATTCCCGGGTCTTGAGCCTGCCGGCCCTTCAGGGAGCCTGGTTCGCGTCGCCGGAAAATGCCGGTTTCACCGGCTTTTCGCAACGCTATCGCGCCAAGTTCGGTTCCGATCCGACCCGAGTGGCGACGCTGGCCTATGATTCGGTGTCTCTGGCGGCGGCGCTGGCGCGCACGCAAGGCGCGCGTCGCTACAGCGAGGAGGTCCTGACCAGCGCCACCGGCTTTAACGGCGCCGACGGCGTGTTTCGCTTCAAGCTCGATGGCGGCAATGAGCGGGGGCTTTCGGTGTTGCAAGTCAACAATGGCTCGACCATTGTCGTCAGTCCGGCGCCGCGCTCGCTCTCCGGCGCGTAAACGCGGCATCCGCTCTGGATTTTTTGGTTTTACGCGTTTTCTTCACGCGAACCGGTCGCCACTTCGCTTGAACCGAAGGTCCGCGTCAGCGAATACGCTCTGGAAACGGCTTTGCCACCCGTCGTTTCGCCTGATTTTCCGCTAATATGACGGGCCCGAATCATGTGGAGTGGGCGCGCCCGTCCGTCTGAAGGATTTTTGCTTTGACCGCCATGAACAATTCCGCCCCCGCGCCCGCGATTGAAGAATATGGCGCCGAATCGATCAAGGTCCTGCGCGGTCTCGACGCCGTGCGCAAGCGGCCGGGCATGTATATCGGCGACACCGACGACGGCTCGGGCCTCCACCACATGGTCTATGAAGTGGTGGACAATGCCATCGACGAGGCCTTGGCCGGCCACGCCACGCTGGTGACGATCACGCTCAACGCCGATGGCTCCGTCACTGTCACCGATAATGGGCGCGGCGTTCCGACCGGCCTGCATCCGGAAGAAGGCGTCTCGGCGGCCGAGGTCATCATGACCCAGCTCCACGCCGGCGGCAAATTCGACCAGAATTCCTACAAGGTCTCCGGCGGGTTGCATGGCGTCGGCGTTTCCGTCGTCAATGCGCTCTCTTCCGATTTGACGCTGCGGATCTGGCGCGAGGGTCTTGAGCACGTCGTCCATTTCAAACATGGCGACGTGGTCGCCCCGCTCAAGGTTGTCGGCGACGCGCCGATGGTCGATGGCAAGGCCAAGCGCGGCACCTCCGTCACCTTTCTGCCCAGCACCGAAACCTTCACCCACGTCGATTTCGATTACGGGACGATCGAACATCGTCTGCGCGAACTGGCCTTCCTCAATTCCGGCGTCCACATCATCCTGACCGACGCCCGCCATGCCGAGATCAAGACCGAGGATCTTTTTTACGAAGGCGGTCTGGAGGCTTTTGTCCGCTATCTCGATCGCGCCAAGACGCCGCTTTTGAGCAAGCCGGTGATGGTGCGCGGCGAGCGCGACGGCATCACCGTCGAAGTCGCCCTGTGGTGGAACGACAGCTATCACGAGAACGTGCTGGTCTTCACCAACAACATTCCCCAGCGTGACGGCGGCACCCATCTCGCGGGTTTCCGTGGCGCGCTGACCCGCCAGGTCAACGGCTACGCCGAAAGCTCGGGCATCGCCAAGAAGGAAAAGGTCGATCTGACCGGCGACGATTGTCGCGAAGGCCTGACCTGCGTGGTTTCGGTCAAGGTGCCGGATCCGAAATTCTCGTCGCAGACCAAGGATAAACTGGTCTCGTCGGAAGTGCGGCCAGTGGTCGAGGGCGTCGTCAACGAAGCCTTGGGCCAATGGCTGGAGGAACATCCCTCGGAAGCCAAGACGGTGGTCGGCAAGGTGGTCGAGGCGGCCTCCGCCCGCGAGGCGGCGCGCAAGGCGCGCGATCTGACGCGGCGCAAGGGCGCGCTGGACGTCGCGAACTTGCCGGGCAAACTCGCCGATTGCCAGGAGCGCGACCCCGCCAAGGCCGAACTTTTCATCGTCGAGGGTGATTTGGCGGGCGGCTCCGCCAAACAGGGCCGCGCGAGAGAGTATCAGGCGGTTCTGCCATTGCGCGGAAAAATCCTCAACGTCGAGCGGGCGCGGTTCGACAAAATGCTGTCGAGCGAACAGATCGGCACCTTGATCACCGCGCTCGGCACCGGCATCGGCCTTGATGAATTCAAGCTGGAAAAGCTGCGCTACCACAAGATCATCGTCATGACCGACGCCGACGTCGACGGCTCGCATATCCGCACCTTGCTGCTGACCTTCTTCTATCGCCAGATGCGCCCGCTGATCGAAATGGGCTGCCTCTATATCGCCCAGCCGCCTTTGTTCAAGGTCAAGCGCGGCGCGTCCGAGCAATATCTCAAGGATGAGCGGGCGATGGAGGATTATCTGGCCAACAATGGCGTCGATGGCGCCATCCTGCGGCTGGCCTCGGGCGAGGAGCGCACCGGCGCCGACCTGCGGGCGCTGGTCGACGAGGCGCGGCTGGTGCGCAATGTGCTGAACCAGTTGCATAACCGCTACAACCGCACGGCGGTCGAACAGGCGGCGATCGCTGGCGCGCTCAAACCCTTGAGCTCCTTCAGCGCCGAGGAGGCGGACGCGCATGCGGCGGAAATCGCGTCGCGGCTTGATACGCTGGCCGACGAAACCGAGCGCGGCTGGGAAGGCCGGGTGGAAAACGACGGCTATGTTCTGGTTCGCACCAGGCGCGGCGTGAGACAGGCTTTGTTCCTCGACCAGGGCTTGCTCGCCTCGGCCGAGGCGCGGCGACTGGACGAACGCGCCGCCAGCCTGCGCCTGTCCTTCGCGACGCCTGCCCTGCTGCAACGCCGGGGCGACGAGAGCCAGATCAGCGGCCCCAGCGCCCTGCTCGAAGCGATCTTCGCCGCCGGGGGCAAGGGCGTTTCGCAACAGCGGTACAAAGGGCTGGGCGAGATGAACCCGGAACAACTCTGGGAAACCACCCTCGACCGCAATGCGCGCACGCTGCTGCAGGTGAAAATCAAGGAAGGCGACGAGGCGGAAGACCTTTTCGTCAAGCTGATGGGCGACGTGGTCGAACCCCGCCGCGAATTCATCCAGGACAATGCGCTGAACGTGGCGAATTTGGACGTTTGACGAGCGGCGCGCCTGCGATGAGAGAGGAAACTTCGTCTTGACCGATCTTTACGCCGTCATCGGCAATCCCGTCGGCCACACCAAATCCCCGATCATTCACAAGGCTTTCGCCGCCCAGACGGGCCAGGATCTGGATTATATCGCCATTGAGGGGACGGTCGGCGGGTTTGCCGCCGATGTCGACGCATGGCGGGCGAAAGGGCTGCGCGGACTCAATGTCACCGCGCCCTTCAAGCTGGATGCTTTCGCCTATGCCGACCATTTGCAGGATCAGGCGCGGCTTGCCGGGGCGGTCAATTGCCTGAGTTTCGACGCCGGCGGCGCGGAAGGGGCCAATTACGATGGCGTCGGTCTGGTTCGGGACATTGTGGTCAATCTGGGCGTCAAGATGAAAGGCCTCAGGGTCTTGCTGCTGGGATCGGGCGGGGCGACGCGCGGCGCGATTGCGCCTTTGCTTGCCGAGCAGCCCGCAGAACTGGTGATCGGTCATCGCGCGCAAACGGACGTCAAAGCGCTCTGCGCCGCCTATGCCGGCGCCGGCGCGCTGGTCGCCGCCGATTACGAAAGTTTGGCGCGGGAACGCGGCTCCGGCTACGATCTTGTGATCAACGCCACGTCGACGAGTCTGTTCGGGCAGGCGCCGCCGATCCAGGCGCATGCGTTCCGGCCGGGCGGACTGGCCTATGATCTCTCCTATGGCAAAGGGCTGACGCCCTTTCTGCGCATCGCCAAACAGGGCGGCGCGGGCAAAATCGCCGACGGCGTCGGCATGCTGGTCGAACAGGCGGCCGAGGCTTTTGAGCGCTGGCGCGGCGTTCGTCCCGATACCGGTGAAATGATCGCCAAACTGACCATTCCGCTCGTCTGAGCATCAAGGACTTAACCCATGAGCCGCGTCGTCTATCTTCTCAACGGCCCCAATCTCAACCTGCTGGGCAAGCGCGAGCCGCAGATCTATGGCTCTGAAACGCTGGCCGATGTCGAACGCGATTGTCGCGCGCTTTGCGCCGATCTCAAACTCGATCTGCGCTTTCTCCAGACCAACCGCGAATATGAGTTGATCGACTGGATTCACGAAGCGCGCGATGTTGCGGGCGGCATCGTCATAAATCCGGCCGCCTTCACCCATACCTCGGTGGCGCTGCTCGACGCGCTCAACGCTTTCGAAAATCCGGTGATCGAAATCCACATCTCCAATGTGCACAAGCGCGAGGAATTCCGGCGCCATTCCTATGTCTCGCTGCGCGCCGACGGCGTGATCGCCGGATGTGGAACGCAGGGCTATCAACTCGCCCTGCGCCGCATCGCCGCTCTCATCGATCAGCAAGCGGGATAAGCGGTCACGGCTCTACCGGGATCATGACTTCGTTGCGGCGCAAGAACCACAGCGTCCAGGGCGGGTTGTACTGGGCGAGCGACACCGGGCCGGTGGAGCGCAAATTGTGAGCCTTGGCGTCGGCGACCAGCTTGGCGGATTTCGCATCGACGTCGCGCTTTTGAGCCCATCCCGAAAACCGGACGACGGCGAAGCGCTCCGGCGGCAGGCGCCTCAACTGGACTTTTGGGTCGTTCGGCTCGGGCAGCGTTTCCAGCGTGTAGCCGCTGGGCATGGTGAACCGGACGATCCAGCTGCCGGCGTTTTTGATCTGCGTGACCGGCGCCGTCATCGCGATCTTTTCGCCGGCCGGCGTCTGCGCCACCGGCGCGGTCATGGCGATGCTCTGCCGTCGCTTGTTGCCGCCAAAAATATAGCCCGCCAGCAACCGAAAACCCTTGTTTGCCGCTTCCCATTGTCCGCCTTCGACGGTGACCTCGGCGACGACAAGCGCCGGATAGTCGCGGATTTCGAAATCACCCTCTTGCATGACGGTCTTGAACTCTGGTTCTTCAACAGCCATTGCGGGACTCCCGGACAGAGTTGAAAGCAGCAGTGCGCTCAGGATGAGTCTTCGCATTCGGTCACCGTTGTTGTCGGCCATCGATCCGCGGCTCGTCGTCTCGACAATGCGAGGGCAGGGCTCCCGGATCCGCGAGGGAACCAACATCGCGTGAATGTGATTTGGAGTCGAGCGGGTTGGCTGGGCTTAAACGATGGGACGACCGGATGAGCATTCGCGTCGGAATCGGCGGATGGACCTATGAGGCGTGGCGAGGGAGTTTTTATCCGGAAAAGTTGCCGCAAAAACAGGAACTCGAATTCGCCAGCCGCCAGCTTACGTCGATCGAGATCAACGGCACCTATTACCGCTCGCAGAAGCCGGAGAGCTTCGCCGCATGGCGTGACGCGACGCCGGATGATTTTGTATTCTCGCTCAAGGCGCCGCGCTTTGCGACCAACCGCCGGGTCCTCGCCGAAGCCGGCGCGTCGATTGACCGGTTCTTTGACGGTGGTGTTACGGAATTGAAGGACAAGCTGGGTCCGATCAACTGGCAATTCATGCCTACCAAGAAATTCGACCCCGACGATTTTGGGGCTTTTCTGAATCTCCTGCCGAAATCGCACTCCGGCCGCGCGCTTCATCATGTCGTCGAAGTCCGCCACGACAGCTTCCGGACGCCCGAGTTTATCGCGCTGGCGCGCCAAGCTGGCGTCGCTGTGGTCATCGCCGCCGATTCTCACTATCCGCAGATCGCCGACCTCACCGCGCCCTTCGTTTACGCGCGTCTCATGGGCGCGCGGGAGACTGAGAGGCTCGGCTATTCCGAGGCCGAGATCGATCTTTGGGCCGCTCGGGCGAAAACCTGGGCGTCCGGCGGCGAGCCGGATGGACTGGAGCGCGTGGAGCCGGCGCGCGACGATAGGCGGATGCGCGATGTCTATCTCTATTTCATCAGCGGCGAAAAACGGCTCAATCCGGCGGCGGCTGTGGCGCTGATCGAGCGGCTTGGCTAATGCGCGGAATTTGCGAAAATAGGAAAACCAAGACACGAGCGTAATGCCTTGAGGACAAAAGACACGGCACGGCGTTGGGGAGACGAGCTGGCGGTCGAGGCTGTCCGGCAGCGTCTCGACAAGTGGCTGTGGTTTTCGCGCTGGATCAAAACGCGCAGCCTCGCCGCGCATCTGATCGAACAAGGTTATGTCCGCGTTGACGGAAAAAGGACGGAACACGCGGCGAAACAGGTCGGCCCTGGCGCCGTCCTGACCATCGCCTTCGAGCAACGAATCGTCGTCGTCGAAATTCTGGGCTGCGCCGAGCGTCGCGGTCCCTATTCGGAAGCGTCGAAACTCTATCGCGTGATCGAGGATTCAGCGGCGAAATGACTTCCGCAATTCAACCCGAATCGCGGAAGAGATGACTCAGCCTTCGAGCAGTCGCCGTGCGATGACCTGCGCCTGAATTTCCGCCGCGCCCTCAAAAATACTGAGGATGCGGGCGTCGCACAGCAGGCGCGAGACCGGATATTCCAGGGCGAAACCATTGCCGCCATGGATTTGCAGGGCGTTGTCCGCCGCCGCCCAGGCCACGCGGGCGCCGAGCAGCTTGGCCTGACCGGCTTCGAGGTCGCAGCGCTTGCCTTCGTCTTTGGCGCGCGCGGCGAAATAAGTCAGTTGTCGGGCGATGTGCACCTCCACCGCCATCATGGCGATCTTGTCGGCGACACGCGGAAAATGCACCAGCGCCTTGCCAAACTGAACGCGGTCCTTGGCATAGCGCAGCGCCAAGCTCCATGGCCGATTGCGCCACGCCGACGGCGCGAGCGGCGGTCTGGATGCGGGCGCCCTCAAAGGTCTGCATCAACTGTTTAAAACCTTGGCCCTCGACGCCGCCAAGCAGGTTTTCCGCAGGAACGTCGAAATCCTCGAAGGCGATTTCATATTCCTTCATGCCGCGATAACCGAGCACTTCGATCTCGCCGCCCGACATTCCCTTGGCGGGGAAGGGGTTGGCGTCGTCGCCGCGCGGCTTTTCCGCCAGCAGCATTGACAGGCCCTTGTAGCCGGGCTCGTTGGGGTTGGTGCGGGTCAGCAGCGTCATCAGGTCGGCGCGGACCGGATGGGTGATCCAGGTCTTGTTGCCGTTGACCACATATTTGTCGCCCTCAAGCACGGCGCGGGTGCGCAGCGAGGCGAGGTCGGAGCCGGTGTTCGGCTCGGTGAAGACGGCGGTCGGCAGAATTTCGCCCGATGCGATTTTCGGCAGATATTTTTCCTTCTGCGCCTGGGTGCCGCCGCACAGGATCAGTTCGCCGGCGATTTCCGACCGCGTGCCGAGCGAGCCGACGCCGATATAGGCGCGCGAAAGCTCCTCGGTGACGACGCACATCGCCACCTTGCCCAGACCCATGCCGCCGAATTCTTCGGGAATGGTCAGGCCGAAAACGCCGAGATCGGCGAGACCCTGGATGATTTCCAGCGGGATATAGACGTTTTTCAAATGCCATTCATGGGCGTGCGGCACGACTTCCGCTTCCGCGAATTTGCGAATTTCCTCGCGGATCGCTTCCAGCGTCTCGTCGAGGCCCGGCGCGCCCACAGTGGCGGAAGCTTCGGCGTGATCGACGAGTTCGACCAGCCGGGCGCGATTGGCGACGGTATTGCCGCTGGCGATCAATTCGTCGATGGCGGCGATGCGGCTTTTGGCAATGGCGTCGCCGGCGAGGCCGAAATCGCTCAGGCGAATGATTTCGCCCTGGCTCATGGCAATGCCGCCGTAAATCTGCGCCAGATATTCGCCGACGCCGATACGGGTCAGCAGTTCTTCGGTCTCGCCGTAAAGACCCTCGGCCTCCATGCGTTCGGCATAGGCGATCAGTTCCCGCACCGCTTCCACATAGGTCGCGAACCAGGCGAGGCCGTGGACGGCGTGCTGTTCACGCTCGATCAGAGCATTGGACAATTTGCCCTTGTCGGTGACCCTGCCGCGCAGGCTGGCGGCGGCTTGTTCGAACAGGGCTTCGATGGCGTGGGTCGCCGCGCGGCCCAAGTCGAAAAATCCTGCGGTGGCGATCGCGTGTGCGGCCTGCGTCATCCCTGGCTCCTGCGGGGTCATGCTTGTTGATGATGTTCGAACGCTCTTATTGCCAGCCCTTATCTTGCAGCGCAATAAGAGTTGTCGTCAGGCGAAACCCTTCTTTCGCAGCAGCGCGTCGAACCGGGGCGGCCGTCCACGGAAAAGCGCATAGGCTTCTTTGGGATCGCGGCGATTTCCCGCAGCATAGACATGGTCGTGCAAGCGCGCGGCGAGAGCCGGGTCAAAAATGTCGCCCGCCTCCTCGAAGGCGGCGAAGCCGTCAGCGTCCAGAGCCTCCGACCAAAGATAGCTGTAATAGCCAGCGGCATAGCTTTCGCCCGAAAAGATATGGGCGAAATGCGGCGCGGCGTGGCGCGGGACGATCTCGGCCGGCATGGCGAGATCGCCGAGAATCTCGCGCTCAGCGGCCTCGATGTCGCCGGGCGCCTGCGCGCGGTGATGCAGACGGAAATCGATAAAGGCCGAACCGCAGAATTCGACCGTGGCGAAGCCCTGGTTGAAATGACGGGCGGCGATGACGCGCTGGATCATATCGGCGGGCATGGGCTCGCCGGTCTCCCAATGCAGGGCGAAACGCTGCAAGACCTCGGGTTGCAGCGCCCAATGCTCATAGAGCTGCGACGGAAATTCGACGAAATCGCCGGGCGTCGAGGTTCCGCTCATCGAGGGATAGACGACGTTGGACAACATGCCGTGCAGGGCATGGCCGAATTCGTGGAACAGGGTGGTGACTTCGCTCAGGGTCAGCAAGGTCGGACGGCCCGGCGACGGTTTTGGGAAGTTCATGACATTGACGATGATCGGCCGCACCGCGCTCGTCGAGGGTCTTCTGGCCACGAAAATTGGACATCCATGCGCCCGATCGCTTCGAACTGCGGGCGTAATAATCGCCAAGGAAGACTGCAACATGGCCGCCCTCGCGATCGACGACCTCGAAGGCGCGGACGTCCGGGTGATAGACGGGCAGGTCGGGGCGCGGAATGAACCGCAGGCCGAACAGGCGTTCCGCGCAGAAAAAGGCCGCGTCGATCATGTGATCGAGCTGAAAATAGGCCGACAGCGCGTCCTGATCGAGATTATAGGCCTGCCGCCGCAGCTTTTCGGCATAATAGCGCCAATCATGCGCCGCGATGTTGAAATTGGCGCCTTCCGCATCGGCCAGCGCCTGCAGACGGGCGCATTCGTCGCCCGCATTTTTGCGCGCCGGACTCCAGACGCTGTCCAGCAGATCGATCGCCGCCTGCGGCGCGCCGGCCATCGTCGGCTCCAGCTTGAAATCGGCGAAAGTCGGGTAGCCGAGCAATTGTGACCTCTCCTGCCGCAAGCGCAGGATGTCGAGGATGAGCGGCCGATTGTCGGTCGGTCCCGTGTGGGCGCCGCGCGCGATCCACGCCTTGAACAGGTCTTCGCGCAGGTCGCGGCGTTCGCCGTGACTCAGGAAGGCCTCGACGCTCGAGCGCGACAAGGTCAAGGCGAAGGGTTTTGCCGTCTTGTGTTCGAGCGCCGTCTGCGCCGCGATGGCCTTGACGTCGGGAGACAAGCCGGCGAGATCCCGATCTTCGAACTCCATGACGAAGCTCGATTCATCCGCCAGAACATTCTGCGCGAATTCGGCTTCGAGGCTGGCGAGTTTTTCGGCGATTTCGGCATAAGTCTCGCGATCCGCGCCCTGAAGTTGCGCGCCGGTCCGCACGAAGCCCTTGTAGGTCAGTTCGAGCAGGCGCGCCTGTTCGTCGCTGAGCGTCAGGTTGGCGCGGTCGGCATAGAGCGCGGCGACTCGGGAGAACAGCTCGGCGTTGAGCGAGATGGCCGCGTAATGGCGCGCCAACCGGGGCGATATGTCGCGTTCGATGGCGCGCAAATCTTCGTTCGAGTCCGTGGAGGCGAGATTCCAGAACACGCCGCCGACCTTGTTGAGCGTCTGTCCGGCCCGCTCCAATGCGTCGATGGTGTTGGCGTAGGTCGGCGCGCCACTCTCGCTGACGATGGCGGCGATCTCGGCGTCGTGCGCGGCGAGTGCGGCGTCAAAAGCCGCCGGAAAATGCTTGGCTTCGATGGCGCCGAAGGGCGGAAGGGAAAAAGGCGTCGACCATTCGGTCAGGAGCGGATTTTGCGCGTTCATGGCTCGAATCTCCATTTGCTCCAGTCATAATGCCGTGCCGGCGGGGCGCCAGTTTCTTCGCTGGCGCTTACGACGCAGACACGATTTGCTGCTAAGAACGAGCCGATGTTTGGCCCGGCCGCCAAGGGACTTTTAGATGGGCAAGATCGTCCGCTTCGTTAGCGATTGCGTCATGAGCTTTGCAAATGACGATGGCTACGCCATGGCGAGCCATATCGCCTTGTCCGGACTGACGGCGATTTTTCCATTCTTGATCTTCGTGACCAGCCTGGCCGGTTTTCTGGGCGCGCAGCCTCTGGCCGACGGCGCCGCCTCGGCCTTTTTCGAGATCTGGCCGCCACGCGTCGCCGGGCCGATCGTTTCGGAAATCCATAACGTGCTGAGCAACCGGCACGGCGGATTGTTGACCATCAGCGCGGCGCTCGCGGCCTATTTCTCCTCCAGCGGCGTCGAGGCCTTGCGAACGGGCTTGAACCGCGCCTACGGCGCGCAAGAAACACGCCCCTGGTGGCGCCTGCGGCTGCAATCCATTGGCTATGTGTTCATCGGCGCCTTGGCTTTGCTGGCCTTGGCTTTTCTTCTGGTGCTCTGGCCGATTTTCTGGACGGCGATCCTGGCCCAAGCTCCGGCTTTGCAGGCTTTGAGCAAAATGGTGGCCTTCGGCCGCTATGCGATCGCGACCGTCCTGTTGCTGACGGCCCTGATCGTCGCGCATCGGCTGTTGCCCAACCGTGAATTGTCGCTGCGCCAGACTGCTCCCGGCATCGCCCTGACCTTTTCGGCATGGATGATTTTCGCCTTGGCCTTCAGCACCTATCTCGGCCGCTTTGCCCTGAATTACGTGGCGACCTATGCCGGGCTGGCGTCAGTGATGATCGCGATCGTCTTTCTCTATTCCCTCGCCGCCATTTTCATCTTTGGCGGCGAATTCAATGCGGCGCTTATGCGGGCAGGGGCGCTGGCGCCGCCAGGCATTGAAGAAGACCCGGCAACCAAGTCATTTTAGTCCCCGCCAATTTTTTGCTTCGCGCTCTGGCCTTTGTCGGCTTTTCCCTGTAAGAGACGCGCTCGTGATTTTCCCCGCGCGTCCTTGCGGCGCTTTTCCCATAGTCGCGGCGGCTGGACCGGAGTTAAGAATATGGCTGTTCCTAAAAGAAAAACGTCGCCGATGAAGCGCGGCTTCCGTCGTTCGGCCGACGCCCTCGCGGCCCCGAGCTATGTCGAGGACAAGGATTTGGGCGAACTGCGCCGTCCGCATCACGTCGACCTGAAGACCGGCATGTATAATGGCCGTCAGGTTTTGACGATCAAGTCCAAGGAAGATTGAGAGCCGGTTTCCATCGGTTTGCTGCAGGCCGGGTTGATCCCGGCCTTTTCTTTTTCACTTTCAGCTGTCCGTGGTCACATCGGGCACCAGCACGCGTCGCAGGGGAATCTGCTTGCGAAATTTCACGTCGAGCCCGTCGTAATATTTCTCGATCAGGCCGACGAATTCGACGCCATCCACCAGTTTGAGATTGCCTTTGGTCCGCGCGAAATCCTGCGCCGCGACGGTGAAGCCGCCGGTGGTGATGAAAATGCCGACATCGCGCTCGTGGATCATGGCGTAGAAGGCCTTCACCAGATCGGAGCCGACGTTGGCTTCATGCGCCTTGACCTGAATTTTCAGGATCGGCGGCTCAATGCCGAGTTCATCGCGATGGGCGGTGACATCGATGCCATCGTCGCGCACCGCGCGGGTCGCGTGGGCGTTGTAACCCATGGCGCGAAAGAGTTCGGCGACGAAGGGCTCCAAGGGAAAGCCCTTGAGGTCGGTCTTGATCTTTTTCGAGATGAAATCGCGCGTGGTTTCCGCAATGTCGCGGGTGACGCGCGCCTGGGTGTCGTCGTCGCTCACGGACGAGAATTTGTCGCTGGCGCCTGTGGGCGGCTCGAAACGCCGCACGAATTCGGCGGCGAAATTGCGCAACTCGAACAGGGTGAGGGTTGATCCCAATTCATAGAGCGCGCCCTGCGAAAAGGCGTCTCGGCTCAGCGAATTAAGCCAGCGAACGCCGCGCCGGTGCGGAAAGTCCGGGTTATGCGCGCGGTCGTAGATATAAGGGGTGGTGATCTCGCCCCACAACAGCGTTCGGTCGATCTTGCGCGGATAGATCACGCGATCGCCCGTTTTCATTTCATGGACGAAGCGGAATAATTGACCGGCCTGAATCGGAATCGAATTCGGTTTTCCGCTGTTGGAAAAAGCGTCCTTGAAAGCGCCACGCCGCGCCGGCAGAACACTGACGTCGCGATCGACGTCGAGAAAGCCGACGGCGATTTGCCCATTTTCGATGAACAGCGGATCGGCCTCGCTCTCGCCGCCGGCCCGGACCGCCCATATTCGATCAGACATTTTTGCCCACCAACAAAAAGCGGCCGGGATTTCCCGACCGCAGAACCGACCCCTGCCAGATAGCGGGATGTCTCGTTCTAATCCAAACGTTTTAGCAAGCCATAAACAAGCCATAATCATGAAAAAGGCGCCGCGAGGAAAACCCCTGCGGCGCCTGACGAAAGTGGCGACCCAGCCCGCGGATCGGCAGGCGTCAAACCATGTATTGACCGCCGTTGGGCGAAATGGTCGAGCCGGTGATGAAAGAGGCGTCGTCAGCGATCAGGAAGAGCACCGCGCGAGCGATTTCTTCCGGTTCGCCGAGGCGTCCGACGGGAATATGCGGCAGAATCGCCTTTTCAATGACCGCCGGATCAATCGCCTTGACCATTTCGGTCGCGATATAGCCGGGGCAGATGGCGTTGACGGTAATGCCGGCCTTGGCGCCTTCCTGCGCCAGAGCCTTGACGAAGCCGAGGTCGCCGGCCTTGGCCGCGGAATAATTCACCTGGCCCATCTGGCCCTTCTGGCCATTGACCGAGGAAATGCACACAACGCGGCCGAACTTGCGGGCGCGCATGCCTTCCCAGATCGGGCGGGTCATGTTGAACAGCGAATTCAGATTGGTGTTGATGACGCCGTACCACTGCTCCTTGGTCATCTTGTGGAACATGCCGTCCTTGGTGATGCCGGCATTATTGACCAGAATTTCGATGGGGCCGAGATCGGCTTCGACCTTGGCGATGCCGGCGACGCAGGCGTCATAGTCGGACACGTCCCACTTATAGACGTGAATGCCGGTTTCGGCATTGAAGGCCTTGGCGGCTTCGTCATTGCCGGCATAGCTGGCTGCGACCGAATAACCGGCGCCTTTCAGGGCCTTGGAAATGGCGGCGCCGATACCGCGCGTGCCACCGGTGACGATTGCGACTCGAGACATGTTTCTTCCCTCAATTATGTTGGCCCGCGCATTCAGAGGCGCGGGTAGAGTTCAGCAGGAAAACGCGCCGGCGCGGAATGCCGCCGGCGCGCGTAAAAGGATTGAGATCAGCGTTCGACGGTCAGCGCAATGCCCATGCCGCCGCCGATGCACAGCGTCGCGAGACCTTTTTTCGCGTCGCGGCGACCCATTTCATGCAGCAGCGTGATGAGGACGCGGGCGCCCGAGGCGCCGATCGGATGGCCGATGGCGATGGCGCCGCCGTTGACGTTGACCTTGGACGTGTCCCAGCCCAGCTCGCGGTTGACCGAAATGGCCTGGGCGGCGAAGGCTTCGTTGGCTTCGATCAGGTCGAGGTCGCCGATTTTCCAGCCGGCCTTTTCCAGCGCCTTGCGCGAGGCCGGGATCGGTCCCGTGCCCATGATGGCCGGATCGACGCCGGCGGTCGCCCAGGAGGCGATGCGAGCGAGCGGGGTCAGGCCGCGCTTGGCGGCTTCGGCCGCGGTCATCAGCACCAGCGCGCCGCCGCCGTCATTGATGCCCGACGCGTTGCCGGCGGTGACGGTGCCGTCCTTGGAGAAGGCCGGACGCAGCTTGGCCAGATTCTCATAGGTGACGCCATGACGGATGAACTCGTCCTGGTCGACCACGATGTCGCCCTTCTTGGTCGAGATGGTGAAGGGAATGATCTCGTCTTTGAACTTGCCGGCCTTCTGGGCGGCTTCCGCCTTGTTCTGGGAGGCGGTGGCGAACTGGTCCTGTTCTTCGCGGGTGATCTGGAATTTGGTGGCGATATTTTCCGCCGTCGTTCCCATGTGATAGCCTTGGAAGGCGTCGTTGAGGCCATCGCGCAGCATGGTGTCGAGCATCTTCATTTCGCCCATCTTCACGCCGGTGCGCAGAAAGGCGGTATGGGGCGAGAGGGTCATGTTCTCCATGCCGCCCGCGACGATGATGCTGGCGTCGCCATTGGCGATCTGTTGCATGCCGAGAGCGACGGAGCGCAGGCCCGAGCCGCAGAGCTGGTTCAGGCCCCAGGCGGTCTTTTCCTGGGGAATGCCGGCCTTCATCGCGGCCTGGCGGGCGGGGTTCTGCCCCTGGTTGGCGGAGAGAACCTGGCCGAGGATGACTTCGTCCACTTCGCCCGGCGCGACGTTGGCGCGGGCAAGGGCGGCCTTGATGGCGGCGGCGCCCAATTCACAGGCGGGCGTATTGGAGAAAGCTCCGCTGAAGGAGCCCACCGCTGTGCGGGCGGCGGAAACGATAACGATATCGGTCGACATAAGGGAATTCCTCCACGCGGTCGTACTCCCTGCATCGGACGCAAATCCGGCAGGCGACTTCGCGGCTAGTTTGACCATTTTGGCGCCCGCGCGGTCAAGACGGATGGAGAGTCATTTTATTCTCTTTTGGTTGTAGAGCGTTTGCCTGATATGAAGTATCCGCGAAAAGCGGCTTTGCCTTTCCGCAAGCGGGCGCTATCGTCTGTCGGAAGCCATTGGATGGCAGACTCCGCCGCCTGCAGGGGGGCGGATCAGGCGAGAGACGCGAAAGCACAGGACGTCCTGGCGGGCATGGGAATGACGATGACCAACGAAAAACACCCCGTCACAATCAAGAAATACGCGAACCGGCGTCTTTATAATACGGGCGCCAGCGCATACGTGACCCTTGAAGACCTTGCCGAAATGGTGAAGGTCGGCGACGATTTCCTCGTTTACGACGCCAAGAGCGGCGAAGACATCACGCGCTCGGTGCTGGGGCAGATTATTTTCGAACAGGAAGGCAAGACGGGGCAGAATCTGATGCCGATACGCTTCCTGCGGCAATTGATTCGCTTTTATGGCGACAGCATGCAGATGCTGGTGCCGAGCTATCTGGAGTTTTCCATCGAGCGCCTGACCAGCGACAGCCAGAAATTCCGCGAACAGTTCGAAGCGGCGGTAAACGCCAATCCCTTGGCCAATCCATTGGCGAATCCCTGGCCAATCCTCTGGCCGCTCCCACGCGGCAGATGTTCCAATCCATGGAGGAGCAGGCGCGCAAGAACATGCAGATGTTCCGCGAGGCGCTCAACCTGTTCTCGCCCTTTACTGGCGCGCCGACGACGGAAACGGACAAGCCGGCCAAGAACGGCGACGAACTCAATGAAATGCGCGCCCAACTGGCGGAAATGCAGAAGCGCATCGACAGTCTGGTCAAGAAAGACTGAGCCAGCAAACTGAGGCGAAAGCGCGCCGTCACGCCAGGCAGGCGCGCAAATCGCTCGCCGGCACGACGGCGGCGCCGAAATAATTGCCTTGAAGATATTCGACGCCCCAATCGCGCAAGATTTTCGCTGTCTCCGCGTCCTCCACCCATTCGGCCACCACCGGAATGCCGATGTGACGCGCGAGTTCGATCAGCGTCCGCACGAAAAAGCGGTCGTCGGACGAGCGGGCGAGGTTTTGAATGAAAGCGCCGTCGATCTTGACCAGATCGAATTCGCACCGGCGCAGATTCTTGAATGACGTGTGACCGGCGCCGAAATCGTCCATTGCGACTTTTGCGCCGAGTTTCCTGATCACGCCTACGGCGCGGATGGTGGCCTCGACATCTTCGATCACGCAGGTTTCGGTCAGTTCGATGGTCAGGCGGCGGGCGATTTCCTGGCAGCTTTCCAGGGTCGCGCTCAAGCGGATGAAGAAGTCGGGGTCGTGCAAGGTGTGGCCGGACACATTGACCGCGATGCGCATGTCGGGGTCTTCGCGAAGCTTCTTAAGGCCGAGATCCAGCACGCGCTGATCAATCAACTGGATGAGTCCGGATTTCTCCGCCGTGGGCAGAATGGCGGCCGGAAGCGCCAGCGCGCCGTCGGCGCGGCGCAACCGCATCAAGGCTTCGTGCAAGGCCGGAACGCCGGTCTTGGCATGAACCAGCGGCTGCAGGGCGATCATGATGCGCCGGTCGTGCAGCGCCGAAACGATTTCGTCGAAATCTTCGCGCAGAGCATGCGCGTATCCTCGCGCGCCAATGAGTTCGTAGATGACGCCACGCGGCGCGCCGGGCCGTGCGATCGCAAGGCAAGCGGGCGTTCCTGCTGGCGGTCGGTCATCACGCGCACCAAACCATGCGCCCGCGATGGGCGGCCGTCGGGGCCGGCGAACCAGCGTCCAGCATCTTCGACCCAGATCGTCGCATCGCGCGGACGATCTGGCGAATTCAGCCCATAGCAAATCTGGAAGGGCGCGCCCATGCCGGCGTCGACGGCGGCGGAGCGAAGGATGACTTCATGGCGCGAGATTTCGCTGTCATGCGACAGGAATTCGGCGAAAGCGCGTCCGGTGCGCATGGCGTCGAGCGCGATTCCAAGGACCGACGCCGCGTTGGGGCCCCAGGAAATCCGGTCGGAATGGAGATCCCAGTCATAGACCGTCTGTCCGATCGAATTGAGAATTTGGCGCGGGTCGGGCGAGTCCGGAGTTGCGACCGCCCTACCGGAAAGACGGGAAAGGTCGCTTTTCGACGAGCGAAATGCCAGGTAGCGAAGTTGCAAGGGCAAGGTCCCGACAGGTCGAATGCAGAAACAAGACAATGACGGGAACGCCGAAACGCTCCCGTCAGAAGCGGTTCTTGCGTTCCCGCATCACGGTGAAAACATCGACCGGATCGGCCAATTCCATTCCCAGGCCTTTCTGAAGCACCGGATTGGCGGCGCGCAAAAAAGGATTGGTTTCGCGTTCGAGCGCGATCGTCGTCGGCAAGGTGAAGGCGCCCCTCGTCCGCAATTCGGACACGTCCCGGGCGCGCTCCGCGAGCAGGGCGTTCTCCGGATCGACAGTCAAGGCAAAACGGGCGTTGGCCTCGGTATATTCATGTCCGCAATAGACCTGCGTTTCGCCCGGCAGATCGGCGAGGCGCATGAGGGTCTCGTGCATCATCGGCATGGTGCCTTCCATCACCCGGCCGCAGCCGAGCGAAAAAAGCGTGTCGCCGACAATCACGACATTATCGTCCGAAAAATAATAGGCCAAATGGCCGAGCGTATGTCCGGGCGTCTCGAAAACTTGCGCGCCTCCTTCTCCCAGCAGCAATTCATCGCCTTCGACGACGGCGAGGTCCAGCGGAGGCAGGCGGGCAGCGTCTTTTCGCGCGCCGACGACGCGCGCCTTCGGATAGCGTTCCTTGAGCTCGCCGACGGCGCCGATGTGGTCGATGTGGTGATGGGTGAGCCAGATGTCGGTCAGCGTCCAGCCTTTTTCCTGCAACGCGGCAAGGATCGGGGCGGCTTCCGGCGCGTCGAGCGAAGCGGTGGCGCCGCTGACGGGATCATGCGCCAAAACGCCGAAATTATCGGCAAGACACTGAAACTGGTGAAATTCAATCGCCATCACAAATCTCCCGCCACGCCCCAAAAAGTCTAGCCGAGCCGGCGCGGCATTGGAACCGCCGGCGCCGTTTTTTCCTTCGCCGCGTCCCTGCCTCTTGCCCTTTGCCGCGTTTTGTGGCGATCCTCGCCTATGGCGTTGGACATCACCGATTTGCGGAGTTTTTATGCCTCGCCGCTGGGCGAGACGGCCCGCAAGCTTGTCGGCTCCATATTGAGCCGGCGCTGGGACGCGGTCGCCGGCTTGTCGGTGGTTGGACTGGGTTACGCCACTCCCTATCTCGAACTTTTTCAGGGCCAGCCCATGCGGTTGCTGGCGATGATGCCCGCTGAACAGGGCGTGGTGAACTGGCCGGCGACAGGCGCCTCCGCCTCCACCCTGATCGACGATTCGATGCTGCCCTTGCCCGATTGTTGCGTGGACCGCATGTTGCTCGCCCATGCGCTGGAAACGGCCGAGCACCCGCGCGAATTGCTGGCCGAGATCTGGCGCGTGCTGACGCCGGGCGGACGCCTGATCGTCGTCGCGCCGAATCGCTCCGGATTATGGGCGCGCCTCGACACCACGCCTTTCGGCCACGGCCGTCCCTATTCGCGCGGACAATTGCTGGATCTGATGCGCGAGACCCTGTTTTCGCCGATCTTCTGGAGCGAGGCGCTTTATACGCCGCCTCTCGAACGCGCCATGGTTCTCCGTCTGGCGCCAGCGATCGAAAGCGTCAGCAGCAAACTGGCCCTTCCGGGCGCCGGAGTGATCGTGGTCGAAGCGACCAAGCAGCTTTATCGCCTGGTTGGCGCGAGGCGCGCGCGGCGCACCCTGGAGGAATTGGCGCCGGCCCTGCCAGCGCTCGCGCCGCGGCCGTATGGCTCAAGCCGAAACTGAAATCAGCGCGCATCTGAGCGCTAGGGACCGGCGACGCGCCTCGCATCCGGCGCCTTGGCCATCAGCGCGTCGATCCGGTCGCGCTCGCGCTTGAATTCATTGAGCATTTTTCCGTCGAACTGCCGCGTCCGCGCGAGTTTGACGCGCATGGGGTCGACGTAATGGCCGTTGACGATGACTTCGTAATGAAGATGCGGACCGGTCGCGAGACCGCTGGCGCCGAGATAGCCGACAATCTGGCCTTGCGTGACCCGGACGCCTTCGTTGATGCCGCGTCCGAAGCGAGACATGTGGTTATAGGTCGTCACATAGCCATTGGCGTGCTCGACTTCGACGCGTCGGCCATAGCCCGACGCAAAGCCTGACTTGATGACCAGGCCATTGCCGGCGGCGAAAATCGGTGTGCCGATCGGGGCCGCCCAATCGACGCCGTTGTGCGGGCGCGTATAATGCAGGATCGGATGGAAACGCATGCCGAAGCCGGAACGAAACTCGCCCGAGGCGATGGGTTTGCGCAGCAGGAACTTGCGGGTCGAATGACCCAAGGGGTCGAAATAGTCGATGCTCTGATCGTCGGGGAGTTGGAACCGGTAAAATTTGAATGTTTCGCCCCGCGTGGTGACCGCCGCGTAAAGCAATTCGGCATGGCTGCCGTCTCCATCTTCGCCGTCATCGTAAAAGGCGTCGATGAAGTCGCCGGCGCTCACCGAGCGCTGGAAGTCGACGTCATTATTGAAGGTTCGCACCATCTGGTCGATGACCGGCCGGGGAATATCCTGTTTGAGCGCCGTTTCGTAGAGCGAATTATAGAGACGCATGCCGCCCGAATCCTCGTCCGATTTGTCGGCATCGTCCTCGCGGGCAGGCTTTTTCGTTCGTTTCTCGCCCGTCGGGGCATTTTCCAGCAGAAGATAACGGCCATCGTCGGCCAGCGCGACGGCGGCTTTCAGGTCGTCATTCTCATAGATGGAAACACGCGCGAGTTCCAACCCGTCGCCGACCAAGGGTTCGGCAAAGGAAAGCTTGATGCGTCGTCCCTCGATGGCCGGATCGCCGTTGCGGTTCACGCGGAATGTGTCCTTGATCGCCTTGATCGCTTCCTTCCCGACCCCCGCGTTGCCGAGAATGTCGTCGAGGTCTTCGCCATGCCGAACCACGACCAGCCGCTCGGTTGCTGGCGCGGGATGGGCGGCGTCGCCTTGCGGGGCGGCGGATTTCGGGGCCAGCGTGACATTCTCCGGCACCATCCGCACTTCGATCGATGAAAACGGTGAATTGGAATTGCTGACGCCCGGCGTGGCAAAGCCCAGGCTCGTCCCCGCGACGTCCAGACCGGCGCGGCTGGTGCGCATCAGCAAGAGTTGGGGCGGCAGCGGCAACGGCGCCTTGTTGCCGCGCGCCTGGGCGCTCTTGACCATTTCGGCCACCTGCGCCCGCACTTCATCGAGTGACAGCGTTCCGCTCTGGGCGCTCAACGAGACTTGCGCCAGATCGCTGTCGTTGAAGCTCGCTTCCGGGTTGTCCTGCGTCGGCGCGACGTCCGTTTCATCCGGCGTATCGGGCGCGGGGTTGCGCGAATCCGCCAGCATCTGGAGCGGATTGAAATCGGGGACATCGGCGCCGAGGCCGGTGTCAGAGAGCGTCAGAGTGGTCGAAACGCGTGTGAAGGCGCGGTTGCGCACCACTTCATGGTCGCCGACCCTGATCGTTGTCGGCGTCTTGAAGGTCTGTTTGGAGGCGACCATGTCGAGGCCCCTGACGATGCGGTCGCCCTTGCGCGGATTGACGCTCGCGTCTTCGCGGCTGCTCCTTGCGCGCCAGCAAGGCGCGCGTCGGCGCTTCCGCGAAATTCGTTTCCCCGTCGAAGGCTGCATAGATCGCGCCCCCGAGCAGCCCGGCCCCGATAAGCCCGGTCAGCCCGGTTCCAGCCAGCCATCGCAGCGAGACGCGCCGATGCGTGTCCGTTCCCGGGCGTTCGCCTTTGGCGTCAATCGGCGGCTCCGCTCCGATCAGGTGCGAAAAAGGACAGGCGCCGGGATGGGGAAGTGGATCGGACGGCGCCGATAGGGAGGGAGCGCACCTTGGTTTCGTTCTCCAGATAAATCTGACCGCAAGACATAGCCTTAAATCGCGGTCCTGTCTCCGGAGAGCCTCGCGCGGTTGGAATCTCGAGATAGACAGGGGAAAAATGGCCCTATTGCGGCGGTCGCCAGGGGGAGCGCGGTCTGTGAGCCGCCCTTACAGCCTGTATTTCCGAATTTTATGGGATATTTTCAAAAAGG